>CABVDL010000043.1 GCA_902497035.1 uncultured Prevotella sp.
TATCGGCTCGCCGTGGAGAAGAACAGCCTCATCCGCCAGCGACTCAGCAAGAGCGCACAGATGCGGAGGGCACAGATGAACCAGATGAGCGACAACCTGGCTTCGATGCAGCGCAACGTGGAACTTGTCAGGCAGCGTAAGGCTAAGCTCGACGTACGTTCCTCCATCGACGGGGAGGTGGGACTGCTCGACGTGGAGTTGGGACAGAGCATCACGCCGGGACAAAAGATTGGCGTCATCAACGACCTCAGCGACTACAAGGTGGAGGCGCAGGTAGATGAGCACTACATCGACCGCGTGCACAGCGGACTTGCTGCTACGTTCACGCAGAATGGCAGAACCTACCGCCTTGAGGTTCGCAAGGTTTATCCCGAGGTGCACGAAGGCCGCTTCAAGATTGACTTCGTCTTCCGTGGCGCCCGCCCACAGAATATCCGCACGGGGCAGACCTACTACATCGACCTGCAGCTCGGCGAGTCGAAGAAGGTCATCATCATCCCCAAGGGTACGTTCTACAGTACCACCGGCGGCTCATGGATCTTCGTACTCGATGCCTCCGGCCATAAAGCCTATCGCCGCAACATACGCATCGGGCGGCAGAACCCGCAGTACTATGAGGTTTTGGAGGGACTGGAGCCCGGCGAGCGCGTCATCGTGAGTGGATATGAGAGTTACAAGGATTACAAAGAGTTAAAAGTAAAAAAGTAAAAAAGGTAAAGAACAAAATAATAAGTTGATAATGAATAATATTGTTAAAGCATTGAAGAACCTACCACGACGCGGTCAGCACAATCTGGCAAAGATTGTTTGCTTGGGCTTTGGTCTTGCCGTGTCGGCGGTGCTGATAGGCGAAGTCTATTTCGAGCAGACCTTCGACACGTGGTTTCCCGGGCACGAGCGCACCTACACCATCAACGAGGATGTCGTGCAGAACGGGCAGTACAACGAGTGGTCACAAACCTCGGGAGCCGTTGCGCCGGGCATCAAGGCTGTGTCGCCACAGGTGGAGGCCGCCACACGCTACACCTTCATGCTGGGAGATGTGAAGGCGACCATCGACGGCCGACAGTTCACCATCGACGAGATCAAGGCGGCCGACAGCAGCCTCTTCGACGTTTTTCCACGGGCAACCGTGCAGGGCAACCTCAAGGAGAGCCTCAGTCGCCCTTATAACTGTGTGATAAGCCGATCCATGGCTGATCGCATCGGTGGCAATGTAGTAGGCAAAGCGTTCGAGCTGCGCGACTACGATTTTAAGCTCATCATTGGCGGTGTCTATGAGGACTTCCCGTACAACTCTAAACTGCACGGCGTCGATGTCATTACATCACTGCCTACTATCAACAAGTATTTAGATTTCGAAATCACAGACCGTTGGGTGGGTGGCGACCGCTTCTCTTCTTATATTAGACTGAAGAAGGGTGCTACGATAGACTACCTGAAACCTAACGTCAGTAAGATAATGGCACAGCACAGCGACTATGCCGAGGCTGAGAAAGCTGGCGTGAAGTTCAACTATTCTTTCACCCAGGTCACCGAAGACTACACCTCCAATCCACAAATCAAGACGATGTGCTGGATCATGTCGCTGCTCGCCATCATCCTCCTGGTCTCCACGGTGGTCAACTACCTGCTCATCGTCATGGGCAATGTGGTCAACCGCTTCCGCGAGATGGCCGTGCGCAAGTGCTTCGGCGGCGGACGACGCACCATCTACGGCATCACCATCAGCGAGTCGCTCGTCCACGTGCTCATCGGCATCCTGTTAGCCTTGGCGCTGATGTTCGTCTGCAAGGGCACGATAGAGCAATATATCTCCACGCCTATCAGCACGATGCTGCTCAGCCGTGGCTCATGGATACTTGTCCTCATCTGTCTGCTCATCATCTTTGTGGGTGGCTTTGTGCCGGGCTATATATATAATAAGGTGCCGGTGACAGCTGCTTTCCGTGGTGTGCACGAGGCACGCCGCCGCTGGAAACTCATCATGTTGTCGGTGGAGTTTCTCGTCGTCACCGTCATGCTCAGCCTGCTTGCCGTCGTGCAACAGCAGTACCGCGAGGTGACGCACGAGGATATGGGCTACGACTACAGCCGTCTTGCCGTCGTCACCTTGGACAAAGCACCTGTCAAACAGATGCAGCAGGCCGTGACGTCGCTGCGCTCACTGCCCTTCATCGAGCAGGTGACAACAGCCTACACGTTGCCCATCGAGGGGCATAGTGGTAATAATATCTACTTGCCGGGCGACGACACGGAATACTTCAACATTGCCGACCAGTACAGTGTGGGTGACGGCTATCTGAAGCTCATGGGCATCAAGGTGGTGGAGGGCCGCAATTTTACCGAGCCTGCCGACAGCGACCTGAGCGAGGTGATGGTGAGCGAGTCGTTTGTGAAGCGCTTCCACACGACCACGCACAAGCAGGGCAGCGTCGTCGGACAGCATATCTGCGTCTCGGAACATACCGACAGCCTGCATCCTTTCTCTACCATCTGCGGCGTGTATAAGGATGTCAGCCTCGGCTCCTCGCTTGAGCGTGAGCTCCGTCCGAGCGTACTCTTCCACGACAACAACGACGCTCAATACATCCTTGCGAAGTTCACCGACCTCACGCCCGACAACCTCGACCGCGCACGCCAGCAGTTGAAACGACTGCTGCCCGACCGCGACGTGAAGGTAATGCCTTACTCTGACCTTGTCGTCAATCAGTATCAGAGCACCGACGGCTTCCGCATGGGAACGCTCGTTACGGGTATCACTGCGCTGGTCATCGCCCTGATGGGACTTATCGGCTACACCACCGACGAGGTGAACCGCCGCCGTAAGGAGATTGCTATCCGCAAGGTCAACGGTGCCACGGCCCGCGACATCTTCCACATGCTCGTAGCCGACGTGCTGAAACTTTCGGTTCCTGCCGTCCTCATAGGCCTCATCCTCTCTTGGGTCATCTCCGGAAAATGGCTGCAACTCTTTGCCGACCGCATCACGCTCTTGCCCCTGCTCTTCGTGGCTGTCGGCTTAGTGGTACTCGCCATCGTGGTCACCATCATGCTGCTCTCCGCCCGCAAGGTAGTCAACAGCAATCCAGTGCTATTCCTTAAAGACGAATAATAAAAAGAAAGAAGTTATGATAAAAGTACAAGATTTAAGCAAGACCTTCCGCACGGAAGAAGTAGAGACGATAGCCCTTGACAAGGTATCGTTTGAAGTGAAAGACGGCGAGTTTGTCGCCATCATGGGTCCTTCAGGCTGTGGCAAGTCCACACTGCTCAACATCCTCGGACTCCTCGACAACCCCACGTCGGGACAGTACTGGCTCGACGGCAAGGAAGTGTCGGGGCTCCACGAGAACGAGCGCACGGCTATCCGCAAAGGACAGATCGGTTTCGTGTTTCAGAGTTTCAACCTCATTGACGAACTCAACGTGGAGGAGAACATAGAACTGCCGCTCACCTATCTTGGCATCTCCAAGGCCGAGCGCAAGCAGAAGGTGCAGGAGGTGATGAAGCGCATGAACATCAGCCACCGCGCCAAGCACTTCCCTCACCAGCTCTCCGGCGGTCAGCAGCAGCGCGTGGCCATCGCCCGTGCTGTGGTCTTCGGTCCTAAGCTCATCCTCGCCGATGAGCCTACCGGTAACCTCGACTCGAAGAACGGTGCCGAGGTGATGCAGTTGCTCACGGAACTCAACCAGGACGGAGCCACCATTGTCATGGTCACCCACAATGCCCACGATGCCGAGCTGGCCCATCGCATCATACATCTCTTTGACGGACAAATCGTCGCAAATCCATAATCTCTCTCTTGGAGGCCGTCCCCCATCAACTGCGGGGACGGCCTCCGCTTTTTATTTGCCCGCGTTGCCCGCGTGATATTGCAGGTGGCGCATCTGGTGGCCGCCCCACGTCGTCTCGTTGACAAACTGGAAGCCGAGGGCAAGGTAGAGCCGCTCGGCCCAGGGGTGGGTGAGGTCAACCAACAGGCCGACGGGCTGGTCGCCGTGCCGCCTTATGGCCTCGTGCAGCAGGGCGGATGCGATGCCCTGCTTGCGGTATTTCTGTTTTACGCAGAGCGAGTCGAGATAGTATTCGCCCGCCTGCGTTTCCTCGTCCATGGAGGAGAAGTCTTGCCCCAGCCGTTCCTTGGCTTTGCAGATGAACGCCTGCCGCAGCTTAAGCAAGTCTTTCCCGTCGTAACCGACAAGCATGCCGGCGATGTCGTCACCGGCCATGGCGCAAAGCGTGTTGCGGTAGCTGTATTGGCTCTGCTCCATTCCGACGAGCTCGGTAAGCATGGCGTGGAAGTCGTCCAGTGTGTGGCCGGGACCTGCGAAGTTGCGGCAACAGTCATGGTCCATCGCCTCCATGATGAGCCAGGCTATCTCGGAGGCTTGTGTCTTGCGTGCATTTTCAATGCGGTAAGTATTTGTTTCCATATCCAACACAAAGATACTCATTTTAGGGCGTATTGGACCAGGGCGTTACATTATTTTGTTACTATTTCGTAATTTTTCTATTTTTCTTCATTCTTCGTCATCAATTTTTATTACCTTTGTCAACACATAACAGACAGCCGTCGGCTTTGTCATTCATGCAGCGTCAATGCCCCGGCTTTCCATTAACTTAAAAACAACTACGCTGCAATACTAAAGGCCTTAAATTACAATGGAAAAAGAAATCGTAAAACCTGCCGAGGGCAAGTTGGGCATCCTTGTAGTGGGATGCGGTGCAGTGGCTACTACGTTTATGACAGGCGTTCTTATGGTCCGCAAGGGATTGGCAAAACCTGTCGGCTCGATGACGCAGTACGACAAAATCCGTGTTGGACGCGGTAAGGACAAGCGCTATCTTCACTACGGTGATATTGTCTCGCTGGCCAAACTTGATGATATTGTCTTTGGCTGTTGGGATGTCTATCCACAGAATGCTTATCAGGCCGCTGTCTATGCCGAGGTGCTGAAGCAGAAGGACATCGACCCTGTGCGTGACGAGCTGGAGCAGATTAAGCCCATGAAGGCGGCTTTCGACAAGAACTACGCCAAGCGTCTCGACGGAGACAACGTGAAGGATTGTGCCACACGTTGGGACATGGCTGAGCAGTTGCGGCAGGACATCCGTGATTTCAAGGAAAAGAACCACTGTGCGCGCATTGTTGTCATATGGGCTGCTTCAACGGAAATCTATGTGCCCTATAATGAGAATGTTCATGGCAATATTGACAGCCTTGTCGCAGCCATGAAGGCTGACGACCGCGAGCACATTGCCCCGTCAATGTGCTATGCATACGCAGCCCTGCAGGAGGATGCGCCGTTCATCATGGGCGCGCCCAACACCACAGTCGACATTCCAGCCATGTGGCAGTTGGCTGACGAGAAGAAACTGCCTATCGCCGGAAAGGATTTCAAGACCGGTCAGACACTGGTAAAGAGTGGTTTCGCTCCAATTCTCAAGGTACGCAATCTCGGACTGAGCGGCTGGTTCTCTACCAATATCCTCGGCAACCGCGACGGACTCGTGCTGGACGAGCCGGCCAACTTCCACACCAAGGAGGTGAGCAAGCTCTCCACCCTGGAGACCATTCTGCGCAAGGATGACCAGCCCGACCTTTACGGCAACATCTATCATAAGGTGCGCATCAACTATTATCCGCCCCGCAACGACAACAAGGAGGGTTGGGACAACCTCGACATCTTCGGTTGGATGGGCTATCCCATGCAGATTAAGATTAACTTCCTCTGCCGCGACTCCATTCTCGCCGCTCCGCTGCTGCTCGACCTCACGTTGCTGTCAGACCTGGCTCACCGTGCGGGCCGCTATGGCATCCAGCGTTTCCTGAGCTTCTTCCTCAAGAGTCCTATGCACGACTACACCAAGGGTGAGGAGGCCGTCAACAACCTCTTTGAGCAGTACACCATGCTGAAGAATGCCATCCGCAGCATGGGTGGCTATGAGCCAGACGAGGAAATTGACTAAGCGACCAATTTACCTCTGCGAACAGAAATGGGCCGACTGCCGCGTCCACATCGGCGTTATGTGAATGCGAAGTGGCTTGTGCGAGAAAGTGTGGCGGTCGCTGCAGACAGGTAGGACGGTCGCCGCGGTTGTGTGTGGCGGTCGCCACGGTTGAGTAGGGCGGTCGCCACACCCTCGCCGTTTAACCCATATCGCAGTGCCGTTTAACCCGTTTCGCGGTACCGTATGACGCATTCGGCTTTAGCGGTTGACGCTTAGGCGATTGTGCAAAGCGGGTGCAATGGATAAATCTATCCGTACAGGTGGAATTTCTTCTCCACCAATAATCGCCACGTGTTAAAACACATTAACTTTATTCCGCAATGGCTTTGTGCTTCGATAAATTTTCTTATTTTTGCAAATATCGAACATATCAACAACTGAAACTATCTTTTGAGAGAATGAAAAAACTAACTACGGTTGGCTTGGCCTGTTTCTTGGCCGGGGCAGGTTTTTCACAGGGCGTAAAGCCTGCCATACCACGTGATGCCAGTATTGAGGCTCGCGTTGAGAAGACGCTCAATAGTATGACGCTTGATGAGAAAATAGGTCAGATGCTTGAGCTAAACATTGATGTCATCAGCGGTTATGTGCCTGTTTCACAGAAACTTGACCGCACTAAGGTGAGACGGGCCCTGACCAGTGCAGGTGTCAATGATGCGGAAATTGAAAAGTTGCTCAAGCAGTCGGACAAAACCATCATTGCCCACATGAAGCCTTACAATGTTGACATCTATGGGGGGAAATCGGTCTTCAAGCTCAATATGGCCAAGCTTGACACCATTATCAGTAAATATAAGGTGGGCTCATTCCTCAATGCTCCAGGCAAGGGACTGACGGTGGCCGAATGGCAGAAGGTGATACCAGCCATTCAGAAACTGTCGATGAAATATCTGAAGATACCCACCATCTACGGTCTTGACAACAATCATGGCTCGACTTATGTCCTTGGCGGAACGTTGTTTCCCCAGCCCATCAATCTTGGTGCCTCGTTCAATACTGACCTGGCCCGTCAGATGGCAGTGACCACCGCCTGCGAGTCGCGTGCCGCCGACTGTCCGTGGGTGTATAATCCTACGGTTGACCTTGGCCGCGACCCGCGCTGGCCGCGTATCTGGGAGAGCTTCGGCGAGGATGCCATCGTCAACGCGAAGATGGTGGAGCAGGAGGTGCGAGGCTATCAGGGCGACGACAACAACCATATCGGCAAGTACAATGTGGCTACAAGCGTGAAGCATTATTTTGCCTACGGCGCCCCCTTCTCGGGTAAGGACCGCACACCGGCCTATGTGTCACCGCTCATGCTGCGCGAGAAATATTTTGAGCCTTTCAAGCATGCCATTCAGGCCGGAGCCTTGACGGTGATGGTCAATTCGGCTTCAATCAACGGCGTGCCCGTGCATGCCAGCTACGAATACCTGACGCAATGGCTGAAGCATGACCTCAACTGGGACGGCATGATAGTGACTGACTGGGCCGACATCAACAACCTTTACACACGTGAGCATGTGGCTAAAGACAAGAAAGACGCTATTCGTCTGGCTGTCAATGCCGGTGTCGATATGAGCATGGACCCGTACAACGTTGATTTCTGTACGTTGCTTAAGCAGCTCGTCGAGGAGGGCAAGGTCTCTCAGGACCGCATTGACGATGCCGTGCGCCGCATTCTGCGCGTGAAATACCGGCTCGGCCTGTTTGACCAGCCCAACACTGGCGGAAAAGATTATGCCGGTTTCGGCAGTAAGGCTTCGGCTGAAATGTCGCTGCATGCCGCCGAGGAAAGTGAGGTGCTGCTCAAGAACAACGGTATCCTGCCGCTCGCAAAAGGAAAGAAAATCCTGGTCACAGGTCCCAACGCTGACCTTATGCGTTGTCTTACGGGCGGATGGACCTATACCTGGCAGGGCAGCGACGCCGAGCCGGAGTTGTCGGTCTATAACACTATCTATGAGGCACTTGCAAACAAATACGGCAAGGACAATGTGACGCTTGAACCTGGAGTGACCTATAATCTGAAGGGCACTTACTGGCAGGAGAACGCGCCGGAGATAGACAAGGCCGTCAGGGCTGCCGCCAATGCCGATGTCATTGTGGCCTGCGTGGGTGAAAATTCCTACACCGAGACTCCGGGCAACCTGACCGACCTCACGCTTTCCGAGAACCAGCGCAACCTTGTCAAGGCACTGGCCAAGACGGGCAAGCCTGTCATCCTGATACTCAACGAGGGCCGTCCGCGTATCGTGGCCGATATTGAGCCGCTGGCAAGTGCTGTTGTCGATGTGCTGCTGCCAGGCAGCTACGGTGCCGACGCTCTTGCCAATCTGCTCGCCGGCGATGCCAACTTCTCGGCCAAGCTGCCCTACACCTATCCGAAGGAAATCAACACGCTCGTCAACTACGACTATAAGGTCAGTGAGGAAGTCAACACGATGGCCGGTGCCTACGACTACGACGCCAAGGTGACGACGCAGTGGCCGTTTGGCTTTGGTCTGTCCTACACCTCTTTTAAATATAGCAATCTGAGGGTTGACAAGACCTCCTTTGGTGCTGATGACGTGCTGACGGTAACGGTGGATGTCACGAATAGTGGCAACCGCGAGGGCAAGGAGCCTGTCCTGCTTTATTCAAGCGACCTCGTGGCCTCGGTGGTACCCGACAACCGTCGCCTGCGCGACTTTACCAAGGTTGCGCTGCAGCCGGGTGAGACCAGGACAGTGACTTTCCAGTTGCCTGCCAAGAATCTTGCCTTCGTAGGGCAGGATGGCAAATGGGTGCTTGAGGAAGGCGACTTCGTACTGCATGCCGGCAACCTTAACCAGCAGGTCAACTGTAAGGAAACGAAGAAATGGGAAACGCCTAATATCTAAGTCGTTATGCGTATATCTAAAGCCGTCATTGATGTGCAGCCCCGGCGTGTGAGGCAGCTGTTTCTTCAGTGGGAACCCTTTATGGAGCAGCGTGTTGATTTTTGGGACATTCCCGGCAACCTCGACATTCACACACAAGGCCATTGTGAGCGAGTGCTTCTCCATGCACTGCGTATTGGAGAGGTCCGCCACGTGTCCGACCGCTCGATGACGGCTTTGGCCCATGCGTCCATTTTTCATGATACGCGGCGCAAGGACAACTACCTGGATGTGGGCCATGGAGCGCGTGCGGCAAACTATTACAGGGATTTCTGTCAGTTGGACGGTCTTGATTTTTTGCCGGAGGCTTATGCCGCTATCTGGTATCACGACCGTGATGACGACAAGGGCAAGGCCTATATTGCCGCAAATGCAGGTGACGACAAGGCCACATGGGAGGAGACTTATGCCATCTTCAAGGACGCCGACGCACTCGACCGCTACCGGCTGGGCACCTGGTGCCTTGACGAGCGCTTCCTGCGGACGCCCGAGTCAAAGACAATGACGGCGTTTGCCCTGCGGCTGGTCGCCGATACCATACCGCCCGACGAGCTGGCCTTTACCTATGCGCAGACCAATCCCTTCAGACCGGCTGAGCCGTAAACGGAGGCCAGCAAATCTAAAAATGCACCTGTTGCCCCGTGCCGGTAATGTCGCTTTGGGGGATATGCCACCAGTCCTAATAGGACGCGGTGCATGGAATGCCGGCCGCCTCAACCAAAGCCTTGATGCGGTCGAGCTCCTCGTGACTGGCTTTGAGCAACTTACGGTCGGGTGTCTCACGGTCAATGGTATAGACCATCACCTCCCGCGGTGCGATATATTTCACGGCATCGAGCCACGGCAGAACATATTCGTCGCCCGTATTGTCGGTACCGTCGCCTTTCATAAACATGGTCTGGATGATGACGTGACCGTTGAACCACTTTAGGTTTTCTATGATTTGTCTCACGTCGTATGTGGGCTGTGTCGGGCGGTCAACGCGGTGTATATAGTCCTGGTTGACGGTATCGAGCTTCAGAATGTTGTTGTCCACTTTGAGCAGCGCATTCCTCACTGTTTCCTTTCCCGAGAACGTGGAATTGCTCAGGACACTGATTTTTGCCTTTGGACACCAGCGGTCGCGCAGTGCGATGGTATCGTCGATAATCCCGGCAAAGTGGGGGTTGCCCGTCGGCTCGCCGTTGCCGGCGAATGTCAGCACGTCGGGGTGGGTGCCGTCGTCGTGCATCTTTATGAGCTGCTTCTCCAGCGCACGGCCGACCTCCTCGCGGGTAGGGTAGGGGGAGTGCGTGCGGTGGTCTCCGTTGAAGCCACATTCGCAATAAAGGCAGTCGAATGTGCATATCTTGCCGTCGGCCGGCATGAGGTTGATGCCGAGACTCAGTCCGAGACGGCGGCTGTGGATGGGTCCGTAGATGGGACTTGGATAGATAATGGTACTCATATTTTTTGTTTCTTATTCTTCTTGTGATGCTTGTTGACAGTGCAAAGTTAGCAAAAAGTTACATCGTCCGTATTGATTTACCTGCTATTTTGATGCTAACCGAAGTTACCGTTGTTAACGACCGTTAATTGTTCTCTCGGTCGTAATTATTTTTGTACTTTTGTACCAACTATGTCGTAATATGCGATTTTGAAATGAACAGGAAACACAGAAAGAGCAAGGGCCGCTCCGCCCGCCTTCAGTCGGTGACGCTTTGCATCAGCACCGCCCTTGTGCTTATATTGCTTGGCCTTGTCGTCTTTTCCACACTCCTGGGCCGCAATCTGTCGGCGCTGGTAAGGGAAAACCTGCTGGTCACAGTGATGCTGGAGCATGATATGGGCGACAGCGAGGCCCAGACCCTGACACGCAGCATTTCGCAGCGTCCGTACATCAAGACCATCAAATTTGTCAGTTCCGGCGAGGCCTTGAGAGAAGCAGCCCGGGAGATGGGTTCAGACCCGAGAACGTTCACCGACGGTGTCAATCCGTACACCTCGTCCATCGAGCTGACGCTCAAGAGCGACTATGCCAACAACGACTCCCTGCAATGGATTGCCCGTGAGTTGAAGAAATATCCCAAGGTGGCTCAAATCAGCTATCAGCGCGACCTGATTAATATGGTCAACGAAAACCTGGCCAAGACAGGCCTGATATTGCTGGTGCTGGCCGTGCTGCTGACCATCGTGTCATTCTCGCTCATCAACAACACGGTGCGGCTCGGCATCTACGCGCGCCGCTTCTCCATTCACACCATGAAGCTTGTGGGTGCCTCGTGGGGCTTTATCCGTGCGCCGTTCGTCAGACGGTCGGTGGTCATCGGCATGCTGGCGGCGCTGCTTGCTTGCGTGGCGCTCGGCTTCTGCTTTTATGGCCTGTATTGCAGTGAGCCGGAAATTGTCACTGTCGTGTCGTGGCGCGAGCTGGCCATCACGGGTGTGGTGGTGTTCGGCTTCGGCATCATCATTACCGCCATCTGCACCTGTATTTCCGTCAACCGCTTCCTGCGCATGAAAGCAGGCGAACTTTATAAGATTTAATGATTAAACAATGGATAAGAGAAATTTAGCTTTCGACCGAACCAATTTCATCCTGCTGGGCATTGGCTTTGCCGTCGTCGTCATCGGGTTCATTCTGATGAGTGGACCGGGTTCAACGGAGCAGGCTTTCAACCCCGATATCTTCAGCTTCAGGCGCATCAAGGTCGCTCCTGTCGTGTGTTTCATCGGATTTATTTCCATGATTTATGCCATCATCCGTAAGCCGAAAGACAACGGCGTGACAGCAGACAACAAAGAAGATAATGCCATAACCAAGCAGTAATGACATTAATTCAGACCATTATCATTGCCATTGTGGAGGGACTCACGGAGTTTCTTCCCGTCTCTTCAACGGGCCACATGCTTATCGCCGAGAACTTGCTTGGCGTGGAGAATTCAGCCTTTGTCCGTGCTTTCACGGTCATTATACAGTTTGGCGCCATCCTTTCCGTGGTGGTGCTTTATTGGAACCGCTTCTTCCGTCTTGACCATACGCCGGCCCCGGACGGCAGTTCGGCATGGCAGCGCATAAAGCACAAGTGGAATTTCTATTGGCTTCTTATAGTGGCTTTCATCCCTACCGGAGTGATTGGTTTCGCCGTCAAGAAGAGCGGTATGATAGACTTCATGCTCGACCCCAAGAATGCCATCTGGATAGTGCCTGTCATGCTGGTCATTGGCGGCGTGTTCATGTTGTTCTGTGACAGGATATTCAATAAGGGCAGTGAGGCAAACGCGCTGACCGAGCGCCGTGCGTTTTGGATAGGCATGATACAGTGCTTCTCCATGATACCCGGTACGAGCCGCAGTATGGCCACCATCGTGGGAGGCATGTCGCAGAAGCTCACGCGCCGTCGCGCCGCCGAGTTCTCGTTCTTCCTTGCCGTCCCCACAATGGCGGCTGCTACCGGACTTGATTTCCTTGAGCTTTTCGTAGGAGACGAGGCGGTGGGCACTTCATGGGCCACTGCCGACAACATCATCATGCTCATCGTCGGCAGCGTGGTGGCGTTTGTCGTGGCCTTGGTTGCCATGAAATGGTTTGTCGATTTCCTCTCAAAATACGGGTTCAAGTGGTTTGGCATCTACCGTATCATCGTGGGTGCGTTCATTCTGATCTGGATGCTGACCGGCCACAGCATGGTTATGTTTGATTAGCGCATGGACTTCATCAAGGGAGAGATTATCGCCATCGACAAGCCCTACCGCATGTCGAGTTTCGGGGCCCTGGCCCATATCCGCTACCTGCTCTCACAGCATGTGGGACAGAAGGTGAAGGTGGGGCATGCGGGCACGCTTGACCCGCTGGCCACTGGTGTGCTGATACTCTGCACGGGGCACTGCACCAAGCAGATAGAGACACTACAGGCTCACGACAAGGCCTATACGGCTACCCTGCAGCTGGGCGCGACCACTGACAGCTACGACATGGAGCATCCGGTCAACAAGACCTATCCGTGGCAGCATATCACGCGCGAGATGGTTGAGGACACGCTCAAGCAGTTTGTCGGTGACATCGACCAGGTGCCGCCCACCTACAGCGCCTGCAAGATTGAGGGAAAGCGGGCGTACAAGATGCGCCGCGACGGCGAGCAGGTGGAGCTGAAGCCGAAGCACATCCATATAGACAGCATCACGCTCACTTCGTTTGATGCCGGCAAGGGGCAGATGAGCATTGACGTGGTATGCGGCAAGGGTACTTACATCCGCGCTTTGGCCCGCGACATCGGGCGCGCGCTCAACAGTGGCGCCTATCTGACCTCACTAAGACGGACCAGGGTGGGCGACATCACCGTCAGCGACTGTATCAGCTTTGACCATTTTGATGAATGGCTGAACGGGATAAAATAAATAAGGAATAAAGGAGTAAATATGAAATTATCACAATTCAAATTTGATTTGCCTCAGAACCTCATTGCGCTCTATCCTCACAGTTTTGAGAGGGAGTTTACCAACGATGACGGCACAAAGGGCTCGTTTCGCGTTACTCGCCGTGACGAGTCACGCCTGATGGTGCTGCACCGTACGACGGGCGAGATAGAACTCTTCAAGAAAGACAGCAAAGGCAAGCCTATTGAAGGTGATTATTTGGATTTCCGCAATATCATCGACTATTTCGACGATGGTGACACGTTTGTGCTCAACGACACCAAGGTCTTCCCCGCCCGTCTGTATGGCACCAAGGAAAAGACCGACGCCAAGATAGAGGTGTTTATTCTCCGCGAGCTGAATGAGGAGACCCATCTTTGGGATGTGCTGGTTGAGCCTGCGCGCAAGATCCGCATAGGCAACAAGCTCTTCTTTGATGAGGTGGGCACCATGGTTGCTGAGGTTTATGACAACACCACGAGCCGTGGCCGCTCGCTGCGTTTCCTCTACGACTGCCCGCATGACCAGTTCAAGCACGACCTCTTCGCCCTTGGCGAGACGCCGTTGCCGGTGTATATCCTCAATGGCCGTCCGGCTGACCCCGACATGGAGGGCATGCATGTGCACTCTCATGCCACGAAGGAGGACATGGAGAACTTCCAGTGCATCTTTGCCAAGAATGAGGGAGCCGTCACCGCTCCGGCAACGGGGCTGCATTTCAGCCGTGAGCTGATGAAGCGCATGGAAATCAAGGGCATCAATAGCGCTTATATCACGCTGCACTGCGGTCTGAGCAATTTTGCTCCGATTGAGGTGGAGGACCTGACCAAGCACAAGATGGACTCTGAGCAGATGGCAGTCGGCAAGGAGGCCTGCGACATCGTCAACCGCACGAAGATGGCGGGTCACCGCATCTGCGTGGTCGGCACAAGCACGGCAAAGGCTACGGAGACTGCCGTCGGCACCGACGGCATGCTGAAAGAGTATGACGGATGGACCAGCAAGTTCATCTTCCCGCCCTATGAGTTCCAGTTGGCCAATGCGATGGTGGCCAATTTCTACCATCCCGAATCGACGCTGCTCATGTCGACCGCAGCTTTCGGCGGTTACGATAATGTGATGGAGTGCTATCGTCTGGCCGTAAAGCATGGCTATAAGTTCGGCTGCTTCGGCGACAGCCTGCTCATGGTGGACTAAGCCGTGCGGCAACCTCTTGTGATGGAACACATTGTTTATTTTAGTCTCGGCTCCAACATCGGCAACCGCAAGCGGCTTATCCGCAATGCCGTCGAATTGCTCGGTAGCCGTGTTGGCCCGGTGTTGCGGCAGTCGTCGCTTGTCGAGACCGAGCCATGGGGCTTCTCGTCGCCCAACATGTTCTTGAATGCCTGTATCTGCTGTCAGACGGTCCTCGATCCGCGGCAGGTGCTGCACGTGTCCCAGGCCATCGAAAAGGAGCTTGGCCGTACAGGGAAGACTGTGGACAAAGCCTACTGCGACCGCGTCATCGACATCGACATTCTGCTTTACGACGATGTCCATATCGATGAGCCCGATTTGAAGATACCCCATCCGCTTATGAAACAGCGCGACTTCGTGATGAAGCCGCTGAAGGAGATTCTTCCGCATTAGGTCTTTAACGCATATGAACGCATATAGAAAAGCGCCATGCCTCTGACAGCAGAAGCATGGCGCTTTTTCATTATGGCTATTGGCCGATTACTTACGGAGACCCAGGCTCTTGATGATGGCACGGTAGCGCTCGATGTCACGCTCTTTCAGATAGTTGAGCAGGGCGCGGCGCTTGCCGACGAGCTGAGTCAGGGAACGGGTCGTCACAAAGTCCTTGTGGTTGGCCTTCACGTGCTCAGTGAGGTGAGCGATGCGATAGGTGAACAGTGCAATCTGGCTCTCTGCAGAACCCGTGTCCTTGGCGTCCTTGCCATACTTGCCGAAAATCTCGGCCTTCTTGTCCTTGTTTAAGTACATTTGAAAAAAGTGATTAATGGTGAGTGCATCATTAACATCCTTTGGCCGTGGAAGCGCCTTAATCTGAACGCCTTACAGCCTCGAATGCATCGGTATCTCCGAAAATGCGCTGCAAAGTTAATAATTTTATCCCACCTGACATAGCTTTTCCCAGTATTTTTTCGTAATTTTGCATGCAGATAAACGTTAGCGTACTTTTAAGTTATATTTGATGCAAGACATTCGTAACATTGCAGTTATTGCGCACGTTGACCACGGCAAGACTACGTTGGTTGACAAGATGATGCTCGCCGGTAAATTGTTCCGTGACGGTCAGGATAACAGTGGCGCAGTTCTTGACTCCAATGATCTGGAGCGGGAGCGGGGTATTACCATTCTTTCTAAAAATGTTTCCATCACGTGGAAAGGTGTAAAAATCAATATTCTTGACACCCCGGGTCACTCTGATTTCGGTGGAGAGGTAGAGCGTGTGCTCAATATGGCCGACGGCTGTCTGCTGCTGGTCGATGCCTTTGAGGGTCCTATGCCGCAGACGCGCTTTGTGTTGCAGAAGGCCTTGAAGATAGGACTGAAGCCCATCGTGGTGGTCAACAAGGTGGACAAGCCCAATTGCCGTCCCGAGCAGGTGTATGAGATGGTCTTCGACCTGATGTGTGACCTCAATGCCACGGAGGACCAGCTCGACTTCCCCGTGGTCTATGGCTCGGCCAAGAACGGCTGGATGGGACCGGACTTTAACAAGCCTACCGACAATATCGACTACCTTCTTGACAAGATTGTAGAGGTTATTCCCGCTCCGAAGAAACTTGAGGGTACGCCCCAAATGCTGATTACGAGCTTGGACTACAGCAGTTATACGGGCCGCATTGCCGTGGGCCGCGTCCACCGTGGCACGCTCAAGGACGGCATGAACATCACCATCTGCCACCGTGACGGCTCGCAGGAGAAAACGAAAATTAAGGAGCTGCACACCTTTGAGGGCATTACCCACCGCCGTGTCGACGAGGTGGAGTCGGGCGATATCTGCGCTGTTATCGGTCTGGAGCATTTTGAGATTGGTGACACCATTGCTGACTTTGAAAATCCAGAGCCGCTGCCGCCTATTGCTGTTGATGAGCCTACGATGAGCATGCTCTTCACCATCAACGACTCGCCGTTCTTTGGACGTGAGGGAAAATACTGCACCTCGCGTCAGATCAACGACCGTCTCCAGCACGAGCTGGAGAAGAACATCGCATTGCGTGTGGAGAACGTGGAGGGCTCTACCGACCGTTGGATTGTCAAGGGTCGCGGCGTGCTGCATCTCTCTGTTCTCATAGAGACCATGCGCCGTGAGGGCTATGAGCTTCAGGTAGGACAGCCTCAGGTTATCTATAAGGAGATAGACGGAAAGAAATGCGAGCCTATTGAGGAACTCGACATCAATGTGCCGCAGGAATATTCCAGCAAGATGGTGGATATGGTCACGCGCCGTAAGGGCGAGATGACGGGCATGGAGACAGAGGGCGACCGTGTCAACATCACTTTCGACATTCCCTCGCGCGGCATCATCGGTCTTCGCACCAATGTGCTGACGGCCAGTCAGGGTGAGGCCATCATGGCGCACCGCTATAAGGAGTACCAGCCTTTCAAGGGCGAGATTGTCCGCCGTACCAACGGCTCGATGGTCTCCATGGATACGGGAACGGCCTACGCCTATGCCATCGACAAGCTGCAGGACCGCGGCAAGTTCTTCATCGACCCGGGTGAGGAGGTCTATGCCGGACAGGTGGTCGGCGAGCATGTCCACGACAACGACCTTGTGGTCAACGTGTGCAAGGCCAAGCAGCTCACCAACGTGCGTGCCTCCGGCTCAGACGAGAAGGCCCACATTGTGCCGAAGACCGTGATGAGTCTGGAGGAATGCCTGGAGTATATCAAGGCCGACGAGTATGTCGAGGTGACCCCGAAGAGCATGCGCATGCGCAAGATTATCCTCGACCACCTGGAGCGTAAGCGCGCCAATAAGGAATAACAATATGATTTCTTTAAGATATAGGGGGTGTACCTGCTGAGGGTATACCCCCTGTTTTTAGTTTGACTGGCATAACTAAAATGATATAAATACAACGGCCGTAAGCCATACGTTAGACGGCCGTCAGCTACTTGGTCAAACGGCCGTTAGCTATACGTCAAACGGATGGAATACCATCACCGGTTTAACCGTTAGGCATGATTGCACAGCCGTCCCTATGACATGGGAATATTAGAAGTGACCGAATGGGATCCGCTGAATGGTTACGCATAAGTCGTGGAATGTAAAATATAGTTAAATGAATGAGAAGCATGATTCTTTTCTTGATATTATTCGTAACTTTGCGAACAAAATGAAGAAGGTATTGATTCTCTGTACAGGAAACAGTTGCCGAAGCAAGATGGCGCAAGCTTGCCTGCAATATTTGGATGCCGAGCTCTGCGTAAGGTCGGCCGGCACTTATCCTGCCCCGCAAGTTCATCCATTGGCCATTGAAGTGATGAAGGAGACCGGCATGCCGATTTCTGATTTGCAGCCGCACAATGTCAAGGACTATCTCAACGATACGTGGGATGCCGTCATCACAGTCTGTGACCATGCCCGCGAGGCGTGTCCTGTCTTTACAGGAAAGGTAAAGCGGCAGATGCATATCAGTTTCCCCGATCCCTCGTTAGCAAAAGGCTCCATCGAAGAACAACTCTCTGTGTTTCGGGAAGTGAGAGACCGTATCATTGATACCTTCAACAATATCCATCATACTTATTTAGACGACCATGGACAACAAGAAAGACTATAGCCTCAAGGCAGAGCAGATAGCCCGCTTCGCCAAAGCTTTGGCTCATCCCGCCAGGATTCAGATCCTCACCTTTCTCGCCAGCAGGCAGGAGTGCTATTTCGGTGACATTCACGATGAACTGCCCATAGCCAAGGCGACCGTGAGCCAGCATCTGAAGGAGCTCAAGGATGCTGGACTCATACAGGGCACCATTGAAGCTCCAAAGGTGAGATATTGCATCAACCGCGACAACTGGGAGTATGCACATGAACTGTTCTGCAATTTCTTCTCCAAAGAAATCAAGAACGGACACTGCGGTTGCGGAACAATCAAGTAATCTTGTCAGGCGGATCATGTATTGTCCGCCTATTATAATAGAGTTATTATTCGTAGTTTTACAAACGACAAACATGAAAAAATCCATTACAAACCGATGGTTGCCAACATGGTTGTTGCTGATGCTGTTCGCACTCTTCGTGACCTCGGCAACGCCCAACCGTCCCCAAACTTATGTAGAGGTGATCTATTTCTACGGTAAGGTGCGCTGTAAGACCTGCATCGACATCGAGAGTACCACCAAGAACGTCGTGAAAAGTCGATTCGCCAAAGAACTGAAGACCCGCCAGGTGGTCTATCGTACCATTGACTTCTCACAGTCCAAAAACAAGGCTCTCGCCAAGAAGTACCAAATAAGTTGGTCATCTCTGATTTTGATTAGACACGATGGCAGAAAGGAGAAGACAGTCAACTTTACCAACTATGCCTTCAGCCACATCTGCAACAAGAAAATATTTGAGAGAGAACTGGAACAGCAAATCCGTACCCTATTAAAATAATACTACTATGGAATGGCTTCAATCTCTGTTGGACAGTAGCTCGACTCCCGTAGTCACAGCCTTCTTGTTAGGACTGCTCACGGCCATATCCCCCTGCCCATTGGCAACGAACATCGCCGCGATCAGCTATATCAGCAAGGATGTGGACAACAGAAGCCGCATTCTTCGCAATGGACTTTTTTACACATTGGGTCGCACTATGTCGTATGCCGTGTTAGGAATCGTACTAATAGCTATCATCCGCCACGGAGCAAGTGCCTTTGGCCTTCAGGATGTGCTCGCCCAGTGGAGCACCTATCTGCTTGGGCCATTGTTGATGGTCATAGGCCTATATATGTTATTGGCCGAACACATACACATCCCCCAATTTGGTTACCACGGAACAGCCAAAGATTATCTCAAAGGATGGTGGGGTGCATTTCTCTTGGGCGTACTATTCGCCATGGCATTCTGTCCTACGAGTGCCGTATTCTATTTCGGCATGCTAATACCTATGTCTGCCTACTCTCGGGTAGGATGGCTGCTTCCGGTGGTTTTCGCCTTGGCTACAGCCCTGCCAGTTGTTCTCGTGGCATGGGTATTAGCGTATAGCTTGGGAAAAATCGGCCAGTTATACCATCGAATGAAGATTCTACAGAAATGGGGATCCATTGCAGTGGGCTTGGTCTTCATGCTGACAGGCACTTATTTGTGTTTCAATACATATATACTTTAACAAAATGGAGAAAATGGACATTAAAATTTTAGGTTCGGGATGCTCCCGATGTAAGAAGACTTACGAGACGGTGAAGTACGTAGTGGAGGAAGATAAGTTGGAGGCCACAGTAGAATATGTGACCGACATTGTCAGAATTCTCGATTACAACATTCTTTCGCTGCCAGCAGTAGTTATTGACGGCAAGGTGGTAATGAACGGACAGGTTCCATCTATCGGCCAAGTAAGGCAGCTTTTGGAGGCTGAGGCTAAGATTAAGGAGGTGAGCAAGAAATGAAGACAGCTTATCTCATCCTGCTTCTTGGGCTATTCAGCCTGCTACCAGCCAATGCGCAAGGGAGCAAGACAGACAGCAGAATCAACATGGAAGACAGCATCAGGCTGAAATACAACTATACCGAGAACGGCGGAAACTACGACTACACGCTCTTGGAGTTTGGCTCCCATCACTGTATACCCTGCAAAATGATGGACGGCGTGTTAGACTCAGTGAGAACCAACTTTCCAAAAGTAAAAGTGTGCTTTGTAGATGTGGCCCAAACGGTAAATACTTGTTGGCTGGAATATTTCCATATTGACATCATCCCCCAGCAGATAGTGCTGGACAAACGAGGAAAGCTCGTGTTTCGCCATGAGGGATATATCCCATACAACGAATTAGTGACAAACATTAAAATAAAAAAACATGAAAGAGATTGAGATTTTCGACCCGGCCATGTGCTGCTCCACGGGAGTATGCGGCCCCAGTGTAGACAAGAATCTGTTGCGCATCGCCACGCTCATCGATGTGCTGAAGAATATGGGCATAGAGGTGAAACGCCACAATTTGAGCAGTGAGCCACAAGCCTTTATCAAGAATGACAAGGTGAAACAACTGCTTCGCGAGAAAGGTGCCGACGTGCTGCCCATAACCCTCGTCGGAGGAGAGGTTGCCGTTGTGGGGCAATACCCGTCCACTGCACAGTTGAGCGAGTGGTCAGGCAAGGACCTGACGATTGTCCCCGTTGACGGCGGTCGCGGTTGCTGCTGCGGTGGAGAAGGCGGTGACTACCACGACGGCGGTTGCTGCTGTGGCGGAGCAGACGATGACTACCACGATGGCGGTTGCTGCTGTGGCGGAGAAGACAAGGATAATCACGACGGCGGTTGCTGCTGTGGCAAATAGATGAAAAGATGAAGGAATATACGATTCAAGAAGTGGAGCAGCAGAAATATCTGTTCTTCACT
>CABVDL010000044.1 GCA_902497035.1 uncultured Prevotella sp.
TGGCACCCGGAGAGGTGATGACGTCGATGCTCTTCACCATGGAGGCAGGCATCGACTTCGCCACCTGTGAGAAGTTGTTTTGGAACATCTGGTTGGGCTTGCCGTCGACATAGACCTTGAAGTTGGAGGATCCTTTCACGGTGACGTTGTCTTGTCCGTCAACGGTGACCATAGGTACCTTGCGCAGCATGTCGAGGAGCGTCATCGTCTTGGCGTCGGCGTCCTGCTGTACGTTGTAGGTCATCTTGTCGGTCGTCATCCTCACGACAGGTTTCTGTGCCACCACTTCTACGCCTTGCAGGTCGAGGCTGTCGTGAATGGCGGTCTGAGGGAGGCTGTCGGTCTTGTTGACAGGAGCCTGGGCCCAGGCTGCGAGGGGTGAGATCGCGAGGATCGAGATGGCAAGCGCTTGCTTGCCGGAGATTATTCTTTTCATGCTTGATGGTTGATTTCTTGTTTTGGAAGGGACGCTGCAGAGCAGCGTCTTACTGAACGGGACGTCAGCAGAGCAGCGTCTTGCGGAAAGAGAGGGGTTAATGGATAGAGGCCGCATTTTCCTTGACCTCTTCCCAGGTGATGTCGAGGAGCCTCATCTGGCGGACAAACTCGGGGAGGATTGTCCTGAGGAATGTTTGCCGACGGGTCTGCTTGATATACCGCTGTGCATCTTCTGCCACGAAATAGCCGAGGCCGCGCTTGTTGAAGATGATGCCTTCCTGCGCAAGCTGGTCGTAGGCTTTGACCGCTGTGTTGGCGTTGACGCCGAGTGTGGCGGCATATTCGCGCACGCTGGGTATGCGGTCGAAGGCCTTGTAGACGCCTGCGAGGATCTCGTCGCTCAGCCTGTCGGCTATTTGCAGATAGATGGCTTTATCATTGTTGAATGCCATATAAACGTGTTTTGTGTTGTAACGGGGAACTATTTGCCCAACTTCAGTTTTCCCGTGTCGATGTCGCCGCTTCCCGATACGTCCTTCTCGAGCGACTGCAGTGTGCCGGAGAGATCGATGTCGCCGCTTCCCGAGATACTGATGTCTGCATGGCCGCAGTGATCGAAGTCGAGGCTGCCGTCGCCACTGCCGGCGATGGAGAGCTTGACGGTCTTCACCTTAGCGAGCTTACTCTCGATGTCGCCACTGCCGCTGATGCTGAACGAGGCGCTGCCGGCTTGAATGGTGCCTGCCTCTAAGTCGCCGCTTCCGGCAACGATGTAGGTGAAGGCCTCTGAGAGTGTGACGCTCCTCAGGTGGCTGTCGCCGCTTCCAGCGATGGAGACTTCAAGGGCCCGCCCTGTGATGTCGGTCTCCGCATAGAAGTCGCCGCTGCCCGCTGTGACGACCTCGGAGAGAGAGGGTGCGCTGACCCACAGCTCGGCATCGTCACTGGAATGGTTGAAATTCAGTACGGTGATGCCCTTTTGCTTCTTCTCTTCCCTCTGTATGATGACGAGGTCGCCTTGACCTACGGTGATGGAGTGGGAGGCGTACCACCGGGGCGTAGCCTTGAGCACTGCCCGGTAGGTGGGCGACTGGGTGAAGTGGATGTCACAGCCGGTGTAGTTCCTGATGCGCTGAAAGTCCTTTATGTTGATGGTGTAAGACTTTGTGGGTTCCTTGTCGCTGACTTTTTCGATGCGGCAGGAGGTAATGGAGAGAACGGCCAAGACGGCGATGAACAATAGTGATAACTTTTTCATAATGAGGGCTTTTACTTGTTTATCCATTGGTTGTTGATGACCTGCAGGCGGGTGTAGCGCCGGTAGGCGAACCAGTAGCAAAAGATGATAAGGGCGATGTTGACTACATAGTAGAGCACTTGCCACCAATAGTCGTAGATGATGACGGTGTATTCGCCGCTGAGGAAGTTGGAGAGGGCGTAGGCGGCGAGGGCTCCTACAACAGTGAGCGCGATGCCGAGGCCAATCCAGGCGAGAAAGGCCATGACGACGGGGTGCTTGTGGAAGATGCTGCCGAAGAAGAGAAAGAGGGCATGCTGCGAGAGAGCTCCTACGACAAGGGCCGCGGTTCCGGCGACCGTTCCATTGATGCTAGATGTAAATTGGAGGAAGCCGTTTTCACCGCCGACCTGGCTGATGAAGCTGCCGGTGGCCCATTCCGCGGCGTTGCTGCTCACCATTCTGCTCACAAGCCACTGCACGATATCGCCGGAAAGGAAGCCTGCGACGGCTGCAAGGGGCATGGCGATGATGAGGATAAGGTAGCGGGCGATGAACTTCTCGAGGCTGGAGGCGGGCAGCATGAAGTTGTTGATGCGCTGCTGACGGCTCTTGAGACTTCCGAAGATGTTGGCGCTGCCGAATACAAGGTAGCATGACAAGGTGATGGCGCAGATGATGCCCATGGTGTAGGCGGCGCTGCTGTAACCCTGCTTTAGAATCAGAGCGAGAAGTTGGGGGATGACGACCATGCCGAAGAAGACGAGTGCCATCGTGATTATCTGACGCTTGCTGAGCAGCAGTTCCCAGCGGACGACTTGTAGAAATCTGTTCTTGTTCATAGTATAATAAAAGGTGTATGAAATATGAGTGACGCATTACCCGTTGGCAATCTTGCCGCTGATGGCGGCATTGAAGAGCAGCTCGAGGTCCACCTGGGTCTCCTCGCCGTTGCCTCGCGGCATGATGACGGCGTTGCCTTGAAGCGTGGGCTCGGCGTAGATCACCGTGTCGTCCATCTCCTGCGGCGAGAGATAACGGAAGGCGTAGCGGCGCGAGAGGTCGGCGATGGAGCTGTCGAGCAGCACGCGGCTCTGGTCGATGATGACCACATGGTCGAGCAGGCTCTCAATGTCGTGCACTTGGTGGGTGGAGATGATGAGCGTGCGCTCGTCGGTCATGTGGCTGGCGATGACCTTTCGGAAGAGGCTTTTCGAGGGAATGTCGAGGCCGTTGGTGGGCTCATCCATCATCAGCAGGCGCGTACCTGTGGCAATGGCGAAGCTCATATACACTTTCTTCTTCTGCCCCATTGACAGCTCTCTCAGGTTGGGCTCGGCCGGCATCTCGAAGTCGGCGAGGCACTGGGCGAGCGTCTCGTCACTGAATTTTGGATAGAAGCCGTGCATGGATTGCTTGAAGTCGTGGAAGCTCATGTCGGGCATGGCATATTCCTCGGGCACGATGAACACCTCCTGCAGCATCTCGGGCAGTCGCAGGCGGCTCTCCTTGCCGTCGATGGTTACCGTTCCGCTGCCTGGCCGCAGCAGTCCTGCGATGATGTAGAGTAGGGTGGATTTGCCGGTCCCGTTCTTGCCTAAGAGGCCATAGATGCGTCCTGACTCTAAGTGGAGGCTGAAGTCGCTGAACACTTGGTGGCGGCTGCCCTGGTAGTGGAAACAAAGGTCCTTTACGTCTATCATTATCTAAGATATTAATGTCTTGCGTGTGAATTGGTGTACTACATAAGTAATACACTGCAAAAGTAATAACATGCAATTGGAATTTCCAAATAAAACGGATGAAAAAATCAAGAAATAAATATAAATTAACTAATTACGGGTGGTTGTGGGGCTTAAATTATCATGTGTTAACGGTTGCGGCAGGCTGTGGCACGGATGGCGCGCAAAGGCGATGACGGGTGATGAGCATGAGCTTGGGCGAATATACCACGTTTGTGGTAGGCGATATGCCCACAATTGGTGATTGTGGTAATTGGAAAATCGTCGTAACTTTGCAATCGTAAAAATAAAGAGAATAATAACACGCCGACCGCGCTGCCCGTCAGGTCATACGGAAAGCAATAAAAACAGAATTAGCTATGAGTAACGAGAAAAAACTTCACTTCGAGACTTTGCAACTTCATGTAGGCCAGGAGCAGGCTGACCCGACGACTGACGCGCGTGCGGTGCCCATTTACCAGACCACCTCGTACGTGTTCCACAATGCACAGCACGCCAGTGACCGTTTCCACCTGAAAGATGCCGGAAACATCTACGGTCGTCTGACCAACACCACACAGGGCGTGTTTGAGGACCGCGTGGCCGCACTGGAAGGCGGCGTAGGCGGCCTGGCCGTTGCCTCGGGTGCAGCAGCTGTAACTTACGCCATCACCAACTTGGCATACGCCGGTGATCATGTGGTGGCTACCGATACCATCTACGGCGGTACCTATAACCTGCTGAAGCACACGCTGAGCAAGTATGGCATCGACACAACTTTTGTCAATCCCGACGACTACGACGCTTTGGAGGCTGCCATTAAGCCCAACACCAAACTCGTATATATAGAGACCCTTGGTAACCCGAACTCCAACATCAGCGACATTGAGCGCTCTGCCGCCATCGCCCACAAGCATGGCATCCCCTTGGTAATCGACAATACCTTTGGCACGCCCTATCTCATCCGTCCCATTGAGCATGGAGCCGACATCGTGGTGCATTCGGCTACGAAGTTCATCGGCGGCCACGGCTCATCATTAGGCGGTGTCATCGTCGATGGCGGCACGTTCGACTACTTCCAGAACGACAAGTTCCCCGGCTTCACCAAGCCCGACGCCTCTTACCACGGACTGGTGTTCGGCAAGCTGCCCGCCCCGTTCGTAACCCGTGTGCGCGCCCTGCTGCTGCGCGACGAGGGAGCCTGCATCTCTCCGTTCAATGCCTGGGTACTGTTGCAGGGACTTGAGACGCTCTCGCTGCGCGTGGAGCGCCACGTCTTCAACACGCTGAAAGTCATCGACTATCTCAAGACGCAGCCGCAGGTGAGGAAGATCAACCATCCCTCACTGCCTGAGCATCCCAATCACGAGCTTTACGAGCGCTACTTCCCCAACGGCGCCGGCAGCATCTTCACCTTTGAGATTGACGGCAGCCAGCAGAAGGCATGGGACTTCATCGACCATCTGAAGATTTTCTCCGACCTGGCCAACGTGGCCGACGTGAAGTCGCTTGTCGTGCATCCGAAGAGCACCACACACTCTGAGCTGAGTGAGGAGGAGGCATCTGAGCAGGGCATCTTCGACGGCACCATCCGCCTGAGCATCGGCACTGAGCACTATGAGGACCTCATTGCCGACCTCGACCAAGCCTTTGAGGCCGTGAGGAACGAGAAGTAACAGCAGGGGCGTTGCCCCGGAAAATCATTATCAACAATCATTAAAGAATTATAGAAATAGATTATGGCAAGAATATTCAAGCAGATAACCGACCTCATAGGCAACACGCCATTGGTCGAACTCAATAAGTATTCCGCCCTTCGCGGGCTGAGGAAGCCCGTCATTGCAAAGGTGGAGTTTTTCAATCCCGGCGGCAGCGTGAAAGACCGCATAGCCCTGGCCATGATTGAGGCAGCCGAGCGCGACGGCAAACTGAAGCCCGGGGCCACCATCATCGAGCCCACGAGCGGCAACACTGGCGTTGGACTGGCACTGGTCTCGGCCGTGAAAGGCTATAAGCTCATACTCACCATGCCCGAGACGATGAGCGTGGAGCGCCGCAACCTGGTGAAGGCCTATGGGGCAAAGGTGGTGCTCACCTCGGGGACAGCCGGCATGAAGGGTGCCATCGCAGAGGCTGAGCGCCTGCGCGATACCATTCCCGGCAGCGTCATCCTGGAGCAGTTTGAGAACCCCGCCAATCCGCAGCGGCACTATGAGACCACGGGTAAGGAGATTTGGAACGACACCGACGGCAAGGTCGATATCTTCGTAGCCGGCGTGGGTACCGGCGGAACGGTGTCGGGCATCGGCAAGCGTCTGAAAGAGTTCAACCCGAACGTGCAGATTATTGCCGTTGAGCCTGAGTCGTCGCCCGTGCTGGAAGGCGGCAAGCCCGGCCCGCACAAGATACAGGGCATTGGCGCAGGCTTTGTGCCGAAGACCTACAATGCCGACGTCATCGACGAGGTGTTCCCGGTGAGCAACGACGATGCCATACGCGCCGGCCGTCAGATTGCGCAGCAGGACGGCGTGCTGGTGGGCATATCCTCGGGCGCGGCAGCCTTTGCAGCCACCGAGATCGCCAAGCGTCCGGGCAATGAGGACAAGAACATTGTGGTGCTGTTGCCCGACACGGGCGAGCGTTATCTCTCCACCGTGCTCTACGCCTTCGAGGAGTATCCGCTGTAAGCTAAAGACGCTTAGACGACAATAGGACAATATAGATGGGGCAGGCAACACGTAGCAGCGCTACGAGTTGTCTGTCCCATTTTTATTGATAAAAAGTTTTACAACACCCCTCTCAGGATGCCCGTTTTTCGAAGCGAGTCCTCCTTTTGCTCCAAAAAACGGCCTAAATTTGGCGTTTTGCCAAATCCTTGATAATCAATTGTTTGCGTTGCAGTCGACCTTGCTTGCCGTTGACACAGCTTGTTTTCCCTTGAGATATGAGCTGTTTTGTGCCGGGATATGGCTCATATCGCATCGCGATATAACTCAAATGACGGTGCGATATGGCTCACTTCCCAGTGCGATATGGCCCACTTCCCAGTGCGAAATGATATCAAATGCCATGGGAGGTGGCTCTGATGAGCGTGCGAAAATGCGATTTTTGTGGAAATAAGGCATTAACCCCAATTTTTTAGCACGATTTTGAAGTGTTAAAAAATTGTCAGTTTTTAGTACAAGACCATTGGCCAGTACACGCAAGCGGCCGCATAACCAATTGCTGTTATGCGGCCGCTTGGACTGACTGTGAATATAGGGCTTTGGCTGTTGCCTTAGAGCGGAGTGGTGAAGATGAACTCTCTGATGACGTAATAGCTCAGGATGCCTGCCAAGTATCCGGCGAAGGCTATCCAGGAGACGTGCTTCATGTACCAGCCGAAGGTAATCTTCTCAAGGCCCATCACCACTACGCCGGCAGCCGACCCGATGATGAGCATTGAGCCGCCCACGCCGGCGCAGTAGGCCAGGAGCTGCCAGAAGATGCCGTCAACGGCGAAGTCGCCGACGGCCTGCACGGGATACATGCCCATGCACCCTGCCACGAGCGGCACGTTATCGACGATGCTCGACAGCACGCCGATGATGCCCGTCACCATGAAGTGGTTGCCGTTGAAGGCCACGTTCAGGCCCTTGCCCATGGCCGTCAGTGCGCCAATCTCTGACAGGCAGGCCACCGACATCAGAATGCCGAGGAAGAAGAGTATGGTGCTCATGTCGATGTTGCGTATGAGGTTGACCACACGCTTCTGCACGGTGGCGCGCTCGCGGCGCAGCCTGCGGTAGAACACCTCAGTGACAATCCACAGCAGGCTCAGCACGAGCAGTATGCCCACAAACGGAGGCAGGTGGGTGATGCTCTTGAAGATGGGCACGAAGATAAGGCCGCCTACGCCGACCCAGAATACCACCTTGCGCTGCATGTCGGAGAATTCCTGGCCAGCGTCGGCCACGGCCTCGGGCTTCACGTCGTTGTCGAGGCTGCCTTTCAGGCCAAACTGCAGGATGAGGGCCGGCACAACCATCGAGATGATGGATGGCACGAGTA
Organism: uncultured Prevotella sp.; assembly: GCA_902497035.1. Lineage (GTDB taxonomy): Bacteria > Bacteroidota > Bacteroidia > Bacteroidales > Bacteroidaceae > Prevotella. Next base: position 7,447 of record CABVDL010000044.1, read on the forward strand.
TCTCGCTGATGACGCCTAAGGCCGTGATGAGTCCCTTGTTCCACAGCATGATGGTCGTCACGTCGCCGATGGGGGAGAAGGCCCCGCCCGAGTTGGCGGCAATGATGACAAGGGCGGCGTAGATGATGCGGTCGGTGTGCTGCGGAACCAGCTTGCGCAATATCATAATCATGACGATAGACGTGGTCATGTTGTCAAGAATGGCCGAGAGGATAAAGGTCATGAAGGCGATGCGCCACAGCAGGGCGCGCTTGCTTCTGGTGTGCATCACGCGGCGCACCCAGTCGAAGCCTCCGTGCTGATCGACAACCTCCACGATGGTCATGGCGCCCATCAGGAAGAACAGCGTGGTGCCGGTCTCGCCTAAGTGGTTTTGTATGACGTCGGTGACGAATGTGAGCACGGCATCTACATGGCCGCCCATCTCGGGATGCTCGAGCTTGAGGATGTCCATGAACTGCGGATGGGCCAGCTGGACAAAATAGCCGGGGTCGATCATGTAGAGCGACCACACCACTACAAACATAAGCAAGGCTACGGCGGCCTTGTTGACCTTGGTCACGCTTTCGAGGGCTATAAACAGGTAGCCGACCACGAAAACAATGATAATGGCAATGGAAAGTGTTGACATCTGTTGTTTATCTACTTGGTTATAATACTGATTTTTATGTTTCTTGCTGCAAAGGTAATTAAAAAATATTGTTTAAAGCGGCTTATTTTATGAAGAATGCATTATCTTTGCATTATGGAATTCAATCAAGCCGATATTGTCAATCTCTCAGACACCTCAAAGGTAAAGCTCAGCGAGAACATCATTCTCGCCGACGCCGACTATGTTGATTACGTCGCCTTCCAGCTCAGCGTTCAGTTTGAGCGCATGCTGGACCGCCGCATCCCCAAGGCCGACATGAGTCAGTGGGCCGTCGACGTCGTTCTCGATGGCGGTCTCCGCGACGACGGAAAGAAGCACGAGACGCAGCTGGTGCTTGTCCACGAGAAGGCCAATGCGCAGATGGAGAACTTCCAGCCGTCGGTCTATGACACCGAGCTCAATGCGCGGGCCTTTGCCGACGAGCGCCTTGGCGAGTTCCTGGTCAATGCGGTGCCCGTGGGCGACGTGGTGGGCAAGGACGACTATATCCTTGACGCGATACGGCTGGTGCTGGCCCACAACGAGGTGAGGCGGCTGATGATTGTCCCCAATGCCGAGCAAGGCACGCTCTACGACGAGGTGCAGTCGGTGCTTCGCAATAGCGATACCGACCAGCGCATCACCGTGTTTGCGATGCAGCCGTTGCCCGGCGGAAACTTCCGGCAGGAAATCCTCGGCTATTCCGTGATGAACGCCTTGGGCATCAGGGCGGAGGAGCTGAACAATAAATAAGTAGTTACCTTTATCTATAAACCTTCTTAAAGCATTAAAGCAACAATGAGTAAAAGAGTATTGATGATAGGCGCCGGGGGCGTCGCTACGGTCTGCGCGTTCAAGATTGCGATGAATCAGGGCGAGTTTGACAGCCTGATGATTGCCAGCCACCATAAGGAGAAGTGTGACCGGCTGGTGGAGGCCATCCACCGCAAGGGCTACGACATGCCCATAGAGACTGCCGAGGTGGATGCCGACGATGTGGAGCAGCTTAAGCGGCTGTTCGCAAGCTACCGTCCCGACCTCGTCATCAATCTGGCTTTGCCCTACCAGGACCTCGCCATCATGGACGCTTGTCTGGCTTGCGGCTGCAACTATCTCGACACGGCCAACTATGAGCCCAAAGACGAGGCCCATTTTGAATACAGCTGGCAGTGGGCCTACCACGACCGCTTCAAGGCCGCCGGCCTGACCGCCATCCTCGGCTGCGGCTTCGACCCGGGTGTGAGTCAGGCGTTCACAGCCTATGCTGCCAAGCACTATTTTGACAAGATAGAGTATCTCGACATTGTCGATTGCAATGCCGGCAACCATCATAAGGCTTTCGCCACCAATTTCAATCCCGAGATCAACATCCGCGAGATTACGCAGAAGGGTCTCTATTATGAGAACGGAAAATGGATTGAGACGGCACCGCTGTCGGTACACCGCGATGTGAACTATCCCAACATCGGGCCGCGCGACAGCTACTTGATGCACCACGAGGAGCTGGAGAGCCTGGTCAAACATTACCCCTCAATCAAGCGCGGACGTTTCTGGATGACTTTCGGCCAGGAGTATCTTACCCACCTGCGCGTCATCGAGGACACGGGCATGGGCCGCATCGACCCCATCGTCTATGAGGCTCCGCTTGCCGACGACCCGGCGAAGACCGTGAAAGTGAGCATCGTGCCGCTGCAGTTTCTCAAGGCCGTGCTGCCCAATCCGCAGGATCTCGGCGAGAACTACGACGGCGAGACATCTATCGGCTGCCGTATCCGCGGCATAAAGTCGGAGCGCGAGCACACCTATTATATCTATAACAACTGCCGCCACCAGGATGCCTATCAGGAGACGGGCATGCAGGGCGTGAGCTACACCACGGGCGTGCCTGCCATGACGGGTGCGCTGATGTTCCTCAAGGGAATATGGAAGAAGCCGGGCGTATATAATGTGGAGGAGTTCGACCCCGACCCGTTCCTGCAGATGCTTGCCCAGCAGGGCCTGCCCTGGCACGAGGAGTTTGACAAGGACATTGAGTTTGGTATTTAATCATTCAGCAATTAACAGTATATGGCAAAGACAGAAGAGCAACTGGCCGCCGAGCAGGCGGAGAGACAGCAGGCGGAGAAGCAGGCGAAGATGAAGGCCCTGCAGGCTGCCATGAGCAAGATAGAGAAAGACTTCGGCAAGGGGTCCATCATGCGTATGGGCGACGAGAAAGTGGAGAATGTGGATGTCATTCCGACGGGCTCCATCGGCCTTGACGTGGCCTTGGGCGTGGGAGGCTATCCCCGCGGCAGGATTATTGAGATTTTCGGCCCCGAGTCGTCGGGCAAGACGACACTCGCCATCCATGCCATAGCCGAGGCCCAGAAGCGGGGCGGAATAGCCGCGTTTATCGATGCCGAGCATGCCTTCGACCGGTTCTATGCCGAGAAATTAGGCGTAGATGTGGATAATCTCTGGATCTCGCAGCCCGACAACGGCGAGCAGGCCTTGCAGATTGCCGACCAGCTCATCAGCAGCTCGGCCGTCGATATCCTCGTGGTTGACTCCGTGGCAGCGCTCACGCCAAAGAAGGAGATTGAGGGCGACATGGGCGACTCGGCCGTAGGTCTGCAGGCCCGCCTTATGAGTCAGGCGCTGCGCAAGCTCACGGGCACCATCTCGAAGACCAACACCTGCTGCATCTTCATCAACCAGCTGCGCGAGAAGATAGGCATCATGTTTGGCAATCCTGAGACTACCACGGGCGGAAACGCACTGAAGTTCTACGCCAGCGTGCGCCTCGACATCCGCCGCGTGACGAGCCTGAAGGACGGCGACAACGTCATCGGCAACCACGTGCGTGTAAAGGTGGTGAAAAACAAGGTGGCGCCTCCGTTCCGAAAGGCCGAGTTCGACATCCTGTTTGGTGTGGGTATCAATAAGGTGGGTGAGCTGCTCGACCTCGGCGTCGATTACGACATCATCAACAAGAGCGGCAGCTGGTTCAGCTACAATGGCTCGAAGCTGGCCCAGGGACGTGATGCCACGCTGGTGCTCCTGCGTGACAATCCCGAGCTGTGCGGAGAGATTGAGAAGCTGGTGATGGACAAAATTAAGGAGAGCGAGGCTTAGCGTCCCACGCTGAGGCCCCACGCATTGAGGCCCCACATCCCTCTGAAGTGCATTGGGCACTTCAGAGTACTCTCCCCACCGGGAGAGGGGCTGATTGCAAACCCCCAGCCTTTGTATGAGTTGGTATTGTCAGTGGCCGGCCTGGTGCCGGCCACCATCCGCCGGTATGGGTGCATCACCCGTCGGTATGAATGCATCACCCTTTCGTTATTTCAGCCGAGGTTCTTGCGAAATCGCTGCGCGTATGCCATGAATTCACGTTACATTTGTAACGTTTTTGTTTCGTTGAGAATAATTATTCGCGTTTATTATGTAATTTCCCAAGTTTCAGTACCTTTGCAGGAGAATATTTATTGCATTATATCACTTTAATCCTCTTTTTAATACGTGACATGAACTTTACATCAAGGCTCATCACATTGTGCGTAGTGCTTTCTTGTGCTGCGTTGACAGCCTCTGCAGCCTCTTACTCAGCGCCTGAGGCGGGCAAGGTGCAGTTCATTCCTGAGGGCGATATGATTGACGTGACGGGAGCCACAAGCTACACCCACGACAACCGCTATACGCTTTGGTACAACAAGCCTGCCACAACGTGGATGACCTCCTGCCTGCCCATCGGCGACGGACAGTTCGGCGCCACCATCATGGGACAGGTGGTTGACGACGAGGTGCAGTTCAATGACAAGACGTTGTGGACCGGTAAGATAGGATCGCTCGTTGACCACAACTCCTATGGCAAGTATCTCAACTTCGGCAGTCTGAATATCCATACCGATAAGGCTGGCGACGCAACCGACTACGTACGCTATCTTGACATCAACAATGCCGTTGCCGGTGTGAAATTCAATATGGGCGGAGTTGACTATCAGCGCACCTATATTGCCTCCAATCCCGACAGCGTCGTCGTAATCCGCTACACGGCCGGGCGCGACGGCATGATTAACGCTACGCTTACCATGAGCGGCGCCAACGGGTCCATCACCAACTACACGGTGCTTAACGGGCAGGGTCGCATCACGTTCGCCGGCAATATTGCCCGTACCAACAACAACGGCGCCGCCCAGCCTGAGGCTTACATGGCTGAGGCGCGCGTAGTAATCGATGGAGGCGCGCTGACCTGCAAGGGCCAGAACATCAAGGTGACGGGCGCCAACACGATGACAGTGTATCTGCATGGACTGACCAACTTCGACGCCAATGCCCCTGAGTACGTCAGCAATGCCGCACTCGTGGAGCCACGCCTGCTCAACATCATCAACAAGGCGGTGGCCAAGGACTACAACGCCTTGCTCGAAGGTCACAAGAGCGACTATAAACAGTTGTTCGACCGCTGCCAGCTCACGTTGGCGCAGCCAGTGACAACCACGACCGACTCGCTGATTACGCGCTATGCAGCCGACCAGGAGACCAACCGCTTCCTTGAGGAACTCTATTTCAACTACGGCCGCTACCTGCTGATTAGCTCAAGTCGCGGCGTGGCCCTGCCTGCCAACCTGCAGGGCATCTGGAACAACAACAGTAAGGATCCCGCCTGGAACAGCGACATCCACGCCAATATCAATGTGCAGATGAACTACTGGCCGGCTGAGCCCACCAATCTCTCTGAGCTTCACATGCCGATGCTCGACTGGATCTATTGTGAGGCCGTGCAGAAGAGCCAGTGGAAGGCCAACGCCAAAGCCATTGACGGTGTGGATGCTGGCTGGACGCTCACCACGGAGAACAACATCTACGGCAGCGGCTCCAACTGGAAGAGCAACTACACGATTGCCAATGCCTGGCTCGCCTCTCATCTCTGGCAGCACTATCTCTACACCCAGGACCGTGCGTTCCTCCGCGACAAGGCCATGCCCGTGATGAAGAGCTGCGCCGACTACTGGCTTGCCAAGCTCAAAAAGAACCCCTCCGACGGCACCTACGAGTGCCTTAACGAGTGGTCGCCTGAGCATGGACCGGACAGCGAGAACGCCACCGCCCACAGCCAGCAGCTCGTATGGGACCTCTTCAGCAGCACGCTAAAGGCCATCAGCGCGCTCGGACTGAACGACGCAAAGGTTGACTGCGCTTACATCAAGAAACTGAAGAACCACTTCGACAGTCTCGACAACGGCTGCCATACAGAGGTGATTAACGGCACAACCTATCTCAGAGAGTGGAAGACGAGCAGTCAGGCTGCTTACGACTGGACCACGCACCGTCACATCTCTCACTTGATGGGACTCTATCCGCTCAGTCAGATTGGCAAGGAAATGAATGCCTCCATCTATGAGGCTGCCAAGAACTCACTCTATGCCCGCGGCATGGGGGGTACCGGCTGGTCGCTCGGGCACAAGCTCAACCTCATGGCCCGTGTCGATGATGGCGAGAAGTGCCATCAGCTCATTAAGAATGCGCTGCGGATGACTTCCACCACTACCGTTCAGATGTCCGGACACGGCGGCGTCTATGAGAACCTGTGGGACTCGCACTCACCTTATCAGATTGACGGCAACTTCGGCTATACTTCAGGCATTGCCGAGATGCTGCTGCAGAGCCGCTTTGGAAAACTGGAGATACTGCCCGCATTGCCCACCAAGCATTGGACAAGCGGCAGCGTGACCGGCCTGCGCGCCGTGGGCAACTTCACGGTGGATATCACTTGGCAGGACACGGTGGCCACACAGCTCACGGTGACTTCAGGCTCCGGCCTGCCTTGCACAGTGAAGTATAAGAATGCCAGGCTTTTCAAGGTGACCACTGCCAACGGAACGGTTGTTAGCCCTACCGTCAACGGCAATGACGAGATTACGTTCAGCACTGTGGCTGGCACGAAGTATCTGCTCGACATGGATATGGCCGGTGATGAGACGGGCACGCTGATGAATGCCGCCGACTTCCAGGTCGTGAAGGTAAGCGATGAGGAGGATGAGTAGTTCCACCTTTCACAGATACATTAACGGCGGACAGCGCATTCAGTCACTGTCCGCCTTTTTAGGTTTCAGGGCGTAGCAGATAAAGTTTGTGGAGGTGTGAATCGTGGCGCACCCGATAATGTCCGTGGGGGACGATAACTTTGGCATCCTAATTTCTATCTCACGCTGATGGTGCTGATTTCACTGATGCAGCATTGTGCTTGCTGCGTAAAAGCTAAAACTCGGTTGCGCTTACGCTGATGGCGCTGATGAAATTAGGAGTAAAGGTTGTCTTGCAGTTGCGCCCGTGTTATTGTAATGATCGGTCTGGTAACGGCCCGCCAATACCTGCTGTCCGATGGATTTAGCCAGTCTTCATCAGCGTATTCAGCATAAGCGCAACCGAGTATTAGCTCATATGGATTTCACACAGACAGCACAGGTGCTGTATCCCCAAAATCGGCGTAATCGGCGTGAGAAATAAGTTGCGACAGCAACCCATGTACAGTTGGCCCGATACAGACGCATCCACAGGGTTTATCGGGTGCGCCTGAATCGTTTCTTCATTACTTTGCGGTGCGTCAGTGAGGCAGCGCCGCATCAGTTGTCCATATGTTTTCGTAAGGACCGCATTCAGTTCTTTGTCCAGAACGACGGGGTGAGGACGATGATGACACTGAAAATCTCAAGACGGCCGACGAGCATCATGAATGAGCACATCCACTTTGCGAAGACGGGCAGTGACGACCACGACATCGTTGGACCTATCTGAAGGCCGAGCGTCGGCCCTACATTGCCGAGGCTGCTCAGGCAGATGGTGATGGAGTTGGTGTTGTCGATGCCCGATGCGATGAGGACGAACGACATGATGAAGATGAGCAGAAAATAGGCCGTGATGAAGGCCAGCAGCGACACGCGCTGGCGGTCGGGTACGTTGATGCCGCTCACGCGCATCGGCAGCACGGCGTTGGGATGGAGACGCTGGGTCAGCTCGTTATACAGTGTCTTGATGAGCATCACGCCCCTGACGCACTTGACGCCGCCGCTCGTGCTGCCCGAGCAGGCGCCTATAAACATACACAGGGCCAGCACCACCCACGTGACGTGCGGCCACAGTCCTGCGTCGTCGTTGAACAGTCCGGTGGTGGTGATGAACGACACCACCTGGAAGATGGCTGAGCGGAAAGCGTGCTCAAGGCCGTAGTGGTTGCGCACCAGCAGCTCTGCCATAATAAATAAGGTGGCGGCAGCCACGATGATGCAGTAGAAGCGGAACTCCGAGTCCTTGAGCATTATCCTCACTTTCCCTTTCACCACCGACGTGTACATCAGCGTGAAGTTGATGCCGGAGATGAAGCAGAAGAACACGGTGACGTATTCCAGAGCGGGCGACTTGAAGTATTCGGTGCTGTTGTTGGTGATGCCGAAGCCTCCGGTGGCCGTGGTTGACATGCTGTAGTTGATGGCCTCAAACCAGTCCATGCCGAAAATCATGTAGCTTCCCAAACAGGCAAGGGTGATGGTGAGATAGACAAACCATATCCATCTGACGTTGGTCGAGAGCCTTGGATGGAGCTTTGATTTCAGCGGTCCTGTGGCCTCTGCCGCAAAGACGCGCGTGCTGCCACTGCCCCTGGCGATGGAGGGAATGAGCGCGATGGTGGTGAACACTATGCCCAGGCCGCCTACCCACTGGGTGAGCGAGCGCCAGAAGAGAATGGCGTGGGGCAGCGACTCCACGTCGTCGATGATGGTGGCACCTGTCGTGGTGAAGCCCGACATGGATTCGAAAAAGGCATCGGTGAAGTTGTTGATGTAGCCGCCAAGCATGAACGGCAGTGAGCCGAAAAGCGAGAACACCACCCAGATGAGCGTGACTAAAAGGTAAGAGTCGCGGCGCGACAGCCGGTTGACGGCATTGCGGCCGAAGTATTTGAACATAAAGCCAAAGAAGGCTGTCACGACAATGGAACCCATGAAGGGAAGAGCATCCTCCTCGCCGTAGCACAGTGCCATTGCCATGCAGAGACCCAACAGGAAAGTCTCCTGGAAGAGCAGGGCGCCGATGACTTTGTATATGAGCTTGAAGTTGATCACAGCGACAGTTTCTTTAGCAGTCCCTTGGCTATGCCAAACGACTTCGTTGGGTTGAAGTATTTCTCAAGCAACTTTAGGTTGACGCCGTGGCAGAACATCACGACGTGGTCGCCGGGCATGATGGTGGTGTTGCCCGATACGAGCATGCCCTTTCCGTCGCGCACCAGTCCTCCGATAGTCACGTCGTGGGGCAGCTTGAGGTCCTTGACGGGCTGTGTGGTGATGCGCGAGCCGTTTTTGGCAACGAACTCGGCCACGTCGGCGTTGGCCGACATCAGGAACGTCACATTCATCACATCGGCATCGAGCATGAGCTGGTAGATGCGGCTGGCGGCAATGGCTTTCTTGTTGATAATGGTGCCTATGTCGAGGCTTTCGGCCATATCGACGTAGTCAATGTTCTCCACATCGACCACGGTCTTTCTCACGCCGAGGCGCTTGGCGGTGAGGCATGCCAAGATGTTGGTCTCGGCATTGCCCGTCAGTGCGACGAAAGCCTGCGTGTTGTTGATGCCCTCGTCCTCAAGGAGCGCCGAGTCACGCGCGTCGCCCTCAATGACCAGCACCTTGTTGCTGTCGATAAACTGGTCGAGGTCCTGGCAACGGTCGGGGTCGATTTCGAAAATCTTCGCGTTCATATACTCCGGCAGCCCCTCTAAGGCCCGCACGGCCGTGGTGCCACCGCCCATGAACATGACGTTGCGCACATCGACGTAGTGTTCCTTTCCGGTAATTTTCCTGATGTAGGGAATATACTGCTTCGTCGTCATGAAGTAGGCCAGGTCAAGGTTTCTCAGGCAGTCGTTGCCGCCGGGAATGATGGTCTCGTGGCCTCGCTTGATGGCAACGATGTGGTAGGGGTCGTCGGGTCCGCAGAGTTCCCGCAGGGGCTTGTCGAGTATTTCGCAGTCCTGCCTGAGCTTGATGGCCAGCATGACGAGTGCGCCTCCGTGTACGTCCCAGCGTTGTCTGACCCACGACATCTTCAGTCCGTTGTTGATTTCACGGGCCGCCAGCATCTCGGGGTAAATCAGCTCATCCACGCCGAGACTTTTGTAGAACTGCCTGACATCCTCCTCCACGTATTCGTCGTTGTTGACCTTGGCCACCGTCTTTTTTGCTCCCAGGGCGTGGGCTATGATGCAGCTGTTGATGTTCTCGCTCTCATTGGGCGTGACGGCGATGAAGAGGCCTGCGTTTGCGGTGCCGGCTTGGCGCAGCGTCTTCACGCTCGAGGTGGAGCCGCAGATGGTGAGCAGGTCGTAGTCGGCGCCTATCTTCGCCAGACGGTCCTGGTCGTCATCGATGATGGTGATTTCCTCTTCGTTGCGCGACAGCAGCCGGGCAAGATGAGTCCCGATGGCGTATGCGCCGGTAATGATGATTTTCATAGTCAGTTACTTTTGTTGTTCGTAAAGCCTTGCTATGGCTTCTCCGATACTTTCCGGGTCGATGCCGCAGAGACGTTGCAGCTCCTCCACGGTTCCGTGTTCCACGAAATGGTCGGGAAGTCCCAGTCTGACCACGTGTGGCGCATATCCGTTGTCGGCCATCCATTCGAGTACGGCCGACCCCATGCCGCCCATTCTGGCTCCATCCTCCACGGTGATGATGTTGTCGTAGTGCTCGGCCACCTCTCTCAGCAGTGCCTCGTCGAGAGGCTTGAGGAAGCGTAGGTCGTAGTGGGCGGCCGGCAGCTCGCGGCTGTCTATGGCCTGTTCCACGTTGTATCCGATGGGGCCGATGGAGATGACGGCGACGCCTTTGCCCTTGCGCAGACATCGTCCTGTGCCGACGGCAATCTCCTCGAGCGGGCACTGCCAGTCGGTCAGATGTCCGCGGCCGCGCGGATATCGTATGACAAACGTACCCTTTCCCGGCAGTTGTGCGGTGTACATCAGCCGTCGCAGTTCGTGCTCGTCCATGGGTGAGGCGATGGTGAGATTGGGAATGCAGCGCAGGGCTGCCATGTCGAAGGCTCCGTGATGGGTGGGGCCGTCCTGGCCCACCAGCCCGGCACGGTCGAGACAAAGCACCACCGGCAGCCTGAGAATGGCCAGGTCGTGGATGATGTTGTCGTAGGCTCTTTGGGCGAAGGCACTGTAGATGTTGCAGAAAGGCTGTAGCCCGTCTTTTGCCATGCCTCCGGAGAACGTAACGGCATGGCCCTCGGCAATGCCCACGTCGAACACGCGGTCGGGCATGGCCTTCATCATAATGCTCATGGAGCAGCCCGTCGGCATGGCAGGAGTCACGCCGACGATGTGGGGATTGTGTCTGGCCAGTTCGAGAAGAGTCTGCCCGAACACCTCCTGATATTTCGGCGGACGGTTGGCCGTGTCCTCGATGATGCGCTGTCCCGTGGCGGCGTCAAACTTGCCGGGCGCGTGCCACACGGTGGCGTCCTGTTCGGCAGGCTTGTAGCCTTTGCCCTTTATGGTGTGCAGGTGGAGCAGCTTCGGACCTTTCATATCCTTGATTTGCCGCAGGATGCGCACGATGTTGCACACGTCGTGACCGTCGAAGGGGCCGAAGTAGCGTATGTTCATGCCCTCGAAGATGTTTTGCTGGTGGCTTATGGCACTCTTTATGGCGTTGTTGAGGCGTATGAGTCCCTTTCGCCGCTCGTCGTTGAGATAGCCCTTGGCGTGCAGCCACGCCGAGGCCTTGAAGCGCAGCTTGTTGTAGGTCTCGCTGGTGTCGAGGTTGAGTAGGTATTTCTCCATGCCGCCCACGGCGCGGTCTATCGACATGTCATTGTCGTTGAGGATGATGAGCATGTCGTTGGGCGTTGATGAGACGTTGTTGAGCCCCTCGAAGGCCAGGCCTCCGCTCATGGCTCCGTCGCCGATGACGGCCACGACGTGACGCTTGGGGTGGTTCTCCATCTTTGCTGCCACGGCCATGCCGAGTGCGGCAGAGATGCTGTTGGACGCGTGTCCGCATGTGAACGTGTCGTACTCGCTCTCCAATGGGGTGGGGAAGGGGCGTATGCCGCCCAACTGGCGGTTGGTGCAGAAACGGTCGCGGCGTCCTGTGAGTATCTTGTGGCCGTAGGCCTGGTGTCCCACATCCCAAACGATGCGGTCGTCGGGAGTGTTGAACACATAGTGCAGGGCTACGGTGAGTTCCACCACACCCAGGCTTGACGCAAGATGGCCTGGGTTGACCGATACCTCGTCGATGATGTCCTGGCGCAGCTCACGGCACACCTCGGGCAATTCGCTCTCGTTGATTTTCCTGAGGTCGGCCGGGGATTGTATCTGGCTCAAAAGCCCGAACTTTTTCATGTTCATAGGGTTCGCTTGCATGCTGTTTTATGCTTAGGTAAATACTAAACCATGCAAAGTTAGACATTTCCCGTTGAATTTAATGAAGATTAACCCACTTTTTATCCCATTGCTGTCGTTTTGTCGTGTAATTTGTCGGTTGATGTCTTGCGGCACTCGTCAAATTTGATTAAATTTGCATCAATTGAATAATAAACCCTAAACGACAGATGAATAAGAAACAAATCTTCTCCTTGTGCCTGCTGCTCGCTGCCTCGGCCGGCGAGGCCTGCGCCAACGGTGGAATTACTGCCGCCATGCTCCGGCAGATGGAGGCCGTGCAGCCGCAGTCGGCAGCCGAGCGTGCTTTGGCCAATGCCATTGCAGGAAACAAGATTGACGACTTGGCAAAAAACTACCGCAACAGTGCCACAATGACTTCCAATTTCAGTGTGGAGACGCCCAAGCAGTCCATTCACGACCAGAAAAGCTCGGGCCGATGCTGGATGTTCTCTGGGCTGAACGTGCTGCGGGCTGATTTTGCCAAAGCCAACGACCAGAAGAAAACGGTGGAATTCTCACAGGCATACCTGTTCTTCTATGACCAGCTGGAAAAGGCCAACCTCATGCTGCAGGGCGTTATCGACTGCGCCGACAAGCCGATGGATGACACGCGCGTACAGTTTTTCTTCAAAAATCCCATCAGCGACGGCGGAACGTTCTGCGGCGTGGCCGACCTGGCTGAGAAGTACGGACTGGTGCCGATGATCGTGATGCCCGAGACCTACAGCTCCGACAACACGCGCACCATGGCCCGGCTCATCTCTTCGAAACTGCGTGAGTACGGTCTGGAGCTGCGCCGCATGGTGGCAGACAAGCAGCCGGCAAGTGCCATAGAGAAGCGGAAGACCGAGATGTTGGCCACCGTCTATCACATGCTGACCCTGACCGTCGGCAAGCCCGTCAGCCAGTTCTCCTATACTTTCACCGATAAAGACGGCAATCCGGTGGGCGAGACAAAGACCTATACCCCGAAGCAGTTTTACGAGGCTACGGTCGGGCATAAGCTCAACGGCTCGTTCATCATGGTGATGAACGACCCGCGGCGACCCTACCACAAGACTTATGAGGTGGAATA
>CABVDL010000045.1 GCA_902497035.1 uncultured Prevotella sp.
GGCTTCGGGTTGGATGTTTTTGCCATTTTGAGTTTTAGCGGACAGCAATAATTTTTATCCGATGATATACTTGCTGCCGGGAAGATAGGATATTAATTTTGACGTAAAGGCGCAGCAGATATAAGTCAATATAGCGATGCAAGGAATGGCGAGATACACGGGGATTCGGGGATCAGCTTGGTTGCCATTGATAAACCACTGAGCTATGGCGCCTAAGAAGAACATGTGCATGAGGTATACGCCGTAGGAGAGCTTGGACAGCTGAGTGATGATCTTGGGAGCCTTTTCCTGACTGATGCAGGAGAACATGACAAAAGCACCGAATGTAGCAAGCAGCACATTGGGTGTGCAGAACTCCCATGCCCATTCGAGCATCGGGGTCTCAATTATTTTTCCGGGCACGCCTGTGTGCCAGAAAGACCATGCAGTGAAGGCACTGCCTATAATAAAGCATGCTGCTCCTATCTTCAAGCGTTTAGCGCGATCCCAGTGAAGATGATGATGGATATAATGGGCAAGCACTAAATAACCTAAATAGCCAGAGACATACCAGAAAGCGTGGAAACCATTCCAAAAACATTCGCCCCATACCTCTTTATAAATGTAGCGGTGGATCCATGGCATCAGGGTTGTGAACGCAAAGAGTCCGATAAAGATCTTCTCGTCTTTGGCACTGGCTTTCTCCAGCCAAGGCGATATCACAGGAATGATGAGATAAAGGGAGATGAGCGGGTACATAAACCACAGATGCCCTGCCGTGGGAGGAAAATTGAAAGGCAGCAGTTTCAGGTAGTCTAAGCTCTGCTCCCATGTCATACCTCCCCATAAAAGAGGAAGAAAAGAATAGAGCAGCATGAATACGATGAAAGGGGGAAGAATGCGTTTGAATCGACGCTTGTAGAATTGTGACATGCTCATTCCTGGTTTCATAGGCACGAGCAGAAAGGCTGATACTACCATGAACAGAGGCACACAAGTGCGGGAGATGCCGCCATCGTAGAAGGCAACCCAGAAGCGGTTGCTTTCATTGGCTAATTCCGATACGTTGATGCCAGGCTCAGGTGAGTCTGCGGCATAGAAGTTCTCACTCGCATGAACGAGCATCACCATAAGCGGTGCTATGGTACGAATGTAGTCGATAAAGACTATTCTCTTTTTTTCCATTAATTGTTATTGTCTAGTTATGTGTTAATTCAAACATGGTTCATCTTCGTCATTCGTCAGCACCTCAACTGTGCTTGCGCAAAGTTAACTAAAAGAATTGGTTTAACAAATATCAATGGGCATAATTAGGTGGGTAATTATTTTGGGCGGCTGTAAACATAAAATGTTTAAATTGTTTTGGGCATTTGATGGAAACTTGTTAACTTTGTGCAAAACAATTATTCCTTAACCCAAGTCCTGCTAAAATGAGACAACTGAAAATACAGAAAGCCATTACGAGCCGCAACAACGAAGCTCTCGACCGCTATCTCACCGAGATTGCGCGTGAGCCGTTGCTTACCCCCGAAGAGGAGGCCGAGCTGGCAGCCAAGGTGCATGCCGGCGGCAAGGAGGGTGAGCAGGCGCGCGACCGTCTCGTAAGGGCCAACCTGCGCTTTGTCGTCTCAGTAGCCAAGCAATACCAGCATCAGGGCATCTCACTCACCGACCTCATTGACGAGGGCAACATGGGACTGGTCAAAGCAGCTGAGAAATTCGACGAGACACGAGGCTTCAAGTTCATATCCTACGCCGTGTGGTGGATTCGTCAGAGCATTATGGAGGCACTGGCCGTGAAAAGCCGCATCATCCGCGTGCCGCTCAACCAAACAGGAATGGCCCTGAAAGTGAACCGCTCGCAGGAAGAATTCATGCAGAAATACGGACGCATGCCGTCAGTGCATGAGCTGGCAGTGGCTACGGGCCTCGACGAGGAGACCATTGAGGCGGCCCGCGAGGTGAACCATCACACTACAAGCATCGACGCGCCACTGGGCAACGACGACGACAGCGACAACACCATTGGCGACACGCTGTCATCTGACGACAGCACATTTAAGTCTGACAGCAACGTCGACCGCGAGTCTATGCGCACGTTCATCGAGGACCTGCTCAAGGAAGTGCTCAACGAGCGCGAGCAGCATATCGTAAAAGAGTCGTTTGGCCTGGGCTGTGTGGAGAAGAGCCTCGAGGAGATTGCCGACGAGATGGGCATGACGCGCGAGCGCATCCGTCAGGTGCG
This sequence comes from uncultured Prevotella sp., assembly GCA_902497035.1. Classification (GTDB taxonomy): domain Bacteria; phylum Bacteroidota; class Bacteroidia; order Bacteroidales; family Bacteroidaceae; genus Prevotella. Next base: position 2,225 of record CABVDL010000045.1, read on the forward strand.
TGAAAAGGCCATCAGGAAGATAAAGCACAGTCCTGCCGCTAAAATGCTGAAGCAGTACCTTTAAGGTATAAAGCCGCTATTGCTGCGGTTCGTCCAACTGGTCGGCTATCTGCTTCACCTTTCCCGTATAGCCCCTCGCCTCGGCATAGCCGATGCGCCGCAGAAAGGCGTAGTAGTCGCCACCATTATATTTATATTGCACGTCATCACGATAGGCCTTTACCGACTGTTCCCAATTGTCGAACGTATAGTAACTGCCGTCGCTCGGATGACGGAGGCCGAAGAGATTGTGTCCATCCATGCAAAGCTGGCTCGTGAAATGGCCCGTCTCCAGAATGGCCTGGGCAGCGACAATGCGCGGACACTTCACATTATACTTGGCCAGCACTGCGTACAGGTTTTCCAAATTCAGCTCAGCCACCGGCAGCAGCCCGTCAAACTCCATGCTCTCGGGCAGCACCAGCGGGTCGGCCGGACGGCTGACCCTTGCGACAGGTGCCGAGACGGGCATCGGGTCGGGCTGTATGGCACCGTCAGTCACCGTATTCCCGGCCAACGCGGGCCTGGCGGCAACCAGCAGCAATGCAAATGCAATACCTCTCACCCTTCTCATACTCATCAGACGGAGAATGGCGTTTAGCAATGCTTGCGTGAATAAATGCCCATGTTGTCTGAGGCCTTGAAGACAATCTTCTCGTGGGCCTCAATCGTAATCTTCTCCTTGGTATGGGGATTGAAGCCCTGGCGCTCTGCCACATGTCTCACCGAGAAGCGGCCAAAATCAGGAAGAACGAGTTCACCGTCACCCTCAGCCAGATTGTTAGCAATGGTTCCCAGGATAGCGTTGAGGTACTTGGCGGCCTCAGCCTTTGTGCCTTCCGTGCGTGCCGCCACACGGTCAATGAGTTGTGTTCTGTTCATATCAATAGTCGGATAAATGGTAATTTCATGCAAAGTTAGCCATTTCCGGCGTGAAAGCCATGGAAAAGGCCAAAAAAATTTACTAAAGCCAAAGCCGTCGGGTCAGTGCTTACGTTAATATTTTTTCAAACAACATTCCAGTGCCATTTCTTGCTTAATTGACAGAATTGAACTACCTTTGCCACAGTTTAAGGCAAAACCGACAAGAAAAGGCAAAACTACACTATAGAACACATCATTGTAAATAAACCTATAGAATGAACTATCAAGAACACGGCAGCAAGCTTTACCTTGCTGCAATTGTCATGGTCGCCGTGCTGGGTGGCCTGCTATTCGGCTACGACACAGCCGTCATCTCAGGCGCAGAGAAAGGTCTTCAGGCTTTCTTCCTCGGCGCGAGCGATTTCAAATACACCGATTTCATGCACGGCTTTACGTCGTCTTCAGCCCTCATCGGCTGCATCATCGGTTCGGGCTTGTCCGGTCTGTTTGCCGGTAAGTTCGGACGCAAGCGCTCGCTTGTCTTTGCCGGCATATGCTTCTTCATATCAGCATGGGGCAGTATGGAGCCTGAGACCCTCGGACTGCTGCCCTATGGAAAGCCCACATGGAGCCTGCTCGTCGTGTTCAACCTCTACCGCGTGCTGGGTGGCATCGGCGTGGGCATGGCATCGGCCATCTGCCCGATGTACATCGGCGAGATAGCGCCGAGCAACATACGCGGCATGCTGGTGAGCTTCAATCAGTTTGCCATCATCTTTGGCCAGCTAGTCGTGTATTTCGTCAACTTCCTCATCCTCGGCGACCACACCAACCCCGTTATCGAATCGATTGGGCAGGGCTTCTCGGCTGTCATGCCGGGCAGCGACCCCTGGACCATCACCACCGGCTGGCGCTATATGTTCGGCTCTGAGTGCGTCCCGGCCTGTCTGTTCACCATACTCATCTGCTTCGTTCCCGAGACACCGCGCTACCTCGTGATGACAGGACGCGACAGCAAAGCCCTGCAGATTCTCACCCACATCAACGGCGCTGCCATTGCCCGGCAGACCATCGACGACATCCGCAACACCATGAGCGAGAAAACCGAGAAACTGTTCTCCTTCGGCTTCATGTGTGTATTCGTGGGCATCATGCTGTCCGTATTCCAGCAGACGGTGGGCATCAACGCCGTGCTTTATTACGCCCCGCGCATCTTTACCGACATGGGCATGGCCAACCCGATGATGCAGACGGTCATCATGGGCGTAGTCAATATCTCGTTCACCCTCATCGCCGTGTTCACCGTTGAGAAGCTCGGCCGCAAGCCCCTGCTCATCAGCGGGTCTGTCGGCATGGCCATCGGTGCTTTCGGCGTTGCCCTGACTTTCGGCAACAACAGCATGAATACCATCACCATGCTCTCCATCATGATTTACTCAGCCAGCTTCATGTTTTCCTGGGGACCCATTTGCTGGGTCTATATGGCCGAACTCTTCCCCAACACCATCCGCAGCTCTGCCACTGCCATTGCCGTGGCTTTCCAGTGGATTTTCAACTTCATCGTCTCCTCTACGTTTGTCCCGATGTTCAATATGCACCTGACCAAGGGCGACGACTTCGGCCACTGGTTCACCTATGGCCTCTATGGCATCATCTGCGTCATTGCCGCCCTCTTCGTGTGGAAACTTGTACCAGAGACCAAGGGAAAGACACTGGAGGATATGACCAGGCTATGGAGAGAAAGAAAGAAGTAATATCCTTAAAATAAAAACATTATGACAAGTACAAACATTCCTACCGTTAAGCTTGGCATCATTGCCGTGAGCCGTGACTGTTTCCCCATCAGCCTGTCAACGCAGCGCCGCGAGAACATCGTGAAGGCTTATCAGGGCGAGCTTTATGACTGCCCCACCACCGTTGAGAATGAGCACGACATGCTCAAGGCCCTCGACGAGGTCAAGACCGAGGGCTGCAATGCCCTGGTGGTGTTCCTCGGCAACTTCGGTCCAGAGACACCCGAGACGGTCATCGCTGAGAAGTTTGACGGTCCCGTGATGTTCGTGGCTGCAGCCGAGGGTGACGGTGACATGATTAACGGCCGCGGCGACGCCTACTGCGGCATGCTCAACTGCAGCTACAACCTCGGCATGCGCCATCTCAAGGGCTATATCCCCTCCTACCCTGTCGGCACGGCCGAGGATATTGCCAAGATGATAGCCGACTTCGTGCCTGTAGCCCGCACTATCATCGGCTTGAAAGGCCTGAAGATTATCACATTCGGTCCCCGTCCGCAGGATTTCTTCGCCTGCAACGCGCCCATCAAGGGCCTCTATGAGCTGGGCGTGGAAGTTGAGGAGAACTCAGAACTCGACCTCCTCGTAGCCTATCGTGCCCACAAGGATGACAAGCGCATCCCAGAGGTCTGCGCCGACATGCAGAAAGAGATGGGTGAGGGCCGCTACTACAAGGAACTGCTGCCGCGCATGGCACAGTTTGAGCTGACACTGCTCGACTGGGCCGAGGAACACAAGGGCGCACGCAAGTATGTTGCCTTTGCCGACAAGTGTTGGCCGGCCTTCCCCAAGGAGTTCGGCTTTGAGCCGTGCTATGTCAACTCGCGTCTCGTAAGCCGCGGCATACCTGTGGCCTGTGAAGTCGATATCTACGGAGCCCTGTCGGAATATATAGGTCTATGCGCCAGCGGCGATACCGTGACACTGCTCGACATCAACAACTCCACGCCAAAATACATCTATGACGAGGACATCATCAAGAAGTATGGCGACAAATACCAGCTCACCGACACGTTCATGGGCTTCCACTGCGGCAATACGCCGTCGTGCAAGATGTGCGCCAACCGCGCCATCAAGTTCCAGCTCATTCAGAACCGGCTGTTAGAGAACGGCTGTACGCCCGACTTCACCCGCGGCACACTCGAGGGTGACATCGCTGCCAGTCAGATTACGTTCTACCGCCTGCAATGCGACAGCGAGGGCCAGCTGCGCTCCTATATTGCCCAGGGTGAGGTGCTTGACGTACCCACACGCTCATTCGGTGGCATCGGTATCTTCGCCATCCCTGAGATGGGCCGGTTCTACCGCCATGTGCTGATTGAGAAGCACTATCCTCACCACGGCGCCGTGGCATTCGCCCATATCGGCAAGACCCTTTACGAGGTGTTCCGCTACTTAGGCATCAAAGACGTGCAGTACAACCATCCCAAGAGCCTGCCCTATCCCACGGAAAACCCATTTGAATAAACATTTATGATTACGGGAATATATTAGGGAAGTCTGGGAGTTAGGAAGTTCTGTCAGTACGATAACGATACCTTATTATTAAATACTTATGCGTTTGACTGAACTTCCAAGCTCCCGGTCTTCTCTAATTTTGGTACCTCCTCTTGCTGAGCCTTATTCGTCAGTACACTCTCACATCAGTGATGATGGACGAGCCCACGGCTTCGTTGATGCGTCGCGTGAGTTGGGTGTGCATCATGCTCAGATCCTGACGAAGCGCGGGACTTGTAATCTTGACGAAAAGTATCTGGTTACGGATAAACTTCTCCCCCGTGTAACGCTGTACGGCGGCCCCCGTCACCGTGTTCCACGCGTCTATGGCACGCTGCTGCAGGAGCGGTGTCTCCAAACCCTCATCACGGATAAACTTCCGTAGCAGTTCGTCGAGTGGTGTTACCTGATTCTTGAACATAGGTCATTGTCTTGGTGTCACCTCGCCGTTGCTGACATCGAACAGACGGTAATCGACGTCACCATGACTGAGTATCTGGTCGAGGTGATCACGATTGGTGTCGGTGATGAAAATCTGGCCGAAATGGTTTCCGGCTACGAGATGCACAATCTGCTCCACACGCCCGGCATCGAGCTTGTCGAAGATGTCGTCGAGCAGGAGCAGCGGCGTAGTCTTTGAAGCCGTACGCCGGAGAAAGTCAAACTGCGCGAGCTTCAGCGCCAGCACAAAGGTCTTGGTCTGCCCCTGGCTGCCCTCACGCCGCATGGGGAAACCGTCGATGAGCATCTCAAGGTCGTCACGGTGAACTCCGTGAAGACTGTAACCCACAGCACGGTCACGCATGCGGTCGCGCCGGATGACATCGAGCAACGGCCCGCGCTGGCCGTGAGACACATAACGCAGCGACACCGTCTCCTGATTGCCGCTGATGGTGGTGTAAATGCGCTGAAAGACCGGCACAAGCTCATTGACAAACGCCTCACGCTTATGAAACAGCTCCTCGCCGGCGGACGCCATCTCCTCCTCCCACAGTTCCATAAGCCCCATGTCTGGCTCGCCATCTGCCCTGAGCAGGGCATTGCGCTGCTGCAGTGCCTTGGTGTAGCGCATCAGCGCATCCATGTAGCGGGAGTCAAGCTGCGCGATGGCCACATCCATCAACCGTCGACGCTCGTCCCCGCCGCCCGTCACCAGACTGTTGTCAGACGGCGTGACAAAGATAAGCGGAATAAGTCCGATGTGCTGAGAAAGTTTCTTGTATTCTTTGTCGTTGCGCTTAAAATGCTTGTGGTGTCCGCGTTTCATACCGGCATAGAGATGCTCAGGTGTGCCGTCGTCGGTCAGGTAATTTCCCTCAAGCACAAAAAAATCCTGGTCGTGCGTGATGACAACACTGTCCATATTAGTGAAGAATGAATGACAAAACGACAGGTAATACACTGCGTCGAGCAGGTTTGTCTTGCCCACTCCGTTGCTACCGATGAAGCAATTAATCTTGGGCGACAAATCCAATTGGGCCTGCCGGATATTCTTATAATTGATGATTGACAACCTATCGAGCTTCATCCTTTTTCTGCTATCGATCTTTCTTATGGGTGCAAAGATACTGGTTTTATGCCTCAAAAGCAAAAAAAGAAACGCTGAAATTTCAGTATGTGGGATAAATTGACTAATTTTGCCACGCCCAATAGAAAACAAAAACAAATAAAATAATGGCAAACAACAACGAACAGGAAAAAGTAACCTTCGACGCCGCTATGAAGTCGGAGGCATTCTTCGAGAAAAACAAGAAAATGATTGCAGGCGTCGTCATCGCCATAATCGTGGTGATAGCGGGCTTCCTTTGCTATCACGAGTTCATCGGCGCACCGCGCCAGGAGAAGGCCAGCACTGCTTTGGCCCGTGGTCAGGAATATTTCGATGCGGAACAATTTGACAAGGCCCTTAACGGCGACGGAGCCGGCTACGAGGGCTTCGTGAAGATTGCCAGCGACTATTCCAGCACCGATGCCGGCAACCTTGCCAACCTTTATGCAGGACTGTGCTATGCCAACCTCAACAAGTGGCAGGACGCCGTGAAATACCTGGATAATTTCTCGGCTAAGGGCGACGCTATGATTAGTCCTGCAGCCATCGCCGCCCAGGGTAATGCCTATGCTCACGTAGGTCAGATTGACAAGGCCATCAGCAAGCTGAAGGATGCTGCCTCAAAGGCAGACAGCAAGGCCAAGGATGATGCCAACAACAGCTTGTCGCCCACATTCCTGCTGCAGGCTGGCGAACTACTCGAGTCACAGGGCAAGACCGATGAGGCCAACAAGCTCTACAACGACATCAAGAAGAAATACGTCAATTCGGCCATTGTGCAAAGCAACGAGATTGACAAGTACATTGAAAGGACTACAAAATAATGGCAACAGAACTGCATCATCTCGGTGAGCAACCCGACCAACAGATACCCGATGCGAGCAATATGAACTTCGGCATCGTGGTGTCTGACTGGAACAGCGAAATTACAGGCGCCCTGCTTAAGGGTGCCATCGATACGCTTGTGAAGCACGGAGCCACGATTGTCGATAACATTCACGTAAAGCATGTACCCGGCAGCTTTGAGCTGATTTACGGCGCGCAGCAGCTTTGCCGCAACGACAATTTCGACGCGATTATCATTCTTGGCAGCGTCATCAGGGGCGAGACTCCCCATTTCGACTATATTTGCCAAGGTGTCACCTACGGCATTGCCCACCTTAATGCAACGCAGAACATTCCTGTCATTTTCGGACTGCTCACCACAGACAACCTGGAGCAGGCCAAGGAACGGAGCGGCGGACGCCTCGGCAACAAAGGAGCCGAGTGTGCGGTCGACGCCATCCTTATGGCTAAATTCTGATTATCATGCGACTCTACGAATTAGTTCAAGCCTATGAGTTTGACGAGATTATGCCTATCGTCGTGGATATGTTTCCAGGCACAGGCAAGTTCCGCCCGCAATTACAGCAGGCATGGGAACTGCTGCGCGGCATGAAGCCCGTTGACTCAAAGAAGGAAATACGCTACAAGCTGATGAAAGGCTCTCGCGAAGACGAACAGTACATGGGCGCCGAAGACCGTGACTTTAATGCCACTTGGGAGGTGCTGCTCGGCAAGAACGTTGCGCGAGACCGTGGCGTCGATCTGAATGATGCCGAGATGCTGGCCAACTGCCTCGTCAATGTTTGTCTGCTCGGTCGTCATCCAAAGTCATTCAATTCCGCTTACGACATTCTCTCCACCCCAGACTTGTAAGTTAAGCATACACCTTATTATATATTACTGGCTGTCAATGCCCATTTAATTGGTCAATGTGCAGTAATATAAATACCCTAAATGCCCACATTCGTTATCAATATGAATGTGGGCTTCATTATTATTAGTCTGTTGCATTCCACCGCAAAGTCAACAAAACCTCAATTATTATTTTGCTAAATTTCTATAATTATAAAATATTATTAGAAAGTATTTGGAGTTTAATTCAAAAACGTCTAAATTTGCCTTTAGTTTCAATCAATTGCCATACAACTCGAGGTAAGCTTTATGCCTGACTTTAAGAAGTTAGAAACAGAATCGGCTATATGCCTGCATGAGTGGGGCACGATGCTTGGAACACAACCAATGCCGACAATTTTATGAACTAAATACTAATCATTATCAATCAACATGAACCTCCTTAAATGTTTACTTTCACTTGCAATGATGTTTTGCTTTGGCGTAGAAGCCAATGCGAGTCATCTTTTGGTTCAAGGCAGTGTTAGCGCTGGTGGCAAGGGACTCAGCGGGGTCGTAGTGAGTGACGGCTACTCATGCTGCGTTACCGATGCCAAAGGCAACTACCATTTCGAGGTAAATGATGACGCCCGTTTCGTCTTTGTCTCCACGCCTTCTGCCTATGCCGTGGCTTGCATTGAGGCTACTGTCCCCCAATTTTACCACCGCATCGACCGCTCCCATCCTGATGCAGCCTACGATTTCACGCTGATACCCATCAAAGGCCAGGCCGACCGGTTCGTCTTTTTAGCGCAGGCCGACGTTCAGGTGACGGCAGGGAAGGAACTGACTAAAGGATATGCCGCCGACGTAAGAGACATGCGGCAGTTGGCCAATGGCCTGAGCCGTGACGGCCGCAGCGTTTTTTTCATCGACCTTGGCGACATCGTAGGCAATGCCCAATGGCTCTATCCACAATACCTACAGACCATTTCCCCACTCAACATGCCCGTCTTTCGCGCCGTCGGCAACCACGACATGGAAATGCCTCCCAGCCGTACCTATGAGGGTTCGACAAAAACCTTTGAGCGGTTTTTCGGGCCAGTCAACTACTCGTTCAACCGTGGACGTGCCCACTTTATCATCCTCGACGACTGCTTCTGCACAGGCCGCGATTACCAGTATATTGGCTACATTCCCGAGCAGACTTTCCGTTGGCTTGAGCAGGATCTCTCCCATGTGAGGAAAGGTTCCTTAGTGTTCGTTGCCATGCATATCCCATGTAGTCCCACCGACAAGCTTGTTTACAACCAAAGCGACATGGAGTATGTGAGCAATGCTGCCGCACTCTGGGAGACCTTGAGAGGCTACCAGGTCCACTTTCTATCCGGTCACACCCACTGGAACCAAAATCTTCAATACACCGACTCAATCATGGAGCACAACACAGCCGCCGTATGCGGCATCTGGTGGAAAGCCGGAATGTGCATGGATGGCACTCCTCGGGGCTGCGGTGTCTATGAGGTAGATGGCGACAGCCTAACGTGGTATTATCACAGCTTCGGCCACTCCCGCGACTACCAGATGCGCGTCTATAGGCCGGGAGCAATAAAGGAATATCCTCACGACATTGTTGCCAACGTATGGAACTACGATACAAAATGGAAGGTGGAATGGTTGGAAGACGGCAAAGTGATGGGGCAGATGACGCAGTTTACGGACTTCGACCCGGAGGCCGCCGCCATCTGCGCGGACAAAGAAAAAGTGGAATACGACTGGATTTCACCTGCCAAGACCACGCACCTTTTCCATGCCACGCCAAAGAATGCCGCAGCACGCATCACGGTACGCGTCACCGACCGCTTTGGTCACATCTATGAGGCGCAGGTGGGGAAGGCTATGCAGTAAAGCGCTTTCCCACCTTTCGCCACAAGCCTTCAGTAATGAGAATGCCGACGATGGCAGTGAGGATGCCGAGCAGCACGTCGATGACATAGTGATGGCCTGTATAGACTGCAGTGAACCAAATGCCCACGCAAATGAAGCCGAACAGGCACGAGGTGTACCATTTGCGGCCGCTCATCACGGCATAGACGGTGGTCACCAAAAGATAGGCGGCATGCAGGCTCGGCACAGCGGCGAACACGTTGGCGTTTTTGCCATAGATGCTGTGAAAGATGTTCAGCCCAACGAGTTCATCAAAGCGGCCGAGACCGCCAACATTGCCTGGCGTGTGAAGGATGGGCGTAAAGCCGTAGTTTATCACATACCATGGTGGTGCGGCAGGATGAGCATAATAACCGATAAACCCCACAAGGTTTACAATGAGAAACGCCCAAGTGAAGCGTAGCACCCATTGGTAACGCTTTGTGAAATATAAGTATATGGAGAAGATTATCGGCACCGGTACCCAGCAAAGGTAGAACAGGCCGGCCATGAAGTCGGCTATAGGCCAGTGGTGTATGGCAAACCATTCGCCGGGAATAACCTTTCCCGCGGCAGTGGTTATTCCGAACAGCGTCTTCTCCGCATCATACAGACCCTTGACGTCAATAGGATTGACCTCATAGTTGGGCAGGAACCGCATGCTGCTGTAGATAAATCCGAATAGGAACCACGGCAGCATGTAGAGCGTAAAGCGGCGCGTTGGCCTGATGGCCACCATCACCGCAAAGATTAAGGCAATCAGTAAGCAGTCCATAGTGCCTTATGCCTTATTTTCCATGTCTTTTTCATTGAGTTTCCGATAGCAGTAAGCCACACGCCAGAACGCCGTGATGTTGGCCAGTACGGCTATGAGCATCATTCCTCCTGCCAGCCACCACAGCGAGCCGGTCAGCCCGGTAATGATGGCCGTTATCGCCGTTACCACAACGCGTTCTGGACGCTGCATAAAGCCTACTTTGCATTCTATGCCGAGTCCTTCGGCGCGGGCGCGAACGTAGCTCACCATCACGCTTCCCACCATGGCGGCAAAGGTAACGACTCCCATCCAGAACCACAGCGGTCCGTCCTCTACAAACACCAGAACGATGCCAAACAGTGACACGAGCTCACTGTAGCGGTCGAGCGTGGAGTCCCACATCGCGCCGAACGATGACGACATATTGCCCACACGTGCCAGACGGCCGTCCATCATGTCGAACAGGCCGGAGGCGATGATGATAAAGCCACCCCACCCGATGGTCACCGTCTGCAAGTCGAGGTCGGGCTGTTGAGCTGCGTAGATGAAGAACGCGGCGGCAAGGATGTTGCCCAAGAAGCCGACCGTGGTTACAATGTTAGGCGTGATGCCCACCTTAATCATTCCGCGAATAAGTGGATTGATGCACTTGTAGATAATCTTCTGAAAGAAATCTCTGTAGTTCATTATAATAATGTTGTCAATTTGCTGATTAATTATACTCTTCTGTCACGCCGTCGGCGCAGGCACTTGTTTTCTTTCTAAATACGAACGTGCGCTGCAGCGGATAGTTGAAGCAGAACGCCACGCAGAGTGCCACGACACACTTAACCACAATGAAATATCTGGCCCCCACGAGGTAGGTGATGGCGTTGGTACCGCCTCCGTTGAGCATCATGCTGCCGAGCCACACGGTGAGATAGCGCAGGGCGAGATTACGCTTGCGCCGACCCGTCTTGGAGAAGACGAACCGGCTGTTGAGCATGAAGTTGGTCAGTCCGCCCGACACCACGCCAATGATATTGGCATAGCCATAGGTGAGCAGCCCCGTGACATTGAGTCCAACAGCCAGGCCGAAATCGACGACACTGGCCACCGACGCACTCATCTCTGCCTTGCAGAACATGAAGAATTCACGCTGTATCGTTCCCATACGTCAGGCGAGCCAAAAGTAAAGAGCCTTACAGCCTATAAGAACTATCAGCGCATAGATACCTCCAAGAATGTCGTCACCCATCACCCAGAACGCTCCTTTACGGCGGTCGAGGCTGCGTATGCCGAGGGGCTTGACAATATCGAAGAAGCGGAACAGCACCAATGAGGCCAAGGCCCACCAGTAGTCGCCTTGCGGGAGGATGGCCAGCGGAATCCATACGCCCACCATCTCGTCGATGACCACGCGCGACGGGTCTTCACCCCAGTAGGGCTGCAGCCTTGCCGTGGCCCAGGTACCAATGGGAGTAAACACAATAGCCAGAGCCAGCGTGACTCCCTGCAGACATAAGGAACTCGCAGGCAACACGAGGCCAAGCACTATCCATATAAGCGTGGCAGACACACTGCCGGCCGTTCCTGGCCCCCAAGGCCAAAAGCCACTGCCAAAGCCGGTGCCTATCAGGGTAGGCAGGAAAGGCGGGCGGGCGTCGATGAGATTTCCCTTATTGTTCATATCGTTGCGGTGTTGGTAAACAGCATGATGCCGATTATTCGTGCAAAATTAATAATAAACTTTAATTTATCAAAGAGTTTTCGCAGATTTAATAAAAAACAGACTAACTTTGTTGCACAATTCAAACACCGAATGTTCATTATTGAGCCATAACTGGCTGAAACAGGCATTATAACAGGATAAAGACGAACAATGATATCGAAAGTAATAACACTGGTTTTCGGACTGCTGCTGACGGCTGTCACCGCCAAGGCTCAGCAGGTTACGGGCCAGATAGTAGACAAGGACGGCTACGCCATTCCCTATGCGAGCATCACCTACCGGGGGCACCATATCGCCGTGTCGAGCGACATCGACGGCCGGTTTGCCATCGACCGTCACCCGGGCTGGGCACTTACCGTGACCAGCGTCGGCTTCAAGGCGAAGACGGTCAGGGTGGATGCCGGCACCACCGACCTCGGACGCATTGAGCTTACCGAGGACACGCGTTCTATCGGAGAGGTGGTCGTCAAGAGCAAAAAAGGCAAATACCGGCGCAAGGACAACCCGGCCGTCGAACTGATGCGGCGTGTCATCGCTGCCAAGAAGCGTACCGACCTTACCAACCACGACTTCTACCAGTACAACAAATACCAGAAGATTACGCTCTCGCTCAACGATGTGACCGACGAGCAGCTTAAGGGCAAGTTCTTTGAGAAGCGTGCCTACCTGCGCGACCAGGTGGAAGTCTCACCCTACAACAAGAAACGCATACTGCCGGTGAGCGTCGATGAGACCGTATCTCAACACATCTATCGTAAAAACCCGCGCGACGAGAAAGACATCATACGCGGCACACAGTCGTCTGGCATAGGCCAGGTGCTCTCGACCGGCGACATTCTCAACACCATGCTCAAGGAGGTGTTCACCGATGTCGATATTTACGATGACTATATCCGGCTGCTGCAGTACCAGTTTGTCTCGCCCATCGGCTCGACAGCCATCTCGTTTTACCATTTCTATATCGAGGACACCACTTACGTGGACAAGGACAAGTGCTACCACCTGCAGTTTATCCCCGCCAACCAGCAGGACTTCGGTTTCCGCGGTGAGCTCTACGTGCTGGCCGACTCCACGCTGCACGTGCGCAAGGTCAACCTCTATATGCCGAAGAAAAGCGATGTCAACTGGATTGACGACATGCGCATCGAACAGGAATACACTAAACTCTCCAACGGCGAGTGGGTGCTCACCCAGGACGACATGATTGCCGAGATACACGCCACGAAGCTGCTGCAGGACCTGCTTGTCGTGCGCACAACGCGACTGTCCGACTACCAGTTCGACGCTATGCCCAAGCAGCTCTTCTGGGGCAAGGCCAAGGTAAAGCACGATGCCGACGCCTACAATCGCGGCGAGGACTTCTGGAACACCTACCGACAGGTGAAACTCACGAAAAGCGAATCATCGATGGATTCGTTCATCAGACGAATGGAAAACAGCAAGGGCTGGAAATACATCATCAAGGCTGTGCAGCTCATGGTGGAGAACTATGTCGAGACCAACAGCGACCCCAACAAGAAGAGCAAGTTCGACATAGGCCCCGTCAACACGTTCATCAGCCACAATTTCGTCGACGGCATTCGCTTACGGCTCGCGGGCCGCACGCTCGCCGCGTTCAACCCCCACCTGTTCTGGTCGGGCTACGCGGCTTACGGCACAAAGAGCGGACAGTGGTATTACGGTTCCGAGGTCACCTATTCGTTCAACAAGAAGAAGCTCAGCCCGTTTGAGTTTCCACGCCGCAACATTGCGTTTGAGACCTCATACGACGTGATGTCGCCGTCCGACCTCAACCTCATCCACAACAAGGACAATGTGTTCATGACGCTGCGCTCGTCATCACAAAACGAGATGTACCGCTACAACCGCCAGCGGCTGTCGTTTGAATGGGAAACCGAGGCGGGCTGGCGATACACGGCCAACATGCAGACGCAGAGCAACGAGACAAAGGGTAAACTGCATTTCATGCCCGCCGACGGCAGCGCGGAGGTGAAGAAAATCCGCCTCACCGACGCCACCGTGGGCATCACGTGGAACCCCGGTGTGACTTACGTCAACACCAAGCGCACGCGTCTGCCGGTCAATCTCGACTCGCCGGAGATAGGCGTCTCCCACACCATGGGCTTCAAGGGATTGTTCGGCGGCGACTACAAGAGCAACATCACGTCGCTGCGCCTGTACAAGCGGCAGTGGCTCGGCTCGTGGGGCTTCATGAACTTCAACATCAGGGCGATGGCGCAGTGGAACAAGGTGCCGTTCCCCTTGCTGCTGCAACCGCCTGTGAACCTGACGTTTGTGGAGACCGACAATACCGTGTCACTGGTTAAGGACTGGGAGTTTCTCAACGACCGCCAGGTGTTCTGGGGCTGGAAATGGGACCTCAACGGCAAGCTGCTCAACCGCATTCCGCTGCTGCGCAAGCTGAAGTGGCGCGAGTTTGTCAACGTAAAAGGCTTCTGGGGCGACCTCACCGACAAGAACAACCCGGCTAAACGGCCCAATGACGCCATGCTCTTCCAGTTCCCACAAAACTCCTATGCCATGGGAAGCAAGCCCTACTGGGAGGTAGAGGCAGGCATACACAACATATTCAAGCTCATCAGCATCGGTTACGTGCGCCGCCTGAGCTACCTCGACCATCCCGGCATCAGCAAGTGGGGCGTAAGGTTTGATTTCTATATGTCGTTCTAAACCATTGTATCTGCTGCGCCGTCATGTGCTTAAATATCTGTAACCGAATATTATTAACTTCCGGACTTCTCCACTCCCTGCCTTCCGGTAAATACGGCCTCTACACGGCACAGCTGAAATGCATGAATTTCCACATGATTTGGTAGAGCAAATGTAGCTTATAATAGAGAGCTTATGTACTTTTCGGTTATCTTAATAATTGAGGCCTTCCAAACATCCATGACAAGCCAAGCCTATCCATGATCTTGGCCAACAACAGAGAGCCGACAAGGCCAATAATGACGATCACTATGGCATGCACAATGCCGCTACCATCGAAACGGAAAATGGGTAGAAGGAACTTTCCTGCCATCGTAAAGATAGGATGGAACATATAGATTGGTAAGGTGTTTCGTCCAATATACAAAATCATCTCAAGCGGTTTGCCATGACAAAATCTTTTGAGGGACGAGACGAAAGAGAGGAAACAGAAAGCCATGACAAGGACCAGCAGATTGCTCCAGTTCCATTTTGGGGCGATAAAAAGAATCAATAAAAGAGGTACAACGGACAGGCATGAGGGAAAAAATACCTTGTTGTAGTTGGCCTTTGACATTCGTAAGACCACCCCAACAAAATAATAGAACGCTTGTTCCCAATTCAAGATTGGTGTGAAGCACGAAACAAACAATAAGACAATGCCAAAGGTTAAGAGCTTTACATATATGGACTCTTGCGACAGACAACGGAAGGTGACATAGCAAAGAAAACCACAGATCAGCATCACGCGGAAAAACCAATAAGGACCGATAGAATGGATACACAGCACATTGAATGCCGTGTGCCAGTCCAACTGCTGAATGCCGTCCCTTACAGGCAGATAGAGTGACAACACCATATATCCTGTGACCAAGATGACGTAAGGCAACAGAATCCTTAGCAGATAGGTGGTGAACTTGCGAAAGGTTTTGTCCACATTCAGAAGATAACCCGTGACAAGGAGGAACGTAGGCATAAGGAAGGACAAGATACCACTCTTGACATCCGGGTGGATATTGCCAAAGTTGACAATATGCACCAAAATGACAAGAGAGATAAGTATTGCCCGTTGGAAGTCAATTTCGTCGATATGACGTTGCAGCATGATATTCAGATTCTCTTTTTCAAATTAGCATTGATGACTGGGATGAATTCATGTGTGAAAATTTCTGCACCATGGCTGTTGAGATGCACCTCGTCTTTGAACAGTTCTGGGTGCAGAAGTATTTTTTCTCCCACGAATAGTCATAAAAAGGGATATGCTTGGTTTTGCAGTAGTGGTCTACCCACTGCGAGACACCATTCCGTGTGGTCAGCCGTAATGTGGGCGCATAGGTGATGACAAGCCTCACCTTGTGGCTTCGGCACAGGCTGACGATGTCATCCAGTTTCGACAGTCTGATGGCATCTGCCGTGAAAGGCTTCGTGGAGATGACGTATGGTGTCTGGTATTCACCATCCAAAGGCTGAAAGCCACATTGCTCAGGACACTGCTTTGATAGGCACAACTGCAGCACTTCGTTATATACCCGGTTGTTGCGGTAAAGACAGGAATGCAGCTTCAAACGCTCCATAGGACTGTATGCACTGTCCATAGCCGCCACTGATTCAACAAAGTGCAGTCGCTCGTCGGCAACCGTAGTCTGCTCTTGCGTGGAGAGCAGGCTGTGCTTCTCGCAGAGCTTGTGGGTGGACTGGAAGAGGACAATGAACTCTGCGTCGTGCTTGTAAAGCTCAATGCCAGGATCCATGAACTGCTGGTACAATTGATTGTATTCAGCCTCGAATAGGTCTATATTGTACCCCTTTGCCACGCCCAAACCCCGAATTGCCGTCGCCAGAAACTGCGTTGCCGTATCGCCGATAAGAGCGACGCGAAGAATAGGGCTTTTGGGGGATGGATGTTTGCTCAACCGCTTGAGGTCTTTTAATGATAACCGATTCATAAAATAATAGGCACTAACTAAATGATTACAAAGTAATTTTAGGTATATCTATCTGCTGGATGAGGTCCGTTTTTTTTGAAAACGTTACAGTACCTTCATAAATCAACCTACCCGTGTCTGTTTTCTGTAAACCATCAGTAACATAGATTTTTATGGGATATTTATTTTCTTCGATATTACCTAAATTAAAACTAACATCATAATCACAATAGCAGTCTGCCATGGTCTTCTCTGTCTTATAAACACAAATCACAATAGTACCATTCTGCAATGCACCGGCAACATAGATTTTATTGAGGTCGCAATTTCCAGCAATATTTTCAAAAGTGCACTTTGATGACTGGTTCGTTAATGTTCCAATAATGAGAGACGTTTTCTCCTCTGAATCAACTGCACTGCGTGTTGTCTTTGCGTAACTTTTCCCTTTGCATGCGGACTTGGATACTTCGGAAACTGATATGCTTGAAATAGTTCTCTCCTCTGTAGTACACGAGAAGAGAACTATAAGCAATGAGAATATACAGATATAAAATCTCATCATTTTAAGTCTTAGATTTACATTACTAATGCAAAGGTATTATTTTATATGTGAATTAAAAAAAACTATGGCTAACTAATGTTAATTATTAGTTAATTCAATTGCATCTATATTAATTGTGTTTGTAGGAATGTCTTTAATATCGTGTCATAAAAGGAAAGATTGCTCCATAATTATGACGAACTGCTGATAGGCAACAAGAATGGCATCTATGACAATCGTTAGTATCACACCTTCAAAGTCAATACGCTAAGGACTTTACTGCACAACTTATGTGCCGTTGTTGCCTCCATAAGTGCAAGAAGACTCTCGTCAGAACAATCCTCAAAAAAAACTTGATGCTGACTAATAGAGAAAAACAACTGGCGTATGTCGTGCGAGTAAGGATACTCAATGTAAAGGAAGCACTCAATTACTACCGACGATAGCGAAATATTTGTTTTAAAACGAAATGACACTGGCAGCATTCAGTGCTAACACGCAAGCACAAAACTCTCAAAGCACAGACAAAAAGGTATCCTCAATAATGCACCCAAGAATACTCAGAAACCCGTCAAACTGTGCATTGAGGGGGAAAATCATCATGTAAAAGTTTCTTCAAAAGCTTCGTGGGCCGGTGGCAAAGAGGCCCTTTCCGCGCAAACCTGAAGAGTATGAAATATATAGGTTATGTCCTTAACTCGATAATACACCTGCTTAACAAGGTGTATGATTATACATAGAAATTCTTCTGTTTGAATCCTTTTCCTCAGCTTTTACAAAATATACTAGTGTAGTGTCCTGACCATGTTTATATCTTTAAAGATAACGTTAAATATTAGCAAATAATTGATTATAAACAAATTGCGTTAAAACACTTTAATAATATTCGTACAACACACAAAAAAATCTCATCAGCGAAGTTGTTGATAACTGACACGACAAATTCACTCTCCTCTAAGCTAAAGCCTGATTTGTCAACGACATTAATCTGCAATGCCGACCCCATCTTGCCAAGAATGAAAGATGCCACCTCAGGCGTTATCAGTGCGCCATGCTCAATCTTTGACACGCGAGACTCCTTCAGGCCAATCAGTCTGCCGAGCTGGAGATGACAGTCATTCTGAAGGATATGGTGAGGAGCTACGAGACCGACGAAAACACGGTTGATGAATAATATACGAAAAGTGCGTTCATTACACAGGCTTCACTACTTCTACTTTCATGCCAAGGGCATTAATAATCCTATAAAAGGCACCAACGCTGGGTGTGATGATACCATTTTCTATTTTTGAGA
>CABVDL010000046.1 GCA_902497035.1 uncultured Prevotella sp.
AATAGAAAAAGCACAAATAGGGATTTTTTTATTCCTAAAATTACTATTTCAGTTATTTGACAGGTCAGTTAACTCTTATTTCCCCAGCGACTTTCTTTCTGCTTTTACCCATAGTCTTTAATGTTTTGGCGAAAAGAAAGTTTAAGTTTAAGCACTTCCATGTATATTCAGCCATTCGTATTCTTTTCCATGATTAATTGTTCTTGTTCATACCCACGAAGTAGGATGGGAGAATAATAAGGCGCGCAGAAACGAGACACCAATAATATAAATGGCTGAATAGATACAGTCGATGCGATCAGCTATTGATTATTCATGTGCATGGCCTTAAGTTAAACTTCAATAATATGAAGAGTTGTTAGAATATTATTCGTAACTTTGCGAATGATATGAAGAAGATATTGATTCTATGTACAGGTAACAGTTGCCGGAGCAAGATGGCGCAAGCCTGTCTGCAACATCTGGATTCAGGACTCTATGTGCGGTCAGCGGGCACCCGCCCCGCTTCCCATACTCATCCGCTGGCCGTTCAGGTGATGAGTGAGGCAGGTATGCCGATTACCGACTTGCAACCGCATGATGTCAAGTACTACGTCAACGAGGAGTGGGATGCCGTCATTACGGTATGCGACTATGCCCGAGAGTCGTGTCCTGTCTTCACGGGCACAGTGAAGCAGCGGTTGCACATCAGCTTTACAGACCCATCGTCAGCAACAGGTACTAAGGAAGAACAACTCGCAGTATTTCGTGAGATAAGAGACCGTATAGTTCTATATTTCACAGACTTTTATCATCAAAATATATAAAGAAGATATGGATACGAAGAAAGACTACAGTCTAAAGGCAGAACAGATTGCCCGCTTCGCCAAAGCCCTTGCCCATCCGGCGAGGATACAGATATTGCAGTTTCTGGCGCGGCAGCAAGAATGCTATTTTGGTGACATCCATGATGAACTGCCCATCGCCAAGGCTACCGTCAGCCAGCATCTCAAGGAACTCAAGGATGCGGGACTCATCCAAGGCACCATCGAGGCACCCAAGGTGAGGTACTGCATCAACCGCGACAACTGGCAATATGCCCGTGAGCTGTTCTGTGATTTCTTCGCCAAGGAAATCAATGTCGGCAGCTGCGGCTGCGGCAAGAAATAAACTGTTCGGGGCGGGCTGAGCGCCCGCCTTATATCATAATATATAAGTTCGTAGTTTTACAAATAACTAATAATATGGATATTAAGAACAATGACCAAGTGCCAACTGCCTACGGCCTGGTCGTCGTTCATAAAGACAAGCATTGGTGGGTCGTCAACCAGTGTCTGATGCTGAACCACACCACTGACCCTTTCTTGCAGGCCAAGGCTGCCGGCGAAAAGAAATGGGCAGACGAAGTGAGGTGCCTCACAGACGGCCACGTGGTGCTTAGACCGTGGCTTAACAGAAATAAGAAAAATGCCGCCGTCCCCATCGGCGGTGGGCATCTGAAAATTTAATCATTATGGAAGAAAGAAAAATTGGATTCTTTGACAAGTACCTCACATTATGGGTACTGTTGTGTATTGTCGTGGGCATTGCCATAGGCAAGTTCCTGCCCGCTGTCCCGCAAACGCTCTCGCGGTTCGAGTATGCTCATGTGAGCATTCCCGTGGCCATCCTCATTTGGGTGATGATCTACCCGATGATGATGAAAGTGGACTTCCAAAGTGTGAAGAATGTGGCCAAGCACCCCAAGGGGTTGGTGGTGACATGTGTGGTCAACTGGCTTGTCAAGCCGTTTACCATGTTCGGCATTGCCTGGTTCTTTCTCTTCGTGGTCTTTCAGCGTTGGATTCCCACGAACTTGGCCCATCAATATTTGGCCGGAGCGGTGCTCTTAGGTGCAGCCCCATGCACGGCGATGGTGTTTATCTGGAGCTACCTCTCCGACGGCAATCCAGCCTACACGCTCGTGCAGGTGGCTGTCAATGACCTCATCATCCTCGTGGCCTTTGCGCCTATCGTAGCCTTACTTTTGGGTGTAAGCGGTGTGCAAATTCCCTACGACACACTTCTGCTGAGCGTCGTACTCTTTGTGGTATTGCCGCTCGTTGCCGGAATCATCACACGTACTGCCGTCATCAAGCGCAGAGGCAAGGAGTATTTTGAGCAAGTCTTCGTGCACAAGGTCGACCGCTACACCACTGCAGGTCTGCTGCTCACGCTCGTCATCCTCTTCTCTTTCCAGGGTGAGACTATTCTCCGGAATCCGCTTCATATCTTACTCATTGCCGTTCCATTGATTCTCCAGACTTACCTCATCTTTGCCATCGCCTTCGGGTGGGCCAAAGCCTGGCATCTGCCTTACGATATCGCAGCTCCGGCCGGAATGATTGGGGCCTCCAACTTCTTCGAGCTCGCCGTGGCAGTAGCTATCAGCCTGTTTGGATTGCAGAGCGGTGCAGCGTTGGCTACGACTGTCGGCGTGCTCACCGAAGTTCCTATCATGCTCTCGCTGGTCAAGATAGCGAAACAAACGAAAATAAATAGTTTGTATATTGGCCCGGCCTCTCCTGCACGATGGTTGTTTTTTAGGCGTGGCAGCGAGAAGAGAAGCTCCGTTAGAACAGTTGGCCAAGTACTTCCCCGGACAAGTGGTATGGAACTGCAATGCCGCCTACCATCAGTTGCCGGAGCCGATGTGGAACCAGATGATGACATTTGTACCCAAATGGCCCTTACGCTTTACCACAGTAATAGGAAAGCTGTTGGGTTGGAAATAAAAAAAACAACCACGCATTTCAATGTTGTAGTGCGTGGCTGTCTTGTTTTTAAGTCCACAGGCCTGCTGTTATTTCTCAAAACGCTCGAGGTGCAGACCATCTTTTGTCAGTGCCTCAATCTGCGGAACGAGGCGTGTGAAGTGTTCAGCGTTGGAGTGCTTGGTGAGCAGCTCGTCACTCTCCCATGTCTCACAGAACATGTAAACGTCAGGACGTGTGGCACTGTGGAAGAGGTCATAGCCGTGGTTGCCCTCATCCTTGAGAGACTTCTCAACGAGTTCGTCGGCTAAAGCCTTTACCTGTGTCTCCGTTACTCCTTCTTTTACTTCAAAGAAACCGTTCAGTCTAATCATAGTGATAATATTAATTTGTGGGATATACGGTGCTCTGTTAACGACAAGCGTCTGCACCGGCACCGTCTTTTTTATAACGGCTTTATCGATGAAATATTGTTCTTTGCCTGGTACGATGTGTAATACTGGCTATACTCTCCTTTTTTATCTCCCTAACTCCTTCCGCATTTCGTGGCCTAGCTTTCCCCAGTAGGGCAAGTGCTTCAAGGTAGAGCGCACCGGACTGACATGCCACAACATCAGCAGCAGGAGGAAGAAGCAGCCGCCCATACACGTCACGCCATAGAGTTGCTTGATGCCTGTGAGCAAACTCATCTCCGGCGTGTAAGGGTGCGCGCTGACCAGATTGTCCATGACATGATAGCGCAGCAGAAAAGCGTAAAGTCCATCGGTCATCGTGCTCAGCAGGCCATTGCGGATGAAGCCACAGATGGTGAGGCCCATGAAGAAATGCTGAAACGGCATCAGCTCCTCAAGATAGAGCGTCATGGTGACAAAGAAGATGGTGTAGCCAAACGAGCGCAGGAACGTCGGCACGATGAGCATCTCGAAGTTTAGACCGGGAAAGACGAAGAAATACATCGCCACCTGGTAGCTCAGCAGCAGCGCGAAACCTATCGTCAGCAGACGTGTGTAGGCCTGGCGTGTCATCTTCATCCACCACAGACAGAACAGACAGCCCGTGACATTGCCAACGATGGTAATGAGATTGAGCGGCGCCGTTGTCATCATGCCCCAATGCGCTACGCTTCCCGTGAAAGCATTTTGCAGCACCTGCGGCGTAGCGTTCATCACCTCAGCTACGGCAAACATGCCGAGTATCGGCCACAGGGTCTTATAGCGGAAGGCCTTCGGGTCGATATACGGATGATGAATGTGGCGCATGCGGTTGACCGTGAAGTAAGCAACAATCACCGTTGCCACGCACACGCCACGCCACAATTGGCTGTCACACCAGTTGTAGTATTCACCATAATGAAACAACCAGATTAAAGCCAGCAGCGTGACAGACCACAGAAGACAGCCCAGCCAGTCGATGGACAGGAAGGGCAAAGGGCGCATGAGGCGGAAGTGACGTGTGCAGGTCCACAGAAACAGCCACACGACTAGGAGCAATGCAATGACGAACCATTGCATGGCTTGCCAGGAGTCACAGAAATAAGTCAACTCAGACGACACCCAGGCTCCGGCGGCCATGTCGCCTAAGACGACGATATAGAGCAGTGGAAAGAAGATGCGGAAGTCGCGACGAGGGGTCATCCACAACTGGACATTGCTGAAAATCTCAAACGTCGCCATAAGCTTCATGTAACAGCACGCATACGACAGGAGACAGAGCAACGGCATCGTGGTATGTACGTCAGTGAAATTGTAGAGGGCGAGTGTCAGCAGAATGCAGACAATCATTCCGCCGACCGAAAACAACTCCAGACTGCGGTTGGTGAAGCGAAACTTCAAGCGGAACAGCACGGGGAACGGCATTGCCACCCCTACGACTCCGCAAAGGAAGATGAACGTGATGTCCTCACGCATCAGGCCTGTTGAGCCCATCATCTGCGACACGGAACCCATATAGGTGGTGTTGACAAGTTGGAAGATGACGGCGCACACCACGTAGAGCCACGGCTGAAGCTTCTTAGGAATGAAGTCTTTCAGCATCGGCATGGCAAAGGGACGCCCTATCATTGGATCGGCCATAGTCTGAGGGTTTTAATATTTCACTTCTGTCTCAACATTCAGACCGCTGAGCAACTTCTTAATGTCCTCGGCCTTGTTGTCGCCGGTAAGTTCTATTCTCACCGGTACACGCTGCTCCACCTTGACGAAGTTGCCCGTGGCATTGTCGACAGGAATATTGTCCATCGCAGCGCCAGAAGCTGAGGATATGGCTGCCACCTTGCCCTTATAGGTTATGCCGGGAATAGCGTCGCACGTGAACGTCACGGCCGCACCGTCTTTGATATGATGGAGCTGCGACTCCCTGTAGTTGGCAATCACCCAGACGCTGTTCTGGTCCACTACGTCGACCAAGAGTTGTCCGGACTGCACCAGCTGGCCCACATAGATGTTCTTTCTGCCGACATATCCGTCACAAGGCGCTGTTATGACCGTATACGACAGATTCAGCCGTGCCAGGTTCAGCTGTGCCTCGGCCACGCTCTCTCCGGCATGACTCTGTCCGAGCCGCTGGCTCTGCTCTCCACCTACACTGGCCGTGGCCGTGCGGCTTGCTGCAGCCTGCGTCAGTCGGGCTTGCGCGGCCTGCCAACGGCTGCGCGACTCCTCGTAGCGTGTCTTCGCGTTGTCATACTGCTGCGGTGTGACGGCACCCTTGGCCAACAGTGCCGCGTAGCGGTCGTAGTCGCGCTTGGCATTGTCCATGCTCACCTTAGCTTCACTGATACCGGCATTGGCCACGCGCATGCCCGCACTGGCCACGTTGACATTGCGGCTGATGGTGTGCATGCCTGCGCTCACTGCGCTGCTGCCACGCCGCTGACCACGGAGTGAAGCCTCAGCCTGAGCCATGGCAAGACGGTATTCGGCATCCTCGAGGATGACAAGGGTGTCGCCTTTGTGAACATATTGGAACTCATGGAAGCGAATCTCCTTGATGAAGCCCTGGACGCGGGTGTTGACGGGCGTCATGTTGCGGTGAACCATGGCGTTGTCGGTGTATTCCTCGCTGCCGAAATGGACGAACCGGCTGCAAACGTATGCCAGTCCGAGTACGAGCAAAGCGATGACGACGATATTGTAAGCTCTTAAAACTTGTTTTCTCTTATTCATGACAATCTGTGTTGTTCTTATATATAATAATGTGTATTTTTCAGTGCCGCTGGATGTTTACAGCTCTCCGGCGATAAATTTCATCTTATAATAAGCGTATGCGATATTGATGCGGGCATCGGCCTCAGCGAGTTCCGCGTCGAGCCGCATGTTGCTGGCATCAATCATGTCTGTGACAAGGGCAAGCTGATTGATGTATCGGTCATTGACGACTTCAAAATTCTGCCGGGCGAGCTCTACGCTTTTCTGTTGGGTTTGCAACTCCACGTAGCTCTGCTGATAGTTGGTCCATGCTGCTTGCATCTGGTTGCCAACCAGTTCTTGGGCAACAGTCTTGCGTTCCTGCGCCTCACGCGCTGCCACTTTTGCCGCCCGCAGCTTCTTGTTGCTCTTGAAGAGTGACGACACTGGGTAGGAGACACCTATGCCGACATACCATATATTCAGATTTTTGTCTACGGGCGGCAGTTCAAAGGTAATGGGTCCGTTGAAATTGTTCTGTGCCACCACAGCTACCTTTGGCAGCATCTCGCTCTTTGCCAGTCTCTCGTTCTGGTGCGCCATCTGCTCGTCTACAGCAGCCAGGCGCAGGGTAGGACTCGACACGGCGGCAGCCTGCCACTGTGCCTCTGCCTCACGGGCGAACGTCTTGGCGGCCACATGCTCCGTCGGGACAACAGAGTCGGTGGCGGCAAGGCCCAGGGAGACACAAAGCAGATGATTGATGATGGCCCGCTGGTTGCGCAGCCTGGTCAGGTCGAGCTTTAAGGTTTGCATCTGCAGTTCATAGCGCGTGACGTCGTTTTTCAAGGCTACTCCCTGGCGTTGGCGCGCTTCAATTTCGCTGATGATTTTGGCCGTCAGGTCGATATTGCTCTTCACCACTTGCTCCCTGTTGGCCATCTTCTCCAGGTCGAGATATTGGCTTAAGGCCAGAAAGCACTGCTGCTGGATGGTGAGATCGGAGGCGATGCTCGCCTTCTCGAGACCGAGCTCAGACAGCTTGATGCCGGCGGTCAGTGCCCCGCCGCTATAGATGGTCTGTCTGGCGTCTACAATGAATTGATTGCCGAAATGGGGAGAATGAAGTCCGTGGACCTCGCCGAAATCACGGTCGGTGAGCAAGGCGTTGCCAATAAAGCTCGCTGAGAGCTGGGCATTGATATCGGGAAGGCGCTGACTCTTTGCGGCCTCAACCTCATGGCGCGCTGACTCTATACTGGTCTTGCTGACCCGCACACTGCTGTTATGGGTATCGATGAGTTCGAAAAGGCCGTGGATGTCCAACGGACGTGGAGTCTGTGTGTGAGATACCTGAATACCGGCTGTAGCCAGGACTACAGCCATTATCAATCTTTTCTTCATTCTATTATTGTTGATTCTGCTTATGATGTCTATAAAATCGGGTGCAAAGTTACGATGTGTTTTGCCAAGGAGACGAAACATAAAATCACATAGTTTTGACAAAAAAGGAACTATATGAATATATTTTTGTAATTTTGTGGCTAAAAGAGGAAGTAATTGCAATATGACAGCTATGAGTGCCAACACCGCGTTTCAAGAAATCACCAGGGCAGACTTGCTGACTGACGAGCACGCCATCAGCTATGGCGCACTGATGCTGTGCAAAGGCGGAAAAGCGGAGATACAGATCAATTTCGGCCACTGGCAGTTATCACAGAACAGTTTCCTGTCATTCTTCCCCAACGACATCATCTTGTGGAATAACGTCACGGAAGATTTTGCGGCAGATACCGTCATCTATTCGGCTGAGGTCCTGCGTGCCGCCAGCATGAACATTGAGCACGAGATATACCGGGAGTTGCGCGCCGACCGCATATGCTCCAACGACGGACTGATTCATAGTGTGGCGAAGAGTCTTTTCAGTATGCTGCGTTTCTATTATCACGACCCTTATACGCCATCTGTCGACAAGATTACGGCCCATCTCGTACAGGCTTTCTTTATTGGCTTCGCCGATTATATGCGCTACAATCCTCAAAGTCCCCATACACTATCGGGGGATACGCCACGGGGCCGGCAGCTCTTTGCCCGTTTCATGCAACTCCTCGAAGAGAAATATCGCGAGGGGCATGAGGTAACCTATTATGCCTCAATGATGAACATCAGCAGCAAATACTTAGGCAAGATAGCTCGCGAGCATACCGGTCTCACGGCCAAGCATCTTATCAACGACTACCGTGTGCAGCAATTGAAACTTGCGCTCAACACGACGACATTGAGCATGAAGGAGATAGCCCACGCCTTCGGCTTCCCCGACCAGTCTGCATTTACGAGATATTTCAAGTCACATACGGGCAAAAGCCCAAAAGACTATCGGAAATAGACAGCCGGCATGGCAATCGCAAGTTGTATACGGTATTTGCTGGTTGTGCTGGTCCTGCTTTGATGTGTAAGGGCAGTTTATTGGTGCGTCTCGTGGATATGAGTTGATAAGAGCCGGTAAATCTGTTGCAATAAGGGCGCTTTGACCATGAGTTGTGTTTGTGCATTGATCACGTTCTCGTCATAGCGGACGGCGGGGCCTGTCTGCGCTTCGTGCGGCGAGAGGGAGTGTACCTTTCGGGCTGTCTCGTCAATCAGTGGCAGCATCACGTCGAAGGGGATGCCGTGAGAAGCAAGCAGTTCTGAGGCGATGTCGTAGCAATGGTTGACAAAGTTGCACGCCCATACAGCCGAAAGATGCAGGTACTTGCGGTCGGCGGAAGCAAGGGGATAGACGCGGCGTGTGATGGAGCCGGCCAGAGTCCTGACAGCTTGTCCAGCCTTGTCGTCATTGTATTCAATGAATGTGGGAATGATGGAGAAATCTACCTCACGCGTCTTCGAGAAGGTCTGCATGGGATAGAGTACCCCATAGTGGCACGCCATTCCCCCGAAGATGTCCATTGGCATGGAGCCCGCCGTGTGGAGGAACACGGCCTCTTCGCGGCCTCGGCACAGATTGGCGGCCACATCAGCCAATGCAGAGTCCTTAATGGAGAGGATATACACCTCTGCATCGTTCCTGACTTGCCGCAAGTCGTCGGTGGCCTCGCAGCTGAGCGTTTTAGCCAAAGCTGAGGCAGATGCCATCGTCCGGCTATAAACTTGACAAATGTCGTGTCCGGCTTTTTTCAGTGCTTTGCCAATGTTCGTGGCAAGGTTGCCGGCACCAATGAGAATGATTTGCATAAGTAGTATAATAATGGCCACATCAAGTCCCCCCTGCCTTGCAGTCGCAAGCCAAAGACCCTTTCTATTTTTTGGGGGGCGGCTGCTGTACTTGCAAAGCAGGACGTGGGTCTGTTGGCGTGGCTGTTGTGGCAGCTCGGACCTTACAGCTTCGCCAGTGCCGCCCCTGCCGCCGTACAGAACTCGCTGCGCTCGGGGATGTTGAAATGTACGTTGTAGAGCCGGTCAAGGCGCTCATAGACCTCCTTGCACAGTGGCAGGCGGGAAAGGTTGCCTATGAGCACAAAGTCGCGTATGCCACTGTTGAGTGAGCTCAGAATGGCCGCCGAGCCTATGGCTTGCAGCACCATGCAGATGAGTCCCTTGGCGATGTCCTCACGGCGCGCGTTGCCCTGCGCGTTGGCAAAGAGGCTGGCCGTGGCATCTTTCGGCAGACCGGGCAGCGGGTTGACTGAGATGTCGCCGATGAGCAGATTGATATGCGAGATGTCGCCGTGAATGGCCATTTCGCTGATTTGCCTGACATCGTCAGTCTGGAGCAGCAAGCGGCTGAGCCCGTTGAGTGTGCCGCCGCCAATGCCTATGCCGCCAATGTGACGGATTTCGCCCTTGTCATACGACACGAGCGACGTGCCCGTACCCATGGACACGACAATCATCCGGTCGAGGCGGGACTCGAAGGCAGCGCCAAGGCCGTCGGCAAGAAACTCCTCCACATGATGAGTGGGTAGCCCGTAGATGGAATCGTTGATGTAGGCAGCGCCTACACCGGTGAGCATGACGCGGCTCACGTTGTCGAGCGAGAGGTCGTTCTCGTGCAAGAATTTGCCGAAGGCGCCATAGAGCGATGTCACTGGGTCGGTAGCCTTTATCCACAGTGGCGAGGTGACCTCACCGTCATGGATGCCCACGATTTTAGTGGAGGATATGCCGACATCTATTCCAATAGCTATTTTCATGAGTGGCAGGTGAATTTAACGCAGCCGTGCGGCCAGTTGGCCGATGATGTCAGCGGCTACGTCGCGTTTGTTTTTCTTAGGATAGTCGGTGCGCCCCTCCTCAGAGATGATGGCAATCTGGTTGTCATCGCTCTGAAAAGTAGTGCCGGGAATGCGAGTGGAATTCAGTACAATGAGGTCGGCGTTCTTCTTTCTGCGCTTCTCCTCTGCGTTGGCTATCTCGTTGTCGGTCTCCAGGGCAAAGGCCACGATGAGCTGCCGCCCGGTCTTCATCCTGCCCAAGGCGGCTGCGATGTCGTGCGTGGGAACGAGGTCGATGTGCAGGCCGTTGCCCTCGCGCTTTATCTTCTTGTCGGCCACGGCGGCTGGCTTGAAGTCGGCCACGGCAGCGCAGAGTATGGCGGCGTCGGCATGGGGGAAGGCTTTGACAGCCGCGTCGTACATCTCGTCACAGCTCTCCACGTCGATGCGCCGTATGCCAGGATTGCACGTCAGTGCCACTGGACCGGCAATCAGCGTGACCTCCGCTCCGCGTCTGCGGCATTCCTCTGCTAAGGCAAACCCCATCTTGCCGCTAGAGTAGTTGCCGATGAAGCGCACAGGGTCAATCTTCTCGTAGGTGGGACCGGCCGTTATGAGGATGCGCTTCCCGCATAGGGTGGGGGACTCGGCTGAATTAGCTTCCGCCTCGCCCGGGACCTGTTCCAAGGCCTTGTCCAACTCTTCGATGATTTTCTCCGGCTCCTCCATGCGTCCTTTGCCCTCAAGCCCGGAGGCCAGGAAACCGCTCTCCGGCTCGATGATACGGTTGCCGTAGCTGCGCAGTGTCTCAAGATTGCGTTGAGTGGAAGGGTGGCGGTACATGTCAAGGTCCATGGCAGGGGCAATGAATACCGGGGCCTTCATCGAAAGGTAGGTGGTGATGAGCATGTTGTCGGCCACTCCGTTGGCCATCTTTGCCAGGGTGCTTGCCGTGCAGGGTGCAACAATCATGGCATCAGCCCACAGTCCCAGTTCGACGTGCGAGTTCCATGTGCCGTCGCGACGCGAGAAGAACTCGCTGATGACGGGTTTGCGCGTGAGCGTGCTCAGTGTGAGGGAAGTGATGAACTCTTTGCCCGACGGGGTGATGACCACCTGCACCTCGGCTCCCTGACGGATGAGCAGACGGATGAGCAGACAGGCCTTATAAGCGGCAATGGAGCCGGTGATGCCCAAGACAATCTTCTTTCCTTTCAGCATATTGTATATAAAAGGTTTTGTTAAGACTTTTGGCTTATTGGCTACAAAGTTACAAATATTTAATAACTTTGCACTGACAAAACAACCAATAAGTAATGGGATATTTGACAACAGACAAGAAAAAGATTACCACAAGGACCTTTTCTCAGATGAAGGCTGCCGGTGAGAAGATTGCCCAGCTCACGTCTTACGACTTTACCACCGCCGGCATTCTCGACCGCGCCGGCATTGACAGCATCCTCGTCGGCGACTCGGCCTCAAACGTTATGGAGGGCAACGGGACGACACTGCCCATCTCCATCGATGAGATGATTGTCTATGCGCGCAGCGTGGTCCGCGCGTGCCACCACTGCTTAGTGGTGTGTGACATGCCTTTCGGCTCTTATCAAGTGAGCCGCGAGGAGGCTGTGCGCAATGCCATCCGCATCATGAAGGAGACGGGTGCCGATGCCGTGAAGATGGAGGGCGGAGCTGAGATAACCGACACCATACGCGCCATCATCAGTGCCGGCATTCCCGTGGAGGGCCACCTCGGACTGACACCGCAGAGCATACATAAGTTCGGCGGTTACGGTCTGCGGGCTAAGGAGGAGGCTGAGGCCCGCCAGCTCCTGGCCGACGCCCACGCGCTTGACGAGGCCGGATGAAGGTGCCGGCGAAGCTCGCCGCACAGGTGACAAAAGAGGTGAGGGCCGCTACGATAGGCATTGGTGCCGGTCCTGACACCGACGGCCAGGTACTCGTTTATGCAGATGCGCTCGGCATGACGCAGGGCTTCAAGCCGAAATTCCTGCGCCACTTCGCCAATTTGGACGAGTGCATGACCAATGGAGTGCTCGCTTATATTGACGCGGTAAAGGGTAAGGACTTCCCCAACGCGGAGGAGAGCTATTAGTTGCTTTCTAAAGTTTGTTGCCTTCTTTCGGGAATACGATGGTGGGTGTGAAGGTCTTTGCCTCCTCAAAGTCCATGATGGCATAAGAGATGATGATGACCGTATCGCCAATCTGTACCTTCCGCGCCGCGGCTCCGTTGAGGCAGATGCAGCCCGACCCGCGCTCACCTTTTATAATATAGGTCTCGAAGCGCTCGCCGTTGTTGTTGTCTACAATCTGTACCTTCTCACCAGCTATCATGTTGGCGGCATCCATAAGATCCTCGTCGATGGTGATGCTGCCGATGTATTTCAGATTGGCGTCGGTGACAGTGACGCAATGCAGCTTGCTCTTGAGTACTTGTATTTGCATCTCGTTTGCTAAATTTAGTTTTCCTCTGGTGATTTGTACTTGATGTGGTCGATGAGGCGGATAGGCGTCTTGCCGCAATACACGGTGATGCAGCCCACGATATAGCCGCTTTCGGCCCAGTCGTTGACATCAAGCAGCGTGTTGCCGTCGACAATCTCGAAATATTCCACATCAAGCCCGTCAATGGCGTTGATGTCGCTCACCACCTTGTCGTGAGTCTCCTTCACGGTGTGGCTTTTGGCGTAATCCACGCTTCCTTTCAAGGCCTTGTAGATGTTGGGGGCAATGGCGCGCTCGTCGGGCGAGAGCAGGGTGTTGCGTGAGCTCTTTGCGAGTCCGTCGGCATCGCGCACGATGGGACACTCTACGATTTCCACCCTTTTATCGTAGCCGATGTGTTTCACTAAGCGTTTGACGACCGCTATCTGCTGCCAGTCTTTCTCGCCGAAGTAGGCGCGGTTGGGCTTGACGATGTAGAACAGACGGCTCACCACCTGGCATACGCCGTTGAAGTGGCCAGGACGCTTGGCGCCTTCCATCACTGTGGACTGCGGCGGAAACTCAAAGTGGCGTGTGTCGGGCGTGGGATACATCTCTTTCACTGACGGGGCGAAGACATACTGTGCGCCGCAAGACTCGCAGAGGCTGCAGTCGGCGTCGAGCGTGCGCGGATAGCGCTCCAGGTCGTCCTTGTCATTGAACTGGGTGGGGTTGAGGAATATGGAGACCACTGTGGCCCCGTTATCCTTGACACTGCGCCTGATGAGCGAGGCGTGACCCTCGTGCAGAGCACCCATTGTTGGCACCAGGCCAACCTCCTTGCCTTCCTTTCGGACATTGAATAGCTCGTTCTGAAGGTCAACAATTGTTGTGAATACTTTCATTGCTGTTTTCTTAGACGAGTGCAAAGTAACAATTTTTTTGGCAGAAAGACAAGAAAATGACCTGTGCATTTTCTCCAGCCGGTCAGTTCTTTGCACTGCAGGTCAAATTCATGGAGGTGTGCCGCCAAGGTTGCACACCTCCACAAACTTTATCTGCCGCGCCGTTTTTTACGTCCGTTAGCTTGGAGGTGTCACATAAATTGACTAACTTTGCAAGCATGAGCCTGTAAGGATTCAATATGCTGATAATCAATATAATTTAATGGATAAGAAAAAAGTGGCCCTTATCACGGGCATTACGGGTCAGGATGGCTCCTACCTGTCAGAGTTGCTGTTGGACAAAGGTTATGACGTGCATGGCGTTATTCGCAGGTCGTCGGTTGATTTCCGTCCGCGAATAGCCCATTTGGAGGGTCATGCACGCTTCCACCTGCACTATGCTGACCTAAGCGACTCAATGAGCGTATTGGGTGTCGTCGGTATGGTACGACCCACAGAGATTTACAATCTGGCGGCCCAGAGCCACGTGCAGGTGAGCTTCGATTCACCCGAATACACGGCTGACGTGGATGCCGTCGGCGTGCTTCGCATTCTGGAAGCCGTGCGCCAGTTGGGACTGTCTGACAGTTGCCGCATCTATCAGGCCTCTACCTCTGAGCTTTACGGCAAGGTGGAAGAGGTGCCGCAGAATGAGAACACGCCGTTCCATCCTTATAGTCCTTATGCCGTGGCCAAACAGTATGGCTACTGGATAGTAAAGGAATACCGCGACGCTTACGGGATGTTCGCCTGCAACGGCATTCTGTTCAACCATGAGAGCGAGCGCAGGGGCGAGACCTTCGTCACGCGCAAGATTACGCTTGCCGCAGCGCGCATCAAGCAGGGCAAGCAGGACAAGCTCTATCTGGGCAACCTGTCGAGCCGCCGCGACTGGGGCTACGCCAAGGACTACGTCGAGTGCATGTGGCTTATTCTGCAAAACAGGAAACCTGACGACTTTGTCATCGCCACCGGCAAGCAGCACACCGTGCGCGAGTTTGCGACCCTGGCTTTCCACGATGTGGGCATAGAGCTGGAATGGCAGGGTGAGGGGGCTGACGAGAAGGGTGTCGACAAGGCTACCGGCCGGGTGCTGGTGGAGGTGTCGCCCGACTTCTACCGGCCCACCGATGTGGTCAACCTCTGGGGTGACCCGACCAAGGCCAAGGCCGAGCTCAACTGGAATCCTACACAGACCACCTTTGAGGAATTGGTGAAAATCATGGTTGACAGCGACATGAAGAAAGTAGCAGCTGATGATGCCGCCGCCAGAGTGAGGGTCAACCTGGAGGAATATCTCGAGAAAGGTATTGTAAAATAAGTAAGTTCTATATGAAACAAACTATTCTGGCGTTTGCAGCCATGCTACTGCCGTTCACGATGAGTGCGCAGCAGACTCCAGCTTATCTGGACGAAACAAAGAATATTGAGATGCGTGTGGAGGATGCGCTGAGCCGGATGACGCTCGACGAGAAGATTGCCGTCATTCATGCGCAGAGCAAGTTCTCCTCGGCAGGTGTCAAGCGGTTGGGCATTCCCGACTTTTGGACTGACGACGGCCCCATGGGCATTCGTCCTGATGTGTTTTGGGACGAATGGGATCAGGCCGGACAAACCAATGACTCTTGCGTTGCCTTTCCCGCGCTGACCTGTCTGGCAGCCTCATGGAATCCCTCGCTGTCCTACAGCTTTGGGCGGGCACTTGGCGAAGAGGGGCGCTACCGAAATAAGAACATGGTTCTCGGTCCGGGTCTCAACATCATCCGCTCTCCTCTTGGCGGCCGCAACTTCGAGTATTTCAGTGAGGACCCGTTCCTGATATCCGCCATGTGCGTACCTTATATTAAAGGCCTTCAGTCCAACGGCGTGTCGGCTTGCGTCAAGCACTACGCGCTCAACAACAGCGAGGAGTACCGCCATCAGGTGAACGTCAAGGTGAGTGACCGCGCTCTGCACGAGATTTACTTGCCCGCCTTTCACGCTGCCGTGACCAAAGGCGGCGTGTGGGCCGTGATGGGTGCTTACAACCTTTATAAGGACCAGCATAATTGCTACAATGAGACATTGGTCAACAGGATACTCAAGGGCGACTGGAAGTTTGACGGTGTGCTGATTAGTGACTGGGGAGGAGCACACGACACGTGGCAAGCCATTCATGGCGGCCTTGACATGGAGTTCGGCTCCTGGACTGACGGTCTGAAAGAGGGCGCAAGCAATGCCTACGACAACTACTACCTTGCGACCCCCTACAAGAAGCTCATCCGCGAGGGCAAGGTATCGACCAAAGAGCTCGATGACAAGGTGCGCCGCGTGCTGCGCCTTTTCTTCCGCACGAGCATGGGCACCAACCATTCCCATGGTTTTCTTTGCTCAGACGGCCATTATGCCACGGCTCGCTCCGTTGCTGACGAGGGTATCGTACTGCTGCAGAACCGTGGCGGCGTGCTTCCAGTCGACGTAAGCAAGGCCAGAACCATTCTCGTCGTCGGCGAGAACGCCATCAAGATGATGACCGTGGGCGGTGGCTCAAGCTCGCTCAAAGTGCAGCGCGAGATTTCCCCGCTCAACGGTCTGAAGACCGCACTCAAGGAGATGGCGCCCAATGTCGAGGTGGAGTATGAGCGCGGTTATGTGGGCGACACCACGGGCGAGCTCAACGGCGTGAAGACG
This sequence comes from uncultured Prevotella sp., assembly GCA_902497035.1. Classification (GTDB taxonomy): domain Bacteria; phylum Bacteroidota; class Bacteroidia; order Bacteroidales; family Bacteroidaceae; genus Prevotella. The sequence goes on from CABVDL010000046.1 coordinate 16,133, forward strand.
GGTCAGGACCTCAGGGACAGCCGCTCTGCCGCACGGCTGATTGCTGATGCCGTGGCCAAAGCTAAAAAAGCCGATTATGTCATCATGTTCGGCGGACTCAACAAGAGCGACTACCAGGACTGCGAAGGCCACGACCGCAAGAGCTATGAGCTGCCTTATGGCCAGGACGAGGTCATCAAAGCACTGGCCGCGGCAAATAAGAATTTCGTTTACGTTAATATCTCCGGCAATCCCGTAGCCATGCCGTGGTCGGCCAAGGTCCCTGCCATTGTCCAGGGCTGGTTCCTCGGGTCTGAGATGGGCAATGCGCTGGCCGACGTGCTGCTCGGCAAGGTCAACCCCTCCGGCAAGCTGCCTTACACCTGGTATGCACGACTCAACGACTGCGGCGCACATGCGCTTGATGCCTGGCACGGCACTTGGCGCGCCGACCATAAGATTATTGATGAGGATTACAAGGAGGGAATTTATGTGGGCTACCGCTGGATGGACAAACAGCATCTAAAGCCGACGTTTGCCTTTGGCCACGGCATGAGTTACACTACTTTCCGACTGGCCAACGTCAGACTGTCGTCCGCAACTGTGACACCCTCCGACAGTCTATCATTCACGGTCAGCGTGAAGAATACGGGCAAGCGTGACGGTGCCGAGACCGTCCAGCTCTACATCCATACTGACAAACCTGCTGTCGACCGGCCTTACAAGGAACTGAAAGGCTTCCGAAAGGTGTTCCTCAAGGCAGGCGAGAGCCGCGACGTGACTATCACTATCGGCCGCGACGCGCTGAGCTATTGGGACGAGGTCACTAACGGCTGGCGCGCTGACCCGGGCAAGTATGTGGCATTCATTGGCACATCGAGCGACAACCTCCCGCTTAAGGCCAGCTTTGAGTTGAGATAACAGCACACCACAGCCACGCCGAAGACAGGGTTGGCCCCTCTTCGGCGTGTTGCTGCAGGCAGACTTTGCAGTCCGACAGATTCATCGTCACGTGAACGCCGCAAATGTAACGAAATTGAAACGCCGTTATAACATGAATGCAATTTTTTCCATTTAACTTTGCAATCGAAATGGAAAATAAGAACATACACATCTTAGTGGTTGACGATGAGGAAGATCTCTGCGAGATACTCAGGTACAACCTTGAGACCGAAGGCTATCAAGTCGACACGGCCAGCTCGGGCGAGGAAGCCCTGTCCTTGAATGTTACCAACTATCAACTCATTCTGCTTGACGTGATGATGGGCGGAATGAACGGCTTCGCGGTAGCCAGGCAATTGCGGAGCAAAGAGGCTACGGCCCACATCCCTATTATTTTCCTTACGGCCAAGGGTTCTGAACACGACAAGATTACGGGCTTCAACCTGGGTGCCGACGATTACATTTCAAAGCCATTCTCCATCCGTGAGGTGCTGCTCCGCATCAGGGCCGTACTGCGCCGCACGAATGTGGAGAACACTGAGGAACCCAAGCATCAGCTCCGATATAAAGGACTGGTGGTTGACCTTGACCGGAAATTGGTGGAGGTGGACGGCAATGACGTGGTATTCACAAAAACCGAGTTCGGCATTCTCTGTACCTTGCTTGAGAAGATGGGCCGCGTGTATTCGCGCCACGACCTCATCCGCCATATCTGGCCTACCGATGTCATCGTCTCCGACCGCACGGTCGATGTCAACATCACCCGTGTGAGAAAGAAACTCGGCCCCTATGCCGACAATATCGTGACCCGTCTGGGCTTCGGCTATTATTTCGATGCCTGACCATATTCACATCCCATCATGCGCAAGCGGTTATCCATTGGCAACAGGCTCTATTTCAGTGTTCTCACCCTGTTCCTTCTCTTTGCGGTGTCCTTTATCGTTTTTCAGCAATACCGTGAGAAGCAGTTCAAGATAGACACGCTTGACCTGCGCCTGCAGTCGTTCAACAGACAGCTGCACGATGCCATCGTATTCTCAGGAAAAGGTATCGATGAGGTATCTATTCTACGATATCTGAAGATGTACAATACCGACGGGCTGCGTGTCACCATCATCAGAAAAGACGGGACGGTGGTCTTTGACAACGTGCAGAAAAACTATGCTTCTATGGCCAATCACCTTAATCGGCCCGAGGTGCAGCAGGCGTTGAGGAAAGGCAGCGGCTCGATAGTCGAGCGCAACAGCCACACGCTCAATCATGACTATTTCTACAGCGCGACCTATTTCCCCAGTGAACGCTTCATCGTGCGCTCGGCCTTACCCTACAGTGTGAGCCTGGCCAGAAACCTGAGGGCTGACCAGCATTACATCTGGTTTGCCATCGGAGTGATGCTGCTGCTGACATTCGTGCTTTACCGCTTCATGCACCGGCTGAGTAAAAGCATCACGCGGCTCAATGATTTTGCCACGCGCGCCGACCACAACGCCAAACTTGAGACCGAAGAGCTGGTCAACTTCTCCAACGATGAGCTTGGCGACACAGCCGCACGTATCATCAAACTCTATCTCAAGCTGCAGCGCACACAGCAGGAGCAGAATGTGCTGAAGCGGCAGCTCACGCAGAATGTCGCCCATGAGCTGAAGACCCCCGTGGCCAGTATTCAGGGCTATTTGGAGACTATACTTGAAAATCCCCACATCGACGACAAGACGCGTGACGTGTTCCTCGACCGATGCTACGCCCAAAGCAAACGGCTGGCATCATTGCTCAACGATATGTCAACGCTCAACCGTATGGACGACGGGGCCGACGTGATGACCTACGAGGACGTGGATTTGGCCGAAATGATACGCACCATCGAGAAAGAATGCCAGTTCAGTCTTGAGCAGAAGAACATGACCATTCGCTGCGAGATACCGCCAGAGATTATCGTCCACGGCAACCGCAGCCTGCTCTACAGCATCTTCCGCAACCTCACCGACAATGCCATTGCCTATGCCGGTGTAGGTACACACATCAGCCTCAAAGCCAAGTGGGAGCAGCCTTTCTGGCATTTCACCTTCAGCGACAATGGCATCGGTGTGGCACCAGAGCATCTGCCGCGCCTCTTCGAGCGGTTCTACCGTGTTGACAAAGGACGCAGCCGCAAGATGGGCGGTACAGGCCTCGGTCTGGCCATTGTCAAGAACGCCGTGAGGGTGCATGGCGGCAGCATCACGGTGAAGAATAACGCCACAGGCGGCCTCTGTTTCAATTTCACGCTGAAGCCGTAGGCACTACCAATTCCTTTGTGGTAAGACTGAGTGGTTACGGTGCCAGTGTCAGCGTCCTACCGGTACAGTGAATGTCACTTGACAATAAAAAAGGGGTAATGTAAGTTGACAGTTTGGGAAAATATTCTGTAAATTTGCAGCATCATATCATACGGGAGAGCAACATCCCCCCATACGACTCAAAAGTTAATTTACGGAATATGGAAAAGAAAATTGTACTTGTCACAGGTGCCACCAGCGGCATTGGTGAGGCGTGTGCCACGCGCTTTGCTCAGGGCGGCTACAACGTTATCATTACCGGACGCAACAGGGATAATCTTGTCAAAGTGCAGCAGCTCATCGAGGCTGAGGGTGCTGCCGCGCTGCCGCTCTGCTTCGATGTGCGCGACCGCGATGCTGCCAGGAAAGCAGTAGAGAGCATCCCCGAGTCCTGGCGTGAGATTGACGTGCTGGTCAACAACGCTGGTCTGGCGCGCGGGTTGGAGGAGGAATATAAGGGCGACTTCGACGACTGGGACCAGATGATTGACACCAACATCAAGGGCCTGCTTACAATGACCCGTCTCATTGTTCCCGGTATGGTGGCACGCAACCACGGCCATGTCATCAACATCGGAAGTGTGGCGGGTGATGCCGCTTATGCCGGCGGCAATGTGTATTGCGCGACGAAGTCTGCCGTCAAGGCCATCACCGACGGCCTGCGCATTGATGTGGCCAATACACGGCTGCGCGTCACCAATGTCAAGCCTGGTCTTGTCGAGACCCATTTCTCCAACGTCCGTTTCCATGGCGATGATGAGCGTGCTGATAACGTTTACAAAGGCATCAAACCACTTACCGGCAACGATATTGCCGAGGTGGTCTATTTCGCCGCCAGTGCGCCTGAGCATGTGCAGATTGCCGAAGTGCTCGTCCTTGCTACGCATCAGGCTAACGGCACGGTGATATGGAGAGATGCATAATATCGCAAATAAACAAATTGGGTATCGGCCATATATGGCTGATACCCAACTGATAATGGGTGACTCGCATGGGGT
>CABVDL010000047.1 GCA_902497035.1 uncultured Prevotella sp.
CCACCCCATACCCCCCATCCACCCCATCCACCCCATAAACCCCAAAAACCCTATGAACAACAAACTATACGGCTCACTCATCTTTGAGCTTTCCCAACCCGGTCGCCGCGCCTATTCGCTGCCGCGCAACCAGTTTCCCCACTACGCGCTGCCTGAGGATGAGCGGCGCACCACCGACACCGTTCTCCCGGAATGCGACGAGATGACGGTCGTCCGTCATTACACCAACCACAGTGGCAACAACTTTGGCGTGCTGAACGGTTTCTATCCTCTCGGCTCGTGTACGATGAAGTACAACCCGCCCATCAACGAGGAGATGGCCAACATGCCCGCCTTCGCCAACCTCCATCCCCTGCAGCCCGACGACACCACGCAGGGCGCACTGGCCGTGGAGTGCCACCTCAGGCAGGCTCTCGCCGCGCTCACGGGCATGGCCGACTTCACCCTTAATCCCTGCGCCGGTGCCCATGGCGAGCTGACGGGACTGATGATTATCCGTGCCTACCATGAGCAGCGGGGTGACACCACACGCCGCAAGGTCATCGTGCCAGACTCCGCCCACGGCACCAATCCCGCCTCGGCCGCCGTCTGCGGTCTGGAGGTGGTCGAGGTGAAGAGCAACGCCGAGGGACGCGTCGATGTCGAGGACCTCAAGCCGCTCCTCGGGCCCGACGTCGCCGCGATGATGATGACCAACCCCAACACCCTCGGCCTCTTCGAGACCGAAATCCCGGAGATAGCGCGCCTCGTGCACGGCTGCGGCGCGCTGATGTACTACGACGGGGCCAACCTCAACCCGATGCTCGGCGTATGCCGCCCGGGCGACATGGGCTTCGACGTGATGCACGTCAACCTCCACAAGACGTTCTCCACGCCCCACGGCGGAGGCGGACCCGGCTCCGGGCCAGTCGGCGTGCGCCGTGGGCTCGAGCGCTTTCTCCCGTATCCCAGGGTGGTCATGGATGGCGACAGTTACCGTCTCGACGACCCCATTGGCCTGGGGCAGGTTGACCGGCCCATGATGAACGTAGGCGCCTGGACCGGCAACTTCGCCACTCAGCTGCGGGCCTACGCCTATATTCTCTCCCTCGGCCGCGAGCATGTCAAGGACGTCGGACCGCTCGCCACGCTCAACGCCAACTACGTGAAGGAGCGCCTGAAAGACGACTATGAGCTGCCCATCGCCGGGCCGTGCATGCACGAGTTCGTGTTCAATGGCCTGCGCGACAAGTCGACGGGCGTCACCACGCTCGACGTGGCCAAGCGTCTCCTCGACTACGGCTTCCATGCCCCCACCATCTACTTCCCCCTGCTCTTCCACGAGGCCATGATGATTGAGCCCACCGAGAACGAGAGCCGCGACACCCTCGACCGCTTCATCGACATCATGCACCGCATCGCCGAAGAGGCCCGCACCAATCCCGACGTGGTGAGGCAGGCTCCCCACAACACGCCCATCACCCGTGTCGATGACGTGCTGGCGGCCCGCCACCCGGTCCTCAAATGGCGCCCTGCCCCAGACGCCTGAGTAGGTCTCCGCCCTCGGCGGGCTCCTCCGCCCTGCGGGCGCGCCTCTGCCCTCGGCGAGCGCGCCTCCGGCCCGCAGGCCACTGCCCGGCGGCGGCCATCCCCTTCCCCTTAACCCACAACGCTTATGACAGACATCATCATTATCGGCTGCGGCCCCGGCGGCTATTCCACTGCCGCCTACGCCGCGCGTCACGGCCTCACAGTGACCATTTTCGAGAAAGACGAGCTTGGCGGCACCTGCCTCAACTGCGGCTGCATACCGTCAAAGATCTATGCCCATACCGCTGAGATTATCCATGAGACCCACGTGTTGAGTGAGTATGAGGCTTTCTCTGACCTCTCTGAGTTGGAGGGCGGGGCTTCCATGCACGGCATGATGCGGTGGAAGCATGACATTCTGCCCAAGTTGCGCCAGGGGTTGGGCACGCTCCTGTCGGCGCCGGGCATAACGCTTGTCCGTGGCGAGGCCGTGCTGAAAGACGCCCACACCGTGACCTGCGACGGCAAGGACTACGAGGCCCGCCACATCATCATCGCCACCGGCTCGCACCCGCTCAAGCTCCCCATCCTTATGGTAGGAGACGCCGTGAAGGATACCATCGGCATGTTCGAGCTCAACGACATGCCCGAGAAGTTGACCATTGTCGGGGCCGGTGTCGTGGGCATGGAGATGGCGTCGGCCTTCTGCATCTCCAACACCGAGGTGACGGTCATCGAATACCTCAAGGATATTATGCCCTCGATGGACGCCGAACTGGTCAGGCGGCTGCGCAAGTCGCTTGAGAAGCGCGGCGTGACGTTCCACATGCAGTCGGCCGCCACGGCCGTCGTCAACAACACGGTGGTGTATGAGGAGAAAGGCACGACGAAGACTGTTGACTCCGACTTCATCTTCATGGCCACGGGCCGCGGGCCCAACGTGGAGGGCATAGGCCTCGACGCCGTGGGCATAGACTACGACCGCCACGGCATCAAGACCGACGACAATCTGATGACTTCCGTCGCCGACGTCTATGCCATCGGCGACGTCAACGGACGCCTGCTGCTTGCCCACGCCGCCGAGATGCAGGGCCGCCAGGTCATCGACCATCTGCTTGGCATCAAGCGCCGCTACAGGCCCGACCTCGTGCCTGCCGCCGTGTTCACCTGTCCCGAGCTTGCCGGCGTGGGACCCACCGAGCAGCAGCTCAAGGCCGAGGGACGAGAATACAAGACCTACAAGTCATACTACCGCTCCAACGGCCGTGCCGTGCTGATGTGCGAGACAGAGGGTCTGGTGAAGCTCATTGCCGACGCCGACGACCGTCTCATTGCCTGCCACGTGCTTGGCAACCACGCGGCCGACCTCGTGCAGGAGGCCACGGCCCTCATACAGTTGGGTGCTACGGCCGACGACCTGCGCACCATCGTCCACATCCATCCCACCGTCAATGAACTGCTGAGAGAGGCGGTCGGGTAGCCCCACCCCCTCGCAGCCGAGGCTGCGAGTACCCTCCCCCACCCAGGGGAGGGTTCAAATTGCATAAGCATTAACAAGGAAAAAACAGTTTAACAAAAAAAATAATCAACTTTCCCCAATACTCCCCACGCTAAGTCGACACGTGGTGCCTTAGAGGGGGTGGGGCTTTAATTATGAAACAGAAGAAATTTCTCCTCCGTGAGCAGGACCTACCCACACAGTGGTACAACATTCAGGCGGAGATGCCCAACAAGCCGTTGCCGCCGCTCAACCCCAAAACGCATGAGCCGTTGGGTGTTGACGACCTCGCACATATATTTAATAAGGAGTGCTCGAGGCAGGAGCTTGACGCCAGTCATCCCTGGATAGACATCCCCGGCGAGGTGCTAGACAAGTATGCCTTTTACCGCGCCACGCCGCTCGTCCGCGCCTACGCCTTCGAGCAGGCCATCGGCACGAAGTGCCACATCTATTTCAAGAACGAGAGCACCAACCCCCTTGGGTCGCACAAGGTCAACTCCGCCATACCGCAGTGCTACTACTGCAAGCAGGAAGGCGACACCAATGTCACCACCGAGACCGGCGCCGGACAATGGGGTGCCGCACTGGCCTATGCCGCAAGGCTTTATGGTCTTGAGGCCGCCGTCTATCAGGTGAAGATTACAATGCAGCAGAAGCCTTACCGCTCATACATCATGCGCACCTTCGGTGCCACCGTCGAGGGCAGCCCGTCGATGAGCACGCGCGCCGGCAAGGACATCATCACGCGTGACCCCAACCATCCCGGCTCGCTCGGTACGGCCATCAGTGAGGCTATAGAGCTGGCCATGACGACCCCCGGCTGTAAGTACACCCTCGGGTCGGTGCTCAACCATGTCGCCCTACACCAGACCATCATCGGCCTTGAGGCAGAGAAGCAGATGGAAATGGCCGGAGAGTATCCCGACAAGGTCATTACCTGTTTCGGCGGCGGCAGCAACTTCGGCGGCATCGCCTTCCCGTTCATGCGCCACGTCTTCGACGGCTCGCATAAAAACACCGAGTTCATTGCCGCTGAGCCCGAGAGCTGTCCCAAGCTCACGCGCGGTAAGTTTGAGTACGACTTTGGCGACGAGGCCGGCTACACGCCCCTGCTCCCGATGTTCACGCTCGGCCACGACTTCAAGCCTGCCAACATCCATGCCGGAGGCTTGCGCTACCACGGCGCGGGCATGATTATCTCGCAGCTGGTGAAGGACGGCTACATGCATGGTGTTGACATCCCTCAACTGGAGAGCTTCAGCGCCGGCATGCTTTTCGCCCGGAGCGAGGGCATCATCCCCGCCCCCGAGAGCTGCCACGCCATTGCCGCCACCATTCGCGAGGCTCAGCAGGCCGACCGAGACGGCCGCAAGCCTGTCATCCTGTTCAACCTCTCCGGCCACGGCCTTATCGACATGCCGTCGTACATGAGCTACATCAACGGCGACCTTGCCAACTACTCCGTCTCCGATGCCGAGATAGCCAGAAACTTGGAAGAAGTGCCCAAGGTATAGGGGGCTACGCCCCCGTTACCTCCTTGTTCAGTGCAAGGCCATTTTATGGCACGGCCTTTTCAGAGGCCGCGCGTGCCGGCTCGCTCTCCGCATTCAGCCCGCGCGTGACGGCGGTCACCAGGTACTCGCCCGGACCGTCAACAATGGCTGACGGCTCATAAGTAATGGCGACGAGCGTTGCCACGTGTCCTCCGCCGTTGCTGCGGTACACTGCGTAGTAACACTCCTCTACGGGTGACCACGTGAGACGCATGCCTGTGGTGGTCTTTTCCGCCCTCACGTTTCCCGGCCTTTGCGGTCTTGCCATCGGCGCGTGTCCGAGGTAGGGCGGGAGGGCAGGCGTAGCAAAGGCCTTGCGCAGGGCGGCGTTGATGTCGCACGGGTTGTCGATGAGCCATCGCGCACTGTAGAGCATGGCACCCTCCACTTTGGGATTGGCCGCGGCCTGGCTCAACTGCATGTACAGGTCGTCGTTGGTGCGGAAATAGCTGTTTTTTGCCGTCGGTGAGAAGCGGTAGAGACCGTAGCCCACCATGTAGTGCGTATTGGTGCAAAGGTCGGCAAACTCCTTCAGGCGTGGTGTAAAGAAACGCTCCGTACTCCAATAGAGCTGCGGGATGAGTACGTCAATCCATCCCTTGCGTGCCCATTTGTCCACGTTGCAGTACATGGTGTTGAGGTCGTTGTAGTGGTTGCCCTGCGGCGAGACCGAAAACAGGCAGCCGGGCCTCACGGCGCGTATGGTGCGCCCCACCAGCACAATCATCGAGTCGACATTGGCGCGCCGGAAGTCAGCGATGTTGCTGAACTGCCGGCCATACTGCCTGTACTCCTTCTCGTCGTTCATGCGCTCGCCCTGTGTGAGGGCCGGGTAGAAATAGTCGTCGAAATGGATGCCGTCGATGTCGTAATGCGTCAGCAAGTCCTTCACCACATCGGCCACGCGCTGGCGCACCTCGGGCAGGGCAGGGTTGTACACACGCAGCAGACGGTAGGTCTTTACCCATTTGCCGGGAATGGAGGGGTCGAGTTTCGGCCACGGCGTGCGGCGGTCCTTGCGCATGGCCACGCGGTAAGGGTTGAGCCACGCGTGGAACTGCATGCCGCGCTTGTGGGTCTCACTGATGAGCCAGGGGAGTGGGTTCCATCCCGGGTCATTGCCGCGTGTGCCGCTGAGGTACCGGCTCCATGGCTCGTAGGGTGAGGCATAGAATGCGTCGGCCATCGGGCGCACCTGGAACATCACCGTGTTGACATGGAGTGTGGCGAGCGAGTCGAGATAACGCCGGTACGTGGCCTTCTCCCGTTCGATGCCGCTCGCGTCGGTGATGTATTTCACCGGCCAGTCGATGTTCCCCACTGTCGCTATCCACACGCCGCGCATTGCTTTTGGCGGCAGCACGGGCGGCGTGGCCACGATGGTGGTGCCGGTGGTGTCGCCCTTTGTAGAGGGCCTCGTCGCAATGTTGCTCTTGTGGGTGCCGCAGCCTGCAAGGAACAGGGCCGCGAGGAACAGGGTTGAGAGTCGCGGCATCGAGGAGTGCTTCGCCGTTGCCAGAACTTGTGTTGCCGTTGCCAGTACTTGCTTCGCCGTTGCCAGTACTTGCTTCGCCGTTGCCAGTACTTGCTTCGCCGTTGCCAGTACTTGCTTCGCCGTTGCCAGTACTTGCTTCGCCGTTGCCAGTACTTGCTTCGCCGTTGCCAGTACTTGCGTTGCCGTTGCCAGTACTTGTGTTGCCGTTGCCTTTGCTTCCTGTATTATTGCCTGTGTTGGCAGTTGTCTTGTTTTCATCAAGGCTCAAAGGTAGTGCAAAACTGGCGAACCGCCAAGAAAAACTTCGTGAAATAGCGTTCCTGCTGTCATCTGCCGGCATCCCCTGCGTTGTGTGCCGTCGTTCCCTGGCATTGTGTGCCGTCGTTCCCTTGCGTTTTGTGCCGTCGTTCCCTGGCGTTTTGTGCCTCGCCTTTTTAAGGCGAGGGGTGCCGCCTTTCCGTCTTCCTCCCAACGCCTTTCTTCTGTTAAACTTATTCTTTCTTTAACATCATTTGTTTCATAAGCTTATCATATTGAACCTTTATTTCGTAATCAGTGAAACTTACCTATAGTTTTCCGTTAAAGCTTGTTTAATTGAAATGAAACCTCTATTTTTGCACCGTTAAACAGCCAATCGTAAACTTTTAGTCTATAATCATGATAAACACACATTCCCATCATCATTGATGTCGAGGTCCTGGCGCATGCGCCAGGACTTAACTTCACCAGCTACCGTGGTGTGTTCTATACGGCACACCTTATTTATAATTATACATTCACATTTAATCTTATTGCTTATGCAAGACTTTATTGAAATGCAGCAGCGGCAAGAGGCCGCGCGCCAGCAGACTATTGACAGCCTCAATGAGGTGCTGTGCCGCATCATCTCACAGCCGCCCGGCGCGGCATCATGGCACGGCACGTCGCGCGATCTTGTGGAGCTGGTTGACCTTGCGGCTTCGCGCCAGACCATCTGCGATGACCGCGGCATCCCGTTCTCGCGCAACGCGCTGGCCCGCAAGGCCTTTGCCGCCACCGGGCTTCACATGCCCGCACACGTCAGCGGTGTGGTGCACCGCATCCGCAACCGGGCCAACAGCTCCTACAGCCTGCTTACAAGATGGGGCAGAAGCCTCGGGCAGACCAACTTCTCTTGTCAACTGTGAAAGAAAAACAACCATTAAACAACAACCATGAAAGACTCAGAACGTATCCATCTCAGTGAACACTTTTCGCTCTATGAGTTCACGCGCTCAGGCGCGGCCATTGAGCACGACCTGCGCAACGTCCCCGACGCGGCGCAGCTGTCCAACCTGCAGGCACTCTGCCGAAATATCCTTGAGCCCCTCAGGCGACAGTTCGGCCCCATCGTCATCTCAAGCGGCTTCCGCTCGCGAGAGGTCAACCGCCTTGTCGGGGGCGCGCCGACGTCGCAGCATCTGCGAGGCGAGGCTGCCGACATCGTGACCTATGGCACCGACGACGCCAACGCCAAGTACAGCTTCATCCTGCGCAACCTCGACTTTGACCAGCTCATCCTTGAGCCAATCGGCGATAAGCATCCGCGCTGGATACACGTCAGCTATACCAGGCGCCACAAGAACAGGCACGCCACACTCATCGCTAACAGATAGCCTAATGAGGCGAACATCAGATACTTGCAAATGTGGTACCCCTTGTGGTACCCCCTGTGGTACCCCTCTTGCCCTTGCGGCATTCAGAAAACCATCGTACCTTTGCATTGTCAAAAGGAAACAAGGCGCCACGTAACCTGAGACACACAACAATCATTATTATTTAACCATTTAATCAAAGAAAGGAAAAACACTATGAGTTTGCTTTACAAGAAGTATCAGAACAAGATCAAGAGCAGTAAGACCTATGGCAAGTGGTATGGACGCGCCGTCATTCTCGACACTATCTCCACCAGGCAACTTGCCGAGGAGGTGAGCCACGCCACGACCGTCACCTACGCCGATGTCGTCGCCGTACTTGCCGAGCTTACCACCGCCATCAAGTCGCATCTCCAGAACTCGCAGGCCGTTGTTCTCGACGGCATCGGACGCTTCAAGGTGGCTGTCTCTACCACGGGAGCCGACAGCCGTACGGATTTCAAGGCTAGCAACATCAGGCGCTACCGCATCAACTACTTCCCGGAGGTAAAGTTCCAGCCCACTGGTAAGGTGAACGAGAATGGCAAGCGTCTCGGCACCTATTACAACCCGTTGCTCAGCGGCATCACTGCCCGAGAGTTCGGCAGCACCACGCCTAATGGCGGCCCGACCTCTGACGGCGGCTCTACCTCTGACGGCGGCTCTACCTCTGACGGTACCAACGCAGGCAAGTAACATCGTTTAACCCCTTAACATCATTTCCACATGAAACATAAGGAAACCTGGAAGTTCATCATCAACATGATTATCTCCGTGCTCTCCGCAGTGGCCACCACCATGGGCCTGTCGAGCTGCATGTAGGGATTTCATTCTGCCCGTTCCGTCCCCATTCCCTTAGCGCGGTCATAGGACTCCCGGCTCACATACGAGCCAGGGAGTGGGGTACGGTTCATTCTTGTAAATTTAGATGAAAGAACGGGGCTTATTAAGTAAGGTGTGCAAAAGCGAGCGCACCTAAGTGCATGAGTAAAATAACATTCTGATTAATAACCGTTTAACCGCTTGTTTTTACTATTGCGTCCTTTCCGTGCAGCCTTCCGTCTGTTTGGAAAGCGTCGATGTTTGGAGGCGGTTAAATGTGATAATTTGAAAGATTTTTGCAGATTTTTGTCATCCTTTTCGCTTTTTTCGTGTCTTTAATATAAAAGAATGAAAAAGTGGCAAAGGAACGTAATATAAACGATATCATCACTGACAGTTTCATGGGCAAGCTGAACCATGACGATCAGGCAAGGCTTGATGCATGGCTGGACCAGGACGCCGGGCACAGATTGCTTTATGTGCGTATGAGTCAGCGGGCTGATGTCACCTCACGTTATAGAAGATTCAAAGCCATAAATCCGCAAAAGGCATGGAAGCGGTTCAAGAACAAACATCTTGTCAACATAAATTCTTTCTCCACTGTTTTCGCCGTTTCCTGCCCTATGCGGCAGCTGTAATTGTCTTTGCCGTCGTTCTTGTGTTGACCAACAGACCGGACAGGAAAGAAAAGACAGTGACAGCAGTCAGATTGCCTGCGGAGGTAGAGCAGACAATTGTCTCGACCCAGCGTCACGGCAGGATGAAAGCCACAGTGGAGTACAGCAGCCACAGTGGACGCTTGGTGACTACAGATAACGTCAGTATAACAGTATAAAAAAGCAAGAGAGATGAACATATCTCCATCATCAATCGGTGGAACAACGGCTCTTTTAAGTTGCTCTACGAGGGCTATTACCGTTCCCTTGCCTTGCTTGCCGGCGACATAACGCAGTCGGCAAGTGTTGCGGAGGATTTGGTGGAGGAGGTGTTTGTCAGTCTTCTTCGCAGGCGTGTCAATTTTGCATCCCAGCAGGCACTCACGTGCTATCTGTACAATGCCGTGCGCAACAGAGCCATCAATTACGTGCGGAATAACAACAATAGCGGAATAGATGTTGAGCTTCTGGAGGAGGAGTTCACCCCTTATTCCATCACCGACGATGCCGACACTTTCGATGCTGAGAAAGTGCTGGCAAAGATTATGGAAGAGATAGAAAAAATGCCGAAGCGGCAGCGTGAGATTTTTCTCATGGTCATGGAGGGACGTAAGAATGCAGAGATTGCACATGCCATGAATATCTCGGAGACAACGGTAAAGACGCAAAAAATGCGGGCTATGAAGCGACTTCACGACAAGTTCAAAATCAACACCCTGCCTTTGCTTGTCTTTGGCATTTAGTGACGGTGTTCTTTCGGGAGATGACAATAATCATGCCGTGTCGGTAACGATGTGCATACAGATTAGATGGTGGAGGACTAAAAATCTTGCCAATGGCCTTCTGTAATTGGCGAAAAATAGCTAAGTTTGCATGCGGATTATCATCGATTATTTATTCTGTCATCACCATGCAAACGAAATCTTACCGCTGGCTCATGCTTGTCCTCGTTTTGTCGCTCCTTGCCGCCACGTCGTGGGCCGCAGGCGGGCGGCCTGCCTCCAAACGGCCGAAAGTAGCCCTCGTGTTGGGTGGAGGGGGAGCAAAGGGTGCTGCCGAGGTGGGTGTGCTGAAGGTTATCGAGCAGACTGGCGTGCCCATTGACTACATCGTCGGTACAAGCATCGGGTCTATTATTGGCGGACTGTACGCCATCGGCTACCGCGCCGATGACCTCGACTCCCTCTTCACACACCAGAACTGGCTTGAGCTGTTCAATGACGCGCGTGTCCACAACCAGGGCAAGCTCAGCAACATCCGCGGCCATGGCCTGATGAAGGGGCGTGGCATCATCCAGTTTCTGGACACGCTCATCGCGCGGCGGCTTGACACCGCCCGTGTCGCGGGCTATCCCGACTCGCTCGACTTCAACCGCCTGCCTATCCCTTTCCGCGCCGTGGCCTGCGACATCAGAACTGGCAACGTCGCTGTCCTGGATGACGGCAACCTCACCATGGCCATGCGCTCAAGCATGGCCATACCGGGGATGTTCAAGCCCGTCAGGCGCGACTCCCTGCTCATGCTCGACGGCGGACTGGTCAACAACCTGCCCGTCGATGTGGCGCGCGCCATGGGAGCCGACTACGTCATTGCCATCGACCTGACGCAGAACAAGCACCCGGACTATCAGCCGAAGACCATCCGGAAGTCGATGCCCAAGGTGACCAAATGGCTCCGCACCCGTCCCGACTTCGTCAACTACAACCGCAACCGTAAGGCTGCCGACGTGTATATCAACCCTACGCTTAAGGGCTACAACGTGATGAGCTTCAACCGGTCCGACATCACCGACATGATTGTCCTCGGGTGGAAAGCCGCCTACGACAAAACGAAGGAGCTGGAGAAGTTGCGGAAGAGGGTGACGGGAAAATGAGATGCCAAATATGAAAGTTTACTTGCTGTATGTATGTAAGCACCTGAGGTATTCGCCGTGGCCGAGGCCAACAATTAAAAAAGCTAAAACCGACGGACAAAGGGGTGCAAATATTTTGTGGTGTGACGAATTGGCATTACTTTTGCAAAAGAAATTCTGTTAATTCATAAATTCATTAAACGATGAAGATTCAAAAGATTCATGCCCGTGAGATTCTTGATTCCCGTGGCAATCCTACAGTTGAGGTTGAGATTACTCTTGAGAACGGCGTTATGGGCCGTGCCAGCGTACCCTCCGGCGCCAGCACCGGTGAGAACGAGGCTCTCGAGCTCCGCGACGGCGACAAGAGCCGTTTCGGCGGAAAAGGTGTGCTGAAGGCTGTTGAGAATGTCAACAAGGTCATCGCTCCCGCCCTTGAGGGTGACGACGTGTTCAACCAGCGCGCTCTTGACTACAAGATGCTCGCCCTCGATGGCACTCCCACCAAGAGCAAGCTCGGTGCAAACGCAATCTTGGGCGTGTCTCTGGCTGCCGCTCACACGGCTGCCAAAGCTCTGAATATGCCTCTCTACCGCTACATCGGCGGTACCAACACTTATGTGTTGCCTGTTCCTATGATGAACATCATCAATGGCGGCGCCCACTCTTCTGCTCCCATCGCTTTCCAGGAGTTCATGATCCAGCCGCGCAACTTCAAGAGCGAGAAAGAGGCTATCCGCTGCGGCGCTGAGGTGTTCCACGCTCTGGGCAAGCTGCTGAAGAACCGTGGCCTCTCTACCGCCGTAGGCGATGAGGGTGGCTACGCTCCCGCACTCAACGGCATCGACGACGCTCTCGAGAGCATCTGCGAGGCCATCAAGGCAGCTGGCTACGAGCCGGGCAAGGACGTGACCATCGCTATGGACTGCGCCGCCTCTGAGTTCGCTACACTGCGCGACGGCAAGTACTACTACAACTACAAGCAGCTCTCCAACGGCATGCCTAAGGATCCCAACGGCAAGGAGCTGGACGACGAGCAGCAGATTGCCTATCTTGAGGAGCTGGTCAACAAGTATCCTATCGCCTCTATCGAGGACGGCCTCGACGAGAACGACTGGGAAGGCTGGGTGAAGCTCACCAAGGCCCTTGGCGACAAGGTGCAGCTCGTTGGCGACGACCTCTTCGTGACCAACACCAAGTTCCTGGAGAAGGGTATCAAGATGGGTGCTGCCAACGCCATCCTTATCAAGGTCAACCAGATTGGCTCGCTCACCGAGACTCTCGAGGCTATCGAGATGGCTCACCGTCATGGCTACAACACCGTGACCTCTCACCGTTCGGGTGAGACTGAGGACACCACGATCGCCGACATCGCCGTGGCTACCAACAGCGGTCAGATCAAGACCGGCTCAATGAGCCGCACCGACCGTATCGCCAAGTACAACCAGCTCATCCGCATCGAGGAAGAGCTCGGCGACGCCGCTCAGTATGGCTACAACCGTCTGGACCGCAGCCTCTAATTAAGCTTTACGATTTGTTATAAGGCAAAATATATCGCCCCACTCTGAACGTATCAGGGTGGGGTTTTTGTTATGAAAACGCTGCTTATTCTCGTCGGCAAGACGGCCGACAAACTCTATCAGACGGCCATTGACGACTATACCGCGCGCATTGGCCACTATATGCCGTTCAGCGTGAGGGTGATACCCGAGCTCAAGAACACCCGCGCCATGACTGAGGCGCAGCAGAAAGAGCGCGAGGGTGAGCTTATCCTCAAGGAACTCACGCCCCAGGACACGGTGGTGCTGCTCGACGAGCATGGGCGCGAGCGCCGCAGCATCGACTTTGCGCGATGGCTTGCGGGCAAGCAGGCCGTGGCGCGCCGCTTGGTGTTTGTCATTGGCGGCCCTTACGGCTTCTCCCCCGAGGTATATCGGCGGGCCAATGAGCAGGTATCGCTCTCGCTCATGACGTTTAGCCATCAGATGGTTCGCCTCATCTTCGTCGAGCAGCTTTATCGCGCCTGCACCATCAATAAAGGGGAGAAATACCATCACGAGTGAAGCCCCACAATTGGTGATACCGTTGGGGCGGGGCTTATACCCGCACTGACCCTGCAGGTCACGGTGAATTTTGTGCGTATGGTTTGTCCAGCGATTGTTAGGGCGGGGATGAACCCCGCCCCTACGGTGAAAACCATGACGGTGCAGAATATTTCAATAAAAAACGCTGCGACAAAACATTGATTTGTCGCAGCGTTTTTTATTGTTTGATATACACGTTATAATTATTTGTGTCTCTTGGCGCCTGATGTAGCCTTGGTGTGGCTTACGTAGTAGCTGCCGTTCATCTCGACGGTACCATAGTAGGTGGTCTTAGGACCGACAAGGGTGATTTTGTCGCCCACGGCAATACCGTTGTTGGCCAAGAAGTTCTGACGGTCAGCAGAACCCTTTGCAGCACCGTAGCCATAGACACCATAGACGTAGACATCGGTGGTACCGTCGGTGACGTAGATATTGCCAAACTTGCCATTTTTAATCTCTTTCACGGTACCGGTGATGACAAGCAGCTCTGAACCGTCGGGAGCGGCATTGAACTCAGCGAGGCTGACGATCTTTGCGCTCTCCACTTTCTCAATGACCGGCAGGTTGGTGCCGTCGCCCATCTCAACGGTTGTCTTGTACTGTGCTCTCACGCCGGTGGCAGTGACGATGTCGCCAGCCTTCAGGCCTGCCGGCATCTCCTTCACCTTATAGATTTGCACGGTGCCGGTGGGGTCGGTGTAGTCGTTGATCCAGATGTTGCGCTTGGCAGCGTCCACTTTCGTCACCACACCGCTGATGCGGTATTCGGCTGTGCCAACGGGCTGATTGCGGAACTCGGCGAGCGTGACCTGCTGAACGTCACCAGCCTGCTTCACCGTAGCCGACATAGTGGTAGAGCCGGAGCTGATCTTTACGTCAGCCGAGCGGCCTGAGCCACTGTTGGGCTGGCAGTGGAACGTGATGATGGCGGTGTCGGCGGGGTTGGCCACCGTCTTCGAGGGTACGCCGGCGATGGTCTTGATGTTGCTCACGCCGAGCCAGCTCTGTGCGTCGGCCGGGATGTCGGGATTGACGCTCTTGCCCTTGAAGGCCACCTTCACCTTGAAGTCGCCGCCTTCCTTGGAGACGGGAGTTGACTGCACGTCAATCAGCTTCAGCATGGCCTTGGTAATCTTGATGACGGTCACGTCAACCAATTCAACAGTAGTTCCGTAAGTGGTCTTTGGGCCTTCCACGGTCACCACATCGCCGTTCTCAATGCCGAGGCTGGCGAAGTTCTTGGCCTTGCCGTCTTTGTCGAGCGTGCCATAGATTGTAACGCGGCCTGTGTTGTCGCGCAGGTACCAGTTGCCGTAGGTGGTGTTGAAAATGTCCTCCACGGTACCCGTCACGCGGTAGGTCTTGCCGTCGGGACCGTCAAGCACGTCGGCCACGGTAGCCTCTTGCGGAGTCTCGTCGCCCTGCATCACCTGCAGGTACTGGCGCTGGCCGTTGCAGACAATCTCCAGCTGCGTGTCGCGGCCGCCGTTGGTGGCGTCGGCGTGCAGCGTGACCTTGGTCTCGCCGGCTGAGCCGGACTCCTTGTCGAGCTTCAGCCATGAGGGAGTGTTGTAATAAGTGGTGTCCTTTGAGCCGTCATCCTTTTTGGTGATAACCTGGAACACCTTGTCAAACTGCCAGTCGCCGGCTGCCTTGACGGTGACAGTGGCGTCGCCGCCTGTTGCGGGGATGGAGACGTAGGTCTTGTCAAGCTCAATGTTGCCTAACGTGCCAATGGTGTTGTCGTCGTTGCAGGCGGTAACCATCAGCAGGCTGAGCGCGGCAGCAAATATATGTTTGAGTTTCATAATTGCTTGTTGTTTTGATGGGAATTAGTTGAAGTAATACTTAACGCCGATAGAGGCATACCAGCACTGTCCGACTGAGAAGTTGGGCAGCCAGGTCTTCACGCCGCTCTTGACGGCGCCCGGTGTGGTGAACACGGGGTAGCCCTCGCTGTCGGTGTGGTCGTAGCGCAGTATGCGGCCCTCGTTGAGCGAGGAGTTCATCACCTTCATCACGCCCCACTTCGAGTTGAAGAGGTTGAGCACGTTCTTCACGTCGAAGCTGAGCTGGAGCTTGTGCGTGGTAGAGCCGAGGTTGAGCTTGAAGTCGTGCTTGTAGCTGAAGTCGATGCGGTGCACCCAGGGGTTGTACACGCTGTAGGCCTCGGCATACTCGCCCTGGTGGTTCTTCAGGTATTTGTCGCGGTGCACGTAGTCCATGAAGCGCGTCATGTCGTCGGCTGTGGCGAAGCGGAACTGGCCGGGGGTGGCGGTGCCTGCCACGCCCACCTCATTGTCGTTGGGGATGTAGAGCGCGTCGTAGCTGTAGCCGTCGCCGTTCATGTCGTTGGCCATCATGTAGGAATAGTTGTAGCCGCCGCGCCAGGCCTCGTAGAAGAACGAGTAGTGGTTGCCCGAGCGGTCGTGCAGGTTGAGCCCGGCAGCGATGCGGTCAGGCTCCACATACTGCGAGTTGTGCAGCTTGATGTTGTTGGGCCCGAAGACGGTAGGCACGTAGGTGAAGGCCGACTCGGCGTTGGAGCCGGGCATGCCGGTCACCTCCTTGTTGGCGGTGTGGGTGTAGCTGGCCGTGAAGTCCATCCAGTCGAAGGGCTTCATGTTGACCTGTGCTACGAACGACCATCCGTAACCGCGGCTGGTGTTCTCAAGCACGAAAGCCTTGGTGCGGTCGGCGCGGAAGCCGGAGGGGAAGATAGGACGGTTGTCGGCGCCGTTCCAGCGGGCGAAGCCCTCTACGGGCAGGATGCTCCAGTCGGAGATGGTGGCGGCGTTGATGGTCTTGTTGAAGATACCCTCAAGGGTGACGGTGAAGGGGAAGCTGACTGGCAGCTGATAGTCGACGGCCAGGGATGACTTCCATGCCTGCGGCATCTTGAACTTGCTGTCAACGGCAGCGATGGATCCGGGCTTGGTGCCCTGGTCGGCCGAGATGGTGGTGGGATAGCCCAGGGAGACGAGCTTGTCCTTGAGTGCCTGGATGGTGGCGTGGCCGTTGGCGTCGGTCACGAGACCGCCGGCAAACTGGCTCATGTCGATGTGGCGCTTGCCCTTGTCGTCGGTTACATAGGGGCCGGTGTAGTAGTTAGGCGCCGTGGAGGTGGCGTTGAGCTGTGCGTTGAACTGCACCATGCCTGAGTTGGTCGGCATGTTGGTGAAGAACACGAGGGGCAGGCGGCCTGCAAAGAGGCCCGTGCCGCCGCGCACGCGCAGCTTCCGGTCGCCGAACACGTCCCACGTGAAGCCCACGCGGGGAGAGACGCGCAGGTTGGCGTCGGGCCATTTGCCCGTGTCGATGTGGCGGCCGTCATAGTCGAGGGCCTTGATGGCGTTGTTGGTCATCAGGTCGCCGTTGTCGTAGGCCAGCAGGTCGAAGCGGATGCCGTAGGTGAGCTTGAGGTTCTTCAGGGCCTGCCACTCGTCCTGGGCGTAGAGGCCGTAGTTGTTGCTGTTGATGCGTGCGGCGGGCTTGCTCTCGCCGTTGTAGCCATAGGTAAGGCAGACAATCTCCGGGACGGCACCGTTGACGAAGTCGTCAACCGAGCGGTAGCGGTAGTAGCCCGTGCCGTTGCGCATGTACTGGTTGTCGGCCATCTGGTGCTCGTAGTTCAGGCCGAAGAGGAACTTGTGGTTGCCCTTGTACCAGGTGAGGTCGTCCTTGATGTTCCACACCTTGTTGTGCACGGCGTTGTTCCAGGTGAAGAGCTCATATCCGAGCGACATGTACTGCACGTTGTCGCCGGTGCCGTCCTGAATGTCGATGAACGGGAACTCTGAGGAGTTGCTGCCGCGCTCGTCGTTGAGGATGGAGTAGGTGGCCAGGAACTGGTTGCTCAGCTCGTTGCTGAAGCGGCTGTTGAGGTCGAGCGAGAAAGAGTGCACCTTGTTGTGCATCGAGTACATGGAGTTGGCGAAAGCCATACTATATAGAGAGGTACGCGAGTAGGGCGAGCGTGTGCCGCCGTCCATCGACGAGGCGTTGGGCGCCATCCACGAGGTGTTGTTCGTGTAGTTGTAGCGGAAGTCGAGGTGGTGCTGGTCGGTGATGTTCCAGGTCAGCTTTCCGAGGAGCTTGGTGTTGCTCTGGTCGGCGGGGAAGGAGGTGTAGCTGCCGGTGCTGTAGCCGTATTTGTCGGCTACGTACTGCTGCACGCGCTGCATGTCGGCTATTGAGGCGTAAGAGAGATACTGCGACTCGTTGCCTATGCCGTTCTCTGAGGCGCGCCAGCGCACGGCCACGGTAGGCGTGGTGATGTACTCACCCT
Organism: uncultured Prevotella sp.; assembly: GCA_902497035.1. Taxonomy (GTDB): domain Bacteria; phylum Bacteroidota; class Bacteroidia; order Bacteroidales; family Bacteroidaceae; genus Prevotella. The sequence continues at coordinate 17,416 of CABVDL010000047.1, forward strand.
GCACGAAGAAGAACAGCTTGTCCTTGATGATGGGGCCGCCGAGCGTGCCGCCGTAGGTGGTTGAGCGGTCGGTCTCTCGCGCGCCGGGTATCTCGGTCTTATACACAGAGTTGCCGCGCATGTTCTCGTTGCGGTGATACACGTAGGCCGTACCCTTGAAGGTGTTGGTACCGCTCTTGGTGACGGCGTTGATGCCACCGCTGATGAAGTTGGTCTGGCGCACGTCGTAGGGCGACACCACGACCTGAAGCTCCTGAATGGCGTCGATGGAGATGGGGTTGCCGCCGCCGGGGAGGTTGGAGCTCAGTCCGAAGTTGTTGTTGAAGTTGGCGCCATCGACGGTGAAGTTGGCCGTACGTCCGTCCATGCCGCCGAAGCTCATGCCGTTGCCGCCGTAGGGCGAGAGACGCGTGATGTCGGTGAGCGAGCGGCTCACGGTCGGCATGTTCTGCATCTGCTCATTGTCGATGTTGGTGGCGGCACCGGTCTTGAGGCTGGCGAATTTGGTGGCCTTGGCCGATACAACAATCTCACCAAGCTCCTGCGCGTTCTCAGAGAGCGACACGGGGAGACTGTAGGTCTGACCGAGCTGGAGGGTGATGTCCTTCACCTCTTTCGTCTCGTAGCCGATGTAGCTGATTTTGACGGTGTAGGGTCCGCCCGGCCGCATGCCGTTGATGGCGAAGGCGCCTTTGGTGTTTGTAACAGCTTGGTACTTGGTACCTGTGGGCACGTGAATGGCCTCTACTGTGGCGCCTATCACTTCCTCGCCGTTGGCCTTGACGTTGCCGCTGAGGCCGGAGGTGGTAATCTGTGCCATCATTGTCGTTGTCAGGCACAACAGCAATGAAACCAGAAAAAGCAGTCTTTTCTGCATAAGTTGTAATGATTAATTTAATTAAAAAAGGTATATCAATCTCTCGTCTTTTCGTTATACGTCACAAAATTACTTAAAAAGATTGAAACCATTAGTATGGAAATCGGAATATTTGAACAATAGCCTTAATTTTTTTATATAGATGTAACATCGGCGGGCTGACATCTCCGACGGGCCGCGGGGAAGAACATTGACCATTCCTTGTCCGTTTTTTGCCGATTTCCTTTGCCGTCTCCTTTATTTGCATTAATTTTGCTGTTATTATATTATGTGTATGAATACCAAACATAAGATAGCTGTTGCCGGCACAGGCTATGTCGGCCTGAGCATCGCCACGCTGCTTGCCCAGCACGAGCAGGTCACCGCTGTTGACGTGGTGCCTGAGAAAGTGGAGATGCTGAGCCGGCGGAAGTCGCCCATCAAGGACGAGTACATTGAGAGATATCTGCGCGAGAAGCCGCTCGACATCCGCTTCACCACCGACGGAGCCGAGGCCTACCGCGATGCCGAGTTCGTGGTCATCGCCACGCCGACCAACTACGACGCGACGAAGAACTACTTCGACACCTCTCATGTCGACGAGGTCATCCGGCTGGTGATGGAGGTCAACCCGCAGGCCATCATGGTCATCAAGTCTACCATTCCCGTGGGCTTCACCGAGGGCGCGCGGGTCCGCTTCCATAGCGACAACATCATCTTCGCCCCCGAGTTCCTGCGTGAGAGCAAGGCTCTCTATGACAACCTCTATCCCTCGCGCATCATCGTAGGCCGCCCCGAGGGTGACGCCCGCCTCGACAGTGCCGCCCACACCTTCGCCGCCATGCTCCAGCGCGGGGCCCTGGAGGAGAACGTGCCGACGCTCTTCATGGGACTGACTGAGGCTGAGGCTGTGAAGCTCTTCGCCAACACTTACCTCGCCCTGCGTGTGAGCTACTTCAACGAGCTCGACACCTATGCCGAGGTGAAAGGTCTTGACACCCGCAGCATCATCGACGGTGTGTGTCTCGACCCGCGCATCGGCTCGTTCTACAACAACCCGTCATTCGGTTATGGCGGCTACTGTCTGCCAAAGGACACCAAGCAGCTCCTGGCCAACTACAAG
>CABVDL010000048.1 GCA_902497035.1 uncultured Prevotella sp.
TCTTTCCAAGGGCTGGTGGCCGGCACCAGGCCGGCCACTACACTGTCACCGGTGATGTACAACACTGTCACCGGTGACGCACAGCTCTACAAACTTTATCTGCTGCGCCCATTTTGGTGAACTCCGGTACATGGCCCAAAGCACAGATAGAGCGGTATTATTACCACGACGATATCATCAGGGCTTTCTGGAACGATTGTGAGCAGACTTAGGTGGTACGCATTATTTTATGCGCTCTGCGCAATTTTCCGCGCCGTCGGCATCCTCGTCAGCCACGGCATCAAGATGGCCGCTCCAAAGGTATTTGTCGGTCTCTTTGACCAGCACGCCGCTCAGCAGCAGAAGACAGAGGAGGTTGGGAATGGCCATTAGGGCATTGAAGCAGTCAGCGATGTTCCACACCATGTTCAGGTTGGCCACGCTGCCCACAAACAGGGCGACGATAAACAGCAGGCGGTAGGCCATGGTCCAGCGGTTGCCCTTGAGATACTCCATCGCACGCTCGCCGTAGTAGCTCCAGCCGAGGATGGTGCTGAAGGCGAAAGTCACCAGGCCGAACGTCAGCACGGGACGGCCTATGACGGGTATCTTGGAGAAAGCGGCGTTGGTGAGCGACCCGCCGTCGGTGAAACTAATGTCGGGGTAGGCCAGAATGCTGCTTACCACGACGATGCCCGTAAGGGCGCAGATGACGACAGTATCCCAGAAAGTGCCTGACGACGAGACGAGAGCCTGCCGCACGGGGTTGCGTGTCTGGGCAGCGGCCGCCACGATGGGGGCAGAGCCGAGGCCTGACTCATTGGAGAACAGTCCGCGCGCTATGCCGTAGCGCGCCGCGAGCATCACCGAGCCGCCGGCAAAGCCGCCGCCGACAGCCTGCGGGTCGAAGGCCGTAACGCAGATGAGCCTGACGGCCGGCCAGACGTAGGCACTGTTGACACAGAGAATATAGAGGCAGCCGGCAACATAAAAGAGTGCCATGAGCGGCACTAAGAGTCCGCAAACGCGGGCTATGCTCCTCACGCCGCCGATGATGACGACGGCCGTCAGCGCGGCTACGGCTATGCCGGCCATCCACGACGGGATGCTGAACGAATCGCGCATCACGGTGGCAATGGCGTTGGCCTGAACGGTGTTGCCTATGCCGAAGGCGGCCACGGCCGTGAAGAGGGCAAACAGTGTGGCCAGCCATCGGCAGTGCAGACCCCGCTCAAGAGCGTACATCGGTCCGCCGAGCATCCTGCCCGACGGCTGTCTGACGCGGTATTTGATGGCGAGCAGCCCCTCGCCGTACTTGGTCGCGATGCCGAAGACACCCGTCAGCCAGCACCACAGCACGGCACCCGGACCGCCCAGCGAGATGGCCGTGGCCACGCCGATGATGTTGCCCGTACCGATGGTGGCCGCCAGGGCTGTGGCCAGCGCGCCGAACTGCGACACGTCGCCCGAGGCTCCCTTGTCACGGCTCACGGAAAGGCGGATGGCGGTGAAAATCTTACGCTGGGGGAAGCGCAGGCGTACCGACAGGTAGAGATGGGTGCCAAGCAGCAGGATAATCATGGGCCATCCCCACAACAGCTGCCCAAGGGCCTCGAAGAAATCACTTATTGCGTCCATCCGAATATGTGTAATTGTCGTTTTGTCTGCAAAAGTAATCTAATTAAGGCGGTTTGCTATGCAAATTAACAATATTAACGCTATATTGCCTTGTAGTGTGGTGTGCCGGATGCTTTGTGCGGGCGACTGGGTGACTGCTAACTTATTTCCCTCTTGATTTGCTCGAGGCTTATTTTCTTTCTTACCTTTACGCGGTCGAAGCCCTGTCCGTAGACGCCGATGACGGCACTCTGCGCCACGAAGGCGTTGGGGTCAATCTCGTCGATGAGGTCGAAGATGAACGCCGACTCGCTCTTCTTGGCGATGCAGTAGATGACCTTGATGTCCTTTTTCGAATAGAAGCCGTTGCCGTTGAGCGTGGAGCAGCCGCGGTCGGCAATCTTCGTGATGGCCTCGCCAATCTCCTGGTATTTGTCGGAGATGATGAAAAACTGTACTGAACGGCGGAGGGAGTTGACGACGTAGTCAACGCAGAAAGAGACGATGAACAGCAGCACATAGCCATATAGCACCTTCTCCCAGTCGCGCAGCACGACATAGCTCGACGTGATGATGGCCAGGTCGCAGAACAGGATGACGTGGCCGAGCGAGATGTCACGGTACTTATGCACGATGGCCGCCACGACATCTGAGCCGCCTGTGCTGCCGCCCGCCGAGAGGCCGAGGCCGACGCTCGTGCCCATGAACACGCCGCCGACGATGCACGCCATGAATTTCTGGTCGGCCAGCAGATGGGTCTGTTCGCTGCCCATCCATTGGATGACGGTGGAGCCGACGGTGAACACCACCACGCCGTAGATGGTCTTGGCGCAGAACCGCCAGCCCAGCACGCGCAGGGCGACGATGAGCAGCACGGCGTTGATGACGAAATAGGTGTCCTGCGCAGGAATGCCCAGCCCCCAGTAGACTATCGACGCGATACCCATCGTACCGCCCATCGTAATCTGGTTGGGCAGGAGAAAGATGTTGAGTCCCACTACGCCCATCAGCATGGCCACGGTGATGATGGCGTAGTCGCGCACCGTGCGCCAGATAGACTTGCTGTTGTTATGGTGTCCGTCCTTTTGCATGGATAATTAACGTATAAACGGCGCTATTTCTTTTTGTTGCCGAAGTCGGCGGGTATCTCGCCCCATTTCTTCGTCTCCCATTTGATGACGGGCACGTCAATCTGGTGGGTGGCGAGCCAGTGCTCGGCACGGGTGACTAGCTCGTGGGCTCTGGCTGTGGAGGCATCGCGCACAAGTTTGGTCTTGCACTGTTTCTTGCGCACCCAAAGGATGGCGTTGTAGGAGTCGGAGTAAATGACCTTGTCGCGTATGCCCTGCTGCTCCATCAGTGCCAGGGCATGGACTATGGCCAGAAACTCCCCGATGTTGTTGGTGCCGCGCACGGGTCCGAAATGAAAGACGCGCGCCCCGGTCGCCAGGTCGATGCACTGGTACTCCATCGGCCCGGGATTGCCGGGGCAGGCCGCATCCACCGCCCATGCGTTGGCCCTCACCTCCATGGGCAAGGGCAACACCGTGTCGTGGCGGTAGCCGGGGGGTGATACAGGCTCGTTACTCATGTGTCACATTCTTTCCGGCACCTCGATGCCGAGCAGGTCCATGCCGTTTCTGATGACCTTGGCCACGTTGGCGGCCAGGACGAGGCGCGTCACTTTCTCCTCCTGGCTGTCAGCGCTGAGGATGCTGTAGTCGTGGTAGAACTGGTTGAAGTCCTTGGTCAGCTCGTAGCAGTAGTTGGCGATGCCGGCAGGGTTGTAGTTCTCACCGGCATCCCTGACGGCCACCTTGAAGGCGTCCATCTTCTGTATGAGCTGCACCTCCTTTTCGTTGAGCGGCGCGTCGGCGGGCAGCTGTGCGGGCAGGCTGATGCCCTCGGCCTGGGCCTTTCGCATGACCGAGCGGATGCGGGCGTAGGTGTATTGGATGAAAGGCCCGGTGTTGCCGTTGAAGTCGATGCTCTCGGCGGGGTTGAAGAGCATGTTCTTGCGTGCGTCGACCTTGAGGATGAAGTATTTCAGCGCGCCGAGGCCGACGATGCGGGCAATCTCCTGCTTCTCGTCCTCGCTCATGTCCTTGAACTTCCCCATCTCGTCGCTGGTCTTGCGTGCGTCGCCAATCATCTCGGCGATGAGGTCGTCGGCGTCGACCACCGTACCCTCGCGGCTCTTCATCTTGCCGTTGGGCAGCTCGACCATGCCGTAGGAGAAGTGCACGAGGTCCTTGCCCCACTTGAAGCCGAGGCGGTCGAGCAGGATGGACAGCACCTGAAAGTGGTAGTTCTGCTCGTTGCCCACCACGTAAATCATTTTGTCGATGGGATAGTCGTTGAAGCGCATCTCGGCTGTGCCGATGTCCTGTGTCATATACACGCTCGTGCCGTCGGCGCGGAGCAGCAGCTTCTGGTCGAGGCCCTCGTCGGTGAGGTCGGCCCACACGCTGCCGTCGGGCTTGCGGAAGAAGAGACCCTTCTTCAGTCCCTCCTCCACCTTGCGCTTGCCTTCGAGATAAGTGTTCGACTCGTAGTAAATCTTGTCGAAGCTCACGCCGAGCGCCTTGTAGGTCTCGTCGAATCCGGCATACACCCAGCTGTTCATCTTCTGCCACAGGGCGCGGATCTCAGGGTCGCCGGCCTCCCACTTCACGAGCATCTGATGGGCCTCGACAATGAGCGGGGCCTCGTTCTTGGCCTTCTCCTCAGCCTTCTCCTCGTCCAGTCCCTCAGCGATGAACTTGGCCTTGAGCTCATTGCATTCTTCCTTATAGTGCTTGTCGAATAGCACGTAGAAGTCGCCGATGAGGTGGTCGCCTTTCTTGTGGGCCGTCTCGGGCGTGACGCCGTTGCCCCACTTGATCCAGGCCAGCATCGACTTCATGATGTGTATGCCGCGGTCGTTGACGATGTTGGTCTTGATGACCTTGTTGCCGTTGGCCTCCATGATGTTTGAGAGGCTCCAGCCGAGCAGATTGTTGCGCACGTGTCCGAGGTGGAGCGGCTTGTTGGTGTTGGGCGATGAATATTCGATCATCACGAGGGGACTGTCGGCTGTAGCCTTCCGCTCGCCGTACTTGTCGTCGGCGTTGATGTCGTTGAGCAGGCTCACCCATGCGGCCTGTGCCACCACGAGGTTGAGGAAGCCCTTGACCACGTTGAAGCGGGCCACGGCCTCGCAGTCGCGCCCGAGCACCTCGCCTATTTCCCGCGCGGTGTCCTCGGGTTTCTTGTGTGAGATTTTAAGGAAGGGGAACACCACGAGGGTGAGGTTGCCCTCGAAGTCGTCCCTGGTCTTCTGCAGTTGCACCATTTTCTCGGGCACATCCTGTCCGTAGAGTTCTTTCACGGCCTTGACAGTGGCCTGAGTGATAACTTTTTCTATATTCATGCGTATATACCGGTATATTTACTGCTTAAATACATTATAGGTGCAAAGTTACGAAAAAGCAGAGAGATAACGATGCATGGCGGGTTTCTATTTTCGTGTCAGGTTCCTATTTTCGTCAGAACGTGACGTTCATGCCCATGCCCAGCGAGGCATTGCTGCAGCCAAATCTATGCTTTCCCAACCCGAAATGGCTTATATGTCGTTGCGATATGGCTTAAATGTCGTTGCGATATGGCTGTTTCGAGAAAGTATGGCGACCGCCACGCCGAGCTGCTGCGACCGCCACGCCGGGCTGCTGCGACCGCCACGGCTCGGCGAATGGATGAAATGATGGTCTGAACTGACTTAAATTTAACTGTCAGTTGATGCTTTTTCTCGTGTAATTTGGCTAACTTTGCAGATAACTAAAAGTAACATTTAAATCTCAATGCTATGTTAACTGTAAAAATGCAAGACGCAATCAATGCGCAGATCAACGCCGAATATTGGTCGGCTTATCTTTACCTTTCGATGGCCGCTTATGCCAACGCCAACGGCTACCCCGGCTTCGCCAATTGGTTTGAAGTGCAGTATCAGGAGGAGCTCGACCATGTGAAGATTTTCTTCGACTACGTGCTGCAGCGCGACGGCCGCGTGATGCTGCAGCCCATTGACGCAGTGCCGACCGAGTGGAAATCGCCGCTTGACGCTTTCGAGAGCACGCTCCGGCACGAGCAAAAGGTGACCTCGCTCATCAATAAGCTCTATGCCACAGCGTTAGCCGACAACGACTTTGCTACGCAGAGCATGCTGAAATGGTTTATCGACGAGCAGGTGGAAGAGGAAGACAATGCCAAGACCATCATCGACAGCCTGAAGATGATTGGCGACAACGGCTACGGCCTTTACACGCTCGACAAGGACCTTGCCACCCGAGTCTATACGCAGGCAGCCCCCCTGGCCAGCAAGAACGCGTGACTGAGGAACAGAAGCTCGGAAGTTCTGTGGTTCCGAACTTCCGAACTTCTCTAATTATCATTAATTAAGCACATTTTCGGGTTACATTGCCTCGTATTTCAAAAATATTACTTATATTTGTAGCGTAAAAACAACTAAAAACGTAGAGCCTTATGATGCAGGAACTTATAGATACGCTCCATACTGAGCAATGCACGCTCGTCATCCTTCACGAGGGAAACATACGCACATTCAACGGTCACGGCGTGCGCCGCCTGTACAATCTTGTTTCCGAGGAACCGGAATTGCTTTACGAGGCCAAGATTGCCATCAAGGCCGTAGGGTGGTCTGCCGCCAAGATGATGGTGGAAGGCGGGGTGAAAGAGATTTGGGCCGACTATATCTCGCAGCAGGCGTGCGACGCGCTGCAGAGTGCCGGCGTAGTGGTGAAATACGGCAAATGCTACGACCACGCCTCCTTCCTCAAAGTGTGGCAGCGCCTCGGTGAGCTGGAGACGGAGGAGGCTTCTGCCCAGACTTGATGGCATAGGCTACGGCGCATCCGACAGACGGATGCGCCTTTATTTTCACTACAATGTAACACCGCCTGCTTGGCGGTTTACTTTTTTGCGTATTGAAGAATATATTACGCAAAATTGTTTGTCTGTAAGCATATTTTAATATATCTTTGCGGCAAATAAGGATGTGAGAGCTGCATTTGCGCAGTCCGGGTGGCATCCGCAGACATGTAAATATAATAATAAGGTAGGTCACGCGCATACAACCGTATTACTACTATATATTCTTATTAATCATTTAAATTCAAATTGAATGAAAACCAAAAATTCCACAGTAGAAAGCAGGACTGGCCTGACAGCCACAGCCTTTGCGCTGGCTTTGTCTCTATTTAGTCCTGCAGCTGTTGCCGCCGCACCTGGAGTGAGCGGTACCAATGTCATTACGCAGGCAAATGTGAGAGTGACAGGAAAGGTAATCGACTCCAAAGGCGAACCCATCATTGGTGCCACCATACGTGAGGTTGGTACAAAGCAGGCTGCGGTAGCCGACATTGACGGCAATTTCTCCATAACAGTCAAGACAGGTGCCCGTCTGCAAGTTTCTTCTTTAGGGTATACCTCGAAATCTTTAACAGCTCAGTCTGGCAACATGACAATTACCCTTGACGAAGACGCTACAACTCTTGGTGAAGTGGTGGCCATCGGTTATGGCAGTCAGCGTAAGCAAGACCTTTCAACTTCCATTACATCTGTCGATTTAGACAAGGGTATGAAAAGCCGCCCTTCTACCCTTCAGTCTATGCTGCAAGGTGCAATGCCGGGTGTAATGGTGCAGAGTAACAGTGGTGACCCTCTTGCCACACCTTCTATATCTATTCGCGGCAGAGGCTCAAGAGGAACTGACGACAATTATAATAGTGGAGACGGTGTGCTTTATGTTGTTGATGGCGTACCGGGAGCCCCTTACAATATTGAGGATGTAGAATCAATCACGGTATTGAAGGATGCGGCCTCAGCTGCTATCTATGGTGCCAGTGTCGGTTCTGGCGGTGTGATAGTTATAACAACCAAGCAGGCCAAGGAAGGAAAGATAAGGGTAAGCGTCAATGTGTCGCACAGTTTTAAGAATGCTACCAATCTACCTACGAGCCTTACCTCGGAGCAATATAATAAAGTGTGGGCTGATGCCGTCAACACCTATGGCGGCTCACTGCCTTCAAGAGCTAATCCTGAGATATTCCCTTATGGAGCTGTCACCCGTACCGATTGGATGGATGAGATTTTCCGCACAGGTAGCCTTGATCATTATGCGCTGTCGCTTTCAGGCGGATCGGAGAACATCAAATCGTTTGCTTCGGTAAGTCTTGATAAAGACAAGGGAGTTCTCCTTAATACCTACGCCCGCAAGCTCGGAGCCAAGGCAAACATTGATTTCAAGATTAATAAGTATATATCCCTGAAAGAGCAGGTTACCTATCAGTATACCAATGGACAGGGTGACGTGAATACCGGTCATGAGGGTGTGCTGGCCAATGCCATTTTCTATCCGCGCTCGGCCACGGTCTATGATTACGACAAAGATGGCAACGCCCTTTACGATGACTACGGCAATCCTCTTTATCACGGTACCATTCCTCGTTGGGCTGCAGCTGAGGGAATAAGCGGCTACGGTGACCTGCTGAACCCGGTTGCCTTGCTTCAAAGGCTTGACCAGAAGCGTCCGGCCCACCAACTTTACTCTACAACTACCTTGGAGGTGAAACCCATCACTCCATTAACGGTGCAGTCACGCTTCACGGCAGGATTTGAATCGAATGAGTTTGACGAGTTCCGCAAGCGTGTTACTGAACCCGGTAAGACTACCGACGAGAATTACCACAACATCACGCATAGTAATACAAACAGCTGGTTGTGGGAAACCACTGCCAACTACACACAGGAATTTGGTAAGCATATCATCAGTGCAATGGCTGGATTTACCATGCAGTATGAGAAATACAAGGATTATGGTGTATATACGCAAGGTTATGCTCGCGAAGACCGTCATTCCACTACTTTCGAAAATGCCACCAACTGGTCAACCAATAAGCCTACAGAGAATATCTGGGAAGAATCCATGACCTCAATCTTTGGGCGTGTCGGATATTCTTGGAACGACCGCTATTTCGTAACCGGCAGCCTGCGTAGAGACGCTTCGTCGAAGCTCTATAAAGACAACAACGCCGGCACGTTCCCTGCAGCGTCCGCATCGTGGAAGATCTCATCAGAGCCTTTCTTTGAGAAATACCGGAATGTGGTGAATCTTCTTAAAATAAGAGGGAGCTACGGCGAGATAGGAAATGTGGCACTTGTCCCCAGATACTCGTGGAATGTACCGATGGGCACCACTGACTATGCCATTATTTATGGTAAGAACCTTGACCAGGAGGTTTATGGTATCTACACGGAGTCTATCGGCGTCAGAAATCTGAAATGGGAAAAGACCAAACAATGGGATTTAGGTTTGGACTTAGGTCTTTTCAACGATGAGATTACCCTCACTGTAGACTATTACAATAAGCACACGAAAGGCCTTATCGAGCGTATGCCAGTACCTTCTGTGGCCGGTATCTCTGTAGAGCCTTACGGCAATGTGGGTGATGTAGTCAACCGCGGATGGGAATTCAGCGCAGCCTTACATAAACAGATTAATAAAGTAAAGTTCGGCCTTTACGGCAATCTCTCAACCGTACACAACGAGGTTCTCGATCTTGGATCACGTGACTACCTTGCCCACAACGTCACGGTCAACAGCTTGCAGCCGCTGCGCTCTGCTGTCGGTCATCCCTGGTATTCGTATTATGTGCTCAAGACAAATGGTATTTTCCAGACTCAAGAGGAAGTGAACAATTACAAATGGACTGACCCGAATACTGGTATTACCAAACTGATACAGCCCAATGCCAGACCTGGTGACTTCAGATACGTCGATTTTAATAATGATGGTCAGATTAATTCTGACGACAACCAGTACATGGGCAGTTACATGCCGAAGATTACATTCGGCTTTGGCGGCAATGTGGAATGGGAAGGCTTTGATTTCAGTTGCCAGTTCCAGGGTACCGGAAAATCTACTATTTTCAATGCATTCAAGCAAATGACACTCACCGGAAGACAGATGGGAGCCAACATGCATAGCGACATTCTTCATGCGTGGGATTATGACAAGACTTCTGGAATTCCGCGTCTGGCTCTCATTGATGATGCCAACGGCAACTATTCCAATGCCTCTGATTTCTTCTTGGAGAATGGCAGCTATCTTCGGATGAAAGAGTTGACCCTGGGCTATACCCTGCCTCAGTCGGTGATGGGCGCTATCGGACTTAAAGGCAGTACCATCAGAGTATACTTTAACTGTGAAAATGTGTTCACAATTACTGACTACACCGGCATAGACCCCGAGGTGGGCAACTTCGGAATGGATGGTGGTACCTATCCAACAGCAAGAACTTTTTCGTTTGGACTTAATCTCAACTTTTAATAGTACAAGAACATGAAATTATCAAAATACAAGTATATGGCAGCTGGTCTTTTATTGACGTTCTCTTTGTCCGGCTGCAGCGACTTCTTAGAGCATGATCCCTACGGCCTGGAGGGCTCTGTGAACTTCTGGAAGACAGAGGCTGATGTGAAAAATGCCCTTAACGCTTTTGGAGAGTTCACTTACAATGAGGGAGTCACAGGTCGTGGTCTGATGTGGTTTGAGAACTGTAGCGATAACCTCGTGACAGGCAGACCGCAGGCAGAGGCCGCACAAATAAAGAACTTCCAAATGTCAGCATCGAATGGCCGTGATGCAAAGGACACCTGGCCTGCTATGTACCAGCTTATCGCCAAGGCCAATGACGTGCTCCGCAATGTACCCGGCATGAAGATTTCTGACGAAGTGAAGAATAATGCCTTGGGGCAAGCCTATTTCTATCGTGCCTTTGCCTATCTTTGGATTGCGCCTTTCTATGGTGACAACGGTCCAAACGGAGGTATTCCTATCGTGACGGAGAATACCCCAACCTCAGATTTGGACCAGCCGCGTCCTTCATCGGTGCTGGCCAACTACGATATGATTATCTCTGATATGGACAAAGCTGCTGAGCTTCTTCCCTATTTCTCACAGCTTGCCGATGAGGACTATGGAAGGCCTCATAAGGCTGCATGCTGGGGCTTTGCGGCAAGGGCAGCTCTTTATGCCTCACAGTTTGACGCCTCATATTATGACAAGGTCATTACCTACTGTGACAAAATCATCAATATGACAGGGGCTGACAAGCGCGGGCTCTATCCTGACTTTACTACGCTGTTCACGAAAGAGAACAATTTTTGCGAGGAATACCTCTTCTCTTTGCTCGGCAACGCCACTGAGGGACCTAAATTTCATGGCATGTCTTTCCAGAAAGACGGCTATGGCTATTACAACACATGGGGTTACTTTCAGCCGACTTTAGAACTTTATAAAGCTTATGAGGATGGCGATAAGCGCAGGGATGCCACTATTCTCATGCCCGGGCAGCACATTCAGTTCATTGGTCATGATATTCATTTTGGTGTTAATCCCCGTGACATATCCAGCACATCGGGCATGACATTCCGCAAATGGATGTCGGTTTTTGCTCCAGCCGACTGTATTGGAAAGGACGTAAGTCCTAACGGAAACGACCAATCCAATAAACTTGGCATGGTTCTTCTCCGTTATGCTGATGTTTTGCTGATGAAAGCTGAGGCTCTTATTTGGACTAAGGGTGAAGGTAATGCTGAAGCCAAGAGCCTGCTCAACCAGATAAGGAAGCGTGCCGGACTGCCAGAGAACAGTCAGGCTACTAAGGAGCAGTTGAAGAATGAGAGACGCTGTGAGCTTGCATTTGAATACCAGCCAAGCCGTCATCTCGACCTGGTGCGCTGGGGAGATGCGCAAAAAGTTTACGCCAAGCCTCTCCACGGTATTCAGACAACCACTGACGGACATACCATTACAAGTACAAAAGAAGTGGAAATCTGGCCTGCAAGAACGTTCGATCCCGTGAAGAACCAAGTGTTCCCCATCCCGGCTGCTGAAGTAAGCAAGAGTAAGAATCTTACCCAGAATATCGGTTATTAATGCTAAATTATCAAAGTAATGAAAATTAGAAATATTATAGTCTCCATTTGTGTTATGCTTGCCTGGGGCAGCATTCTTCATGCACAAGAGACGCTCAAGATAGTCACTTTCAACATCAGGTCGTTTGAGCCTGACTTTGTTACTCAGCCCTATGCTGACTTGTTGTCAACGGTTTCGCCCGATGTGGTATGCCTCAATGAGGTTGAAAACAGAAGCTCACGGCAACAGCTGAATGGTGAATACCGTGATATGGTTCAGGAATTGGCCAGTAAGATGCGCATGTTCGGTCTTTTCGGCTACTCCTATAACCTCAACAACAAGCAAGGGCAATATCCAGAGGATAACTACCGTTATAGTTTTAATGAGTTGTATGGCAATGCTATTCTGAGCCGTTATCCCATTTTGAACGTGAATTCCATGCAGTTGCCCAGGCCTGCAGGCTCAGCTGACCAGCGTAGTGTTGTCACCGCCGACATACTGTTGCCAAATGGAAAAATTGTGCGTATAGCGTGCTCACATCTTGACCATGTTGGAGGCCAGTTGGAACAGGCTTCAGAACTGACCACAGACAAGGTAGTCAGCAACACCTATCCTACTATTCTCTGCGGTGACATGAACATGGGACCTGGGTCAGCGCCCATCAATAAGCTGCTTACAGTCTATGAGAGACTGGACGGCGATGCCGGCACTTATTATGGAACATCTAAGATAGATTATATTTTCGGTGCCAAGGGCAAATTTGAACTTGTTGACACAAAGGTGCTTGACAGATTCTGGAATGGCACCGAGCTGTCTGATCACTGCCCTCTTTTTTCTGAAGTTAAAATAAAATAATATCTACGATTATGAGACTTAGTCTTTTAAATATAGTCCTCGCAGTGTCTGCACTGTTGATGTTTAATTCCTGCATCAAGGAGGATTGGGGCATCATCCCTGATTATCAGAGTCAAAACGGAAACTCTGGTGAATGGAACAAGAACAAGACAGTAGACCTTTATTACGTCTCGTCGCTCTCCGATAACTCAATGACTGATTACAACAGCGTCGGCTCGTACTTGAAGAAGCTTGGCGACAACTGTACAGCAAGCATCGTTGACAGGACAGATGTGCAGTATTATCAATATCCCTACTTTAGTAATAACATATGTACTAACTTGTCTGTCGCAGCCAACAAGTTTACTTGCTTCGCGTTCAATCAATACGCCTCAGGGAATATTGAGGGCAGTTCTATACTCTTCAATCATAAGATAAATTCTGCAAGCAGCTTTAAAATTACTGACAATTGCTATGTGAAATATGTTCCAATCATGACGCACTCGTCGGTAGAGATCCCAGTAGACATAGAAATGCCTTTGGCTACCGTGAGGTTCTCGCAGGCCGACCAGGTATCAGCATCAGCTGACGTATTGAAGCAACTCGCCTCAAATACCTACCAGGCTGTGCTTATTGGTACTGTCAAGAATGATCTCGCCGAACAACTGCAAAGCGTTGCCAAAGGGATAGGTGCTAGTTCGTTTACGCTGGTTACGAAGAATCCGGATAATGCTTATCAGATTTTTATGTTTGCTCCCAGTTCCTGGGTACTTCGTGAGACAACAGTCGATGGAGTAAGTGGGAAAGTAAATGCTTACAAGATGTCTATTGAAGCAAGTGTAGAATAATTCCCTATGTCATCACCTTAAGCATCATGGCTGCTTGAGGTGATGACTTTTGTCATTTTAACAGGTATTTTGACAATGATGAAATTGAAAAACAACTTGCTTTTGCGGTGCTTAGTGCCGACTCTTTTGGTTTGTTTCATGCCTGCAGCGTATGCTCAGCAGGCCAAGTTGCAGACCTACACGCTGCCGCAGCCCTATCAGGTAGAGAAGATTGCGGCACCCAAGGGCAAGAAAGTCAAGAACGTCATCCTGATGATTGGCGACGGCATGTCGCTCATGCACATCGAGGCGGCGTGGACGGTCAACCGCGGCCATCTCTGGCTGGAGAACGCGCAGGCTACCGGCATATCCAAGACGCCGGCCTCCAACCGGCTCATCACCGACTCCGGCTCGGGAGGCACCTCGCTGGCCACCGGCTACAAGACGCGCTACCACGCCGTGGGCGTTGACCCCGACGACAAGCCGCTGAAGTCGCTCGTCGACTATGCCAAGGCCAGGGGACTCAGCGCCGGCGTGGCAGTGACCTGCCGTCTGTGGGACGCCACGCCCTGCGACTTCCTCAGCCACAACATCGACCGCGACAAGGAGCAGGAGCTGCTGGCCGGCATGATTGAGAGTCCCGTGGACTACGTGTTCGGCGGCGGCGCCAAGTATTTTCTTCACCGCGACGACGGCCGCAACCTCTTTGACGAGCTGACAGCCAAGGGCTATCATGTTTCCCGCACGCTCGACGACCTGATGCAGGTGAAGAGCGGCAAGGTCTATTGCGTGCCTTACGACGTTGACACGCCCCTGCCCGACGAGCGCGGCGACCTTTTGGCCCGTGCGTCGCTCAAGGGTATGGACCTTCTCAATCAGAACAAGAAAGGCTTCTTCATGATGATTGAGGGCTCGCAGCTCGACGACTACGGCCACTTCAACCAGCTCGACATGCTGATGAAGGAGACGCTCGACTTCGACCGGACCATCGGACGCGTCATGCAGTGGGCCGCCAACGACGGCGAGACGCTCGTCGTGGTCACCGCCGACCACCAGACCGGCGGACTCACCGTGCTGGGAGGCGATGTCAACACCGGCACCGTCACCGGCAACTTCTCCACCACCGACCACTCGGGTACCATGGTGCCAGTGTATGCCTTCGGTCCCGGCGCCGGGCAGTTTACGGGCTTCATGAACAATACCGACATCTTCTGGAAAATCAAGAAACTGCTTAAGCTTTAGACAATGAAATACGCACGCATCCTGGTTACCCTCATGGCCGCCCTCACGCTGACGGCCACCGCGCAAAACCTCATCTCCTCAGGGTCGCCGCTCTACAAGCTGCCCTACAAGAACACCTACGTCATGCAGACGCTCGTGGCCGAGAACTCGTTCCGCACGGCCAAGCAGGTGAAGACGAAGCCCGGAACGTTTGAGCAGGCCCGCAAGGTGCTGCCCGCCCCTTACTGGGAGGGTCACCAGGATGCCATCGACATGTATTGGAAAGCCTGGCAAATAGGCATCAAGAACATCTGCCAGCCGCTCGACGACTCGGGCTTCATCACCAGCTACATCGCGCCGGCCTACAACGGCAACATCTTCATGTGGGACGACGCGTTCATCACGATGTTCTGCCGCTATGGCCGCAACTTCTTCCCTTTCCAGCAGACGCTCGACAACTTCTACGCCAAGCAGCATCCCGACGGCTTTATCTGCCGGGAGATAAGGGCCGACGGCAGCGACTGCTTCGGACGCTACGACCCCACCAGCACCGGCCCCAACCTGCTGCCGTGGTCGGAATGGCTCTACTACAAGCAGTTTGGCGACGACAACCGCCTCAACAAGGTGTTCCCCGTGCTGGCGGCCTACTACAAATGGCTCAAGCTCAACCGCACGTGGCGCAACGGCACCTACTGGAGCAGCGGATGGGGAACGGGCATGGACAACATGCCGCGCGTGCCTGAGGGCTACAACACCATCTACAGCAACGGCCACATGATTTGGCTCGACGCCTGCCTGCAACAGATTATGGTGGCCAACATCCTGCTCAAGATGGGCTTCTACCTCGAGCGCTGGCAGGAAATAGAGGAGTTTGAGGACGACATCAAGAACCTAACGGCCTACATCAACAAGAACATGTGGAGCGAGAGAGACGGCTTCCTCTACGACCAGTTTGCCAACGACAGCCTCAGCACCACGCAAGGCATCTACGCCTACTGGGCACTCCACACCGACGTGCTGCCCAAGGACCGCCTCGACCGCCTCGTCAGCCATCTCTCCGACACCACGAAGTTCAACCGTCCCCACCGCGTGCCCTCACTGTCCTATTCCAATCCCAAGTACAAGGCCAACGGACGCTACTGGGTCGGCGGCGTGTGGCCCGGCACCAACTATATGGTCATCACTGGCCTCATCGACAAGGGCTACCGGCAGCTGGCATGGGACATTACGACCAACCATTACAACAACGTGCTGAAGGTGTTCAAGAAGACCGGCACGTTCTGGGAATACTACGCTCCCGAGAGCGCCGAGCCCGGCTTCATGGCCCGCAAGGATTTCGTGGGCTGGACGGGACTGCCGCCCATCGCCGAGCTGATAGAGGACATCTTCGGCATACGCGCCGACGGCGTGGAGGGCAAGATGACCATCGATGTCAACCTCACCGAGGCCTACGGCATCAGCCGCTATCCGCTGGGCAAGGACGGCCTCATCGACATCAAGGTGGCCCGCCGCTCGTCGAAGAGCGAGAAGCCAAAAGTCACCATCAAGACCAACGTACCCCTCGAGGTGACGGTGGTCTGGGGCGACGGCCAGAAGGCGGTGACCAACGTCAAGGCCGGCAGCCGGACGCTCTGACCGCATCCGTGACACCGCCGCCCCGCCATCACGGTAGGGCCTGTCCAGGCCCCGCCCTGTTACCTGAAACTAATTAATGACCTGTATAACATGACTACACTTACTATTGATTTAGGAGGAACCAACATAAGGGCCGCCCGCATCACCGACGGTGAGATGGAGCGGCACGCCGCCGTCTCATGCCACGCCGACGGCAGTGAGCAGGACGTGCTTGACCAGCTCTACGCGCTCATTGACCAGCTGCTCGACCACCGCGTGGAGCGTATCGGCATAGGCGTGCCGTCGGTGGTCGACTTCACGCGCGGCATCGTCTACGACGTGCAGAATATTCCCTCGTGGAAGGAAGTCAGGCTGAAGGAACTCATCGAGAGGCGCTACCGCCTGGAGACACGTGTCGACAATGATGTCAACTGCTATGTACTGGGCGAGAAATACTTTGGCAGCGCGCGAGCGTTCAGCGACATCGTGGGCATCACTCTCGGTACGGGCATAGGTGCCGGCATCATCATCAACGGCGCCATCTACCGCGGCCATGACACCGGTGCGGGTGAGATAGGCTGCCTGCCCTACCGCGACGGCATCTATGAGCAATACTGCTCCGGCATGTGGATGAGGCGGCTCGGCCTCGACGGCGAGCTGCTCTCCCGGCAGGCCGCAGCGGGCGACGAGACGGCCCTCGCCGTGTGGCGCCGCTTCGGCCACCATCTCGGCAAAGTCATGCAGGCGGTTCTGCTCGCCTACAATCCCGAGGCCATCATCATCGGCGGGGGCATAGCTAAAGGCGCGCCCTATTTCGAGGCGTCCATGCGACGGTCGATGGCCGACGACTTTCCTTATCCGCGTGAGATAGAACACACGAGGGTGCTGTTCTCCTCGCTGGAGAACGGCAATCTCTTAGGAGCCTCAAAACTATGATACGCCTCATTCTCCTCACCGACTTCACCGAGCAATACGCCTCGCAGCTGCTGCGCGGCATTCTCAAGTACTCGCAGCGGACCTCGCCGTGGGTCATCTGCAAGATGCCGCCCGAATTCAAGCGCGTCAAGGGAATAAACGGGGTCGTCAAATGGGCCAGGGCCTGGAAGGCCGATGCGGTAATCGGACAGTTTGAGGCCGGCGACGACCTCACGCTGTTCCATCGCCACGGCATTGTCACCATCGCGCAGGACTACAAGGAGCGGTTCAAGGACATCCCCAATATCACGAGCGACTACGATGCCGCCGGACGGAAAGCCGCGGAGTTCTATATGAACAAGGGCTTCCGGTCGTTCGCGTTCTACGGCTATCGCAACGTGGTGTGGAGTGACGAGCGGCTTCGCGGCTTCCGCGCGGCACTCAAGGAACACGGACTCGAGCGGCAGTTGAGCACCTGCTGTGTGCAGAACCTCGACGAGCTGTGGTACTACCACAGTGAGCCGCTCACCAAGTGGCTGCTCAGTCTGCCCAAGCCAACGGCGCTCTTCGCGGCCGACGACAATATGGCCATGAAGATTGTCGAGCAGTGCCACGTGCTTGACATCAAAATTCCACAGGACCTTTCGGTGCTGGGTGTCGACAACGACGAGATTGCCTGCCAATTGTGCTTTCCCAAGCTGTCGAGCATACAGTTGGACGTGCAGCGCGCCGGCTTTGAGACCGCGCAGATGATAGAGCAGATGAGGAATGACCCCGGCAACAGGGGCCACGACATCAACGTGCAGCTCATCGGGGTCATGGAGCGCAACTCGACCGACTTCTTTGCCGCCAAGGACCCCAATATCCAGAGGGCGCTCAACTATATCTATTTCAACCTGAACAGCATCCGTAGCGTGAACGATGTGGTCAGGCAGCTGCCGCTGTCGCGCCGCCTCTTCGAGATACGCTTCCGCGAGGAGATGCAGACCACGCCGCTGGTCTATATCACACGGCTGCGCATGAACCGCTTCGCACAGCTGCTGCTCTCTACCAACGAGCCGATTGAGAGCCTCTGCGAGCGCATGAGCCTCAACATCAAGAATCTCTCGAGACAGTTTAGGCAGTACAAGGGAATGACCCCCTTTGAATATAGAAACAAATACAAATGAATACAGAAACAATTACAAATAACTCAACTTACTGATGAAAAGAATTCTCTTCATGCTCATGGCCGTGCTCATGGCCGCCGGCCTGCAGGCGCAACGCCTCTATGTGGCCACCTACAACATCCGTTACAACAATCCCGACGATGTCGCCGAGGGCAACGGCTGGAAGCAGCGCTGCCCTTACATCTGCGACTTGATCAACTTTGAGCAGCCCGCCATTTTCGGCGCCCAGGAGGTGCTTCACGACCAGCTCACCGACCTGGTGGCCGGTCTGCCACACTACCGCTATCTTGGTGTGGGCCGCGAGGACGGCAAGGAAAAGGGCGAGTATTCGGCCATCTTCTATCAGGCCGACCGCCTCACCGTGCTGCGTGACGGCCACTTCTGGCTGTCGCAGACACCCGACCGGCCGTCGATGGGGTGGGACGCCGCCTGCGTGCGCATCTGCACCTGGGGCCTGTTCCGCGACAACGAGACAAAGAAAAAGTTCTATTTCTTCAACTGCCACATGGACCACGTCGGTGTCGTAGCACGCCGCAACAGCGCCAAGATGATTATCGACAGCATCAAGGCCTTTGCCGGCAACCTGCCGGTCGTGCTGACGGGTGACTTCAATGTCGACCAGCACGACGAAATCTACACCATCTTCTCAGAGTCGGGCATCCTCAAGGACGCCTACGCCAGCGCTGAGCAGCGTATGGCGCCCACCGGCACGTGGAATGACTTCTCGCAGGAACGCCGCAACGACAACCGCATCGACCACGTATTCGTGTCGCCAGCCTTTGCCGTGGAACATTACGGCATCCTCACCAACAGCTACTGGCTCGGCAACACGCGTCGCAATCCTTCCGACCACTATCCCGTCTTCGTGAAGCTCCTCTGGCAGAAGTAGCCAGGCTGTCATAGCATCCCGCGTCGTCATTTGACCCATATCGCAAGACCGTTTCCATTGGTATTAGTGTAGTGGCCGGCCTGGT
>CABVDL010000049.1 GCA_902497035.1 uncultured Prevotella sp.
GATTCCATAAGTCGTTATATCTATTTAGCGGACACCAATAAACTAAATTGACAAGTGCTTATGAACTCTCTGTCCATTCATGACTGGGCTGCCGAAGACCGCCCGAGAGAGAAGCTCGAGAGCCTCGGCCCGGAGGCACTGAGCAATGCCGAGCTGCTGGCCATCCTCATCGGGTCGGGCACTACTAAACATAGTGCCGTGGATTTGATGAAGATGGTGCTGAACAAATGCAATAACAACCTCAACACGCTTGGGAAAATGACCATCGGCGAGCTGCAGGCTTTCAAAGGCATCGGCCCGGCCAAGGCCATCACCATACTTGCTGCCTGCGAGCTGGGCAAGCGGCGTGCAAGGGAAAAAGCCGAGGAACGGCTGAAGATAGACTCTGCCATGAGCGTCTATGAGCTGATGCATCCCCGCATGCAGGACCTCAGCGTGGAGGAGTTCCACATTCTGCTGATGAACCAGAACTTCAAGCTCATCAAGGAGACGTGTGTCAGCCATGGTGGCTTCACGGAGACGGCCGTCGATGTGCGTGTCATCATGCGTGACGCCATCCTCAGCAATGCCACCGTAATGGCGGTATGCCACAACCATCCCAGCGGCAACACCCATCCCAGCCGACAGGACGACCAGCTCACCAACCGCATACAAAAGGCCTGCGAAATCATGCGCATCTACCTTCTCGACCACGTCATCGTCACCGACGGAGCCTACTACAGCTACCGTGAAAAGGGACGATTGTAAATTTAATGGCATAATCCTTGCGTGGCTCGATTATTTTGCTTAAGTTTGCAAAAAAGCAAGACAATGACACAAGAAGAGAAGACAAAGACTGAAGAGCGCATCGTGGATGTGCTGAAGACCGTATATGACCCGGAGATACCCGTCAACATCTATGACTTGGGTATGATTTACAAGATTGACTTGCATGACGACGGCACGCTGAGCGTGGATATGACGTTCACCGCTCCCAACTGTCCGGCGGCCGACTTTATCCTCGAGGATGTGCGCACGAAGCTCGAGAGCGTGGAGGGCGTCAAGTCGGCAAACGTCAATCTTGTGTTTGAGCCGGCCTGGGACCAGAGCATGATGAGCGAGGAGGCCCGGGTCGAGCTGGGCCTGGAGTAACCTCTTGTAAAGACTTTAGCCTATGAGAAAAAACATCTATTTCCTTTCTGATGCCCATTTGGGCTCGCTGGCCATACCCCACCGGCGCATGCAGGAGCGCAGGCTCGTGCGCTTCCTCGACAGCATCAAGGAGAAGGCGGAGGCTGTCTATCTGCTGGGCGACATGTTTGATTTCTGGGACGAATACAAGTATGTCGTGCCAAAAGGCTACACGCGCTTCCTCGGCAAACTCTCGGAGCTTACCGACATGGGTGTCGAGGTGCATTTCTTCACCGGCAACCATGATATATGGACCTACGGCTATTTGGAGGAGGAATGCGGGCTTATCGTCCATCGCCAGCCGCTGACGACGGAGCTCCACGGCAAGATTTTCTATCTGGCCCACGGCGACGGACTGGGCGACCCCCACACCGACTTCAAGTTGCTGCGCTGGATGTTCCACAACCGTACTTGCCAGCGGCTGCTCAACTTTGTCCATCCGTGGTGGGGCATGCAGCTCGGTCTCAACTGGGCCAAGCATAGCAGGCTGAAGCGCGCTGACGGTAAGGAGCCGCCCTATATGGGTGAGGACAAGGAGTATCTCGTATTGTGGACAAAGCAGTATGTCAAGACCCATCCCAACATAGACTACTTTATCTATGGCCACAGGCATATAGAGCTCGACCTCAACCTGCCGCGTACCGAGGGCCACACGGCTCGTATGCTCATTCTCGGCGACTGGATTACGCAGTTCACCTACGCCGTGTTCGACGGCGACCACCTCTTCCTTGAGGAGTATGTCGAAGGAGAGTCGCGGCCGTAAGGTCGCCCTTTCCCTCGGCCTGCACATTCTCTAAGCCGCTGCCGTGCGGCACCTCGCTTTCTGCCTATTAATCACTTTAAACCTATGTCGTATGGAAACCCCCATTCCTCCCCAGGCTCCCATCGTTGACGAAGATGGCCCTAAGACCTCATCGTTTGACAGACGGCGCAGATGGATTGGTGCCGTCTGTGGCCCTATTTGTGCCTTCCTCGTATGGCTCACGCCGATAACCGCCCTGACCCCGCAGGCCCACATGCTGTTGGCCATTATGACGCTCGTCTGCCTGTGGTGGATTACCGAGCCGGTGCCCATTCCCGTAACCTCGCTTCTTGGCCCTACGCTCTGCGTGATATTGGGCGTGACGACGATGAAGGATGCCTTTGCCGCCTTTGCTAGTCCCACCATTTTCCTGTTTATGGGTGGCTTTATCATTGCCAAGGCCATGACCGTCAATGGCATCGACCGCCGCATCTCCTACGGCATCGTGTCGATGCGGTGGGTGGGCGACAGTCCCCGACGCATATTCTTTGCCGTTGGACTGGCCTGCATGCTCTGCTCAGGCTGGATAAGCAACACTGCGACCGCCGCCATGATGTTTCCCATTGCGCTCGGTCTGCTCGACGCCATCCGTGAGATGATGGCCGCAAAGGGACGCGTTATCAACCTGAAGTCGTACAAATACGCCACCGGACTGATGCTAATGACCGCTTATGCCTGCTCCATAGGCGGTGTGCTGACACCCATTGGGACGCCGCCCAACATCATCATGCTGGGCTTCCTCGATGAGCTTTGCCACATCAACATTGGCTTCTTCCAGTGGATGGTTTGGGGCTTTGTGACGATGGTTATCTATTTCATCATCGCCTATGTGGTGCTGAGCAAGATGTTCCCGGCCGATGTCAAGCGCATCGACGGCGCTCACGAGTTTGTGGAAGAGCGTCGCAGGGCCTTGGGCAAATGGACCAAGGCTCAGAAGAACACGATGGTTGGCTTTGGCATTGCCGTAGCTTTGTGGGTGGCGCCGGGCATTCTGAGCATGGCCCTGGGCAACGGCCACGAGCTGCTGAAGACCTACAACCGTCTCTTCCCCGAGGCTATTGCAGCCATGGTCGGAGCGCTCGTCTTGTTTCTTCTTCCCGGTGGCAAGAACGAGAAAGGCAAGCCCCGTCCCGTCATCACCTGGCGTCAGGCGGTGGATGGAGTGGAGTGGGGCACGCTCTTGCTCTTCGGAGGCGGACTGGCGATGGGCGGCATGATGTACAGTCTGGGACTCTCACAGTGGATTGGCGACAACATCATCGGCTGGCTGGGCGGTGAGCCGTCGCAAGTGCTGTTGATTGCCGTGTTCTGCGTGGTGTCGCTGCTGATGTCGGAGCTTACGTCGCATACCGCCGCCACCAATATGGTGGGCCCGTTGGCTATCGGAGCCGCCGTGGCTGCTGGCTACGGTCCCGTTCCCATCGCCGTGGGTGTGGCTCTCTCGGCCTCACTCGGCTTCATGCTTCCCGTATCGACACCGCCCAACGCCATTGTCTATGCGAGTGGCTATGTTCCTATCACAAAGATGATTAAGACGGGTGTCATTATTGACTTCTTTGGTATTGCTTTCGTCACAATACCCATTGTGCTGTATTTGGTCAGCCTCGTGTTGTAGCTGACAATACGCGAAGACCCTCAAAAAGAACAGTACGCAAAAAGGGCTGTGCCAGGCACTGAGACGCCTGACACAGCCCTTTATCGTGAGAGCTGATTAGAAGTCGGAAGGCTCCTTGCCGTTGACCAAGGCCAGCGTGTCGCGGGCGATGACAATCTCTTCGTCGGTAGGAATCATAACGACTTTCACCTTGGAGTCGTCGGCAGAGAGGATTTGCTCCTTTGAGCGCACGTGGTTGCGCTCCTTGTCCATCTTCACGCCGAGGTATTCCAGACCCGTGCAGGAGTCCCAACGCACGCCTTCCTGGTTCTCACCGACGCCGGCCGTCCAAACGATGATATCGACACCGTTCATGGCAGCGGCATAGGCTCCAATGTATTTCTTGATGCGGTAGTTGTAGATTTCAAGGGCGAGGTGAGCCATCTTGTCACCGTTCTTGTCGGCGTCCTCAATCTCGCGCATGTCGCTTGAGATGCCTGTGATGCCCAGCACGCCGCTCTTCTTGTTGAGGTAGTCGGCCATCTCCTGTGGCTGCATGCCGCTCTTCTGCATCATATAGGTCACGGCGGAGGGGTCGATGTCGCCAGAGCGCGAGCCCATCATCACGCCGGCCAGTGGCGTGAGGCCCATGGAGGTGTCGATGACCTTGCCGTACTTGATGGCAGCCACCGAGGCGCCGTTGCCGATGTGGCAGGTGATAATCTTTTGGGTCTTGATATCTACGCCGAGGAACTCGCACACGCGGTGGGACACATAGCGGTGGCTCGTGCCGTGGAAACCATAGCGGCGTACGTGGTATTTGGTGTACCATTCATAGGGGATGCCGTAGAGGTAGGCGTAGGGAGGCATGGTGGAGTGGAAGGCGTTGTCGAACACCGTCACCTGCGGCACGTTGGGCATGAGCTCATCCACAGCGCGTATGCCGGCCAGATGGCCTTTGTTGTGGACGGGAGCCAGGTCGATGAGGCTCTCGATGCCCTTTTCCACCTCGGGAGTGACGATGCAGCTCTTCTCGAAGAGGTCGCCGCCCTGCACGATACGGTGGCCTACGGCACCAATCTCGTCAAGGCTCTTGATGGCTCCGAAGTCGGGGTCGAGGAGGCATTTGAACACCAGTTCGACGCCTTCCTTGTGGGTGGGCAGGTCGGCCATGATTTTCTTTTTCTCGCCGTTGTCGAGCTTCACCTTGATGAAAGCCTCGTCAAGGCCAATGCGCTCAACGCCGCCCTGGGCCAGCACCGACTCGTCGGCCATGTCGTATAACTTGTACTTAATGGAACTGCTGCCGCAGTTTAAAACCAGAATCTTCATTTGTCTTGTTTGTAAAGTGTGATGTTATTGTTTCTTGGCGTCCTGTGCCTGGCAGCTGGTGATGGCCACCATGTAGTAGATGTCGTCGACGCTGCAGCCGCGGCTGAGGTCGTTGACGGGGCGCGCGATGCCCTGCAGAATGGGGCCGATGGCCGTGGCGCCGCCGAGACGCTCGACGAGCTTGTAGCCGATGTTGCCCACCTCAAGATTGGGCACGACAAGCACGTTGGCCCTTCCGGCGATGTTGCTTGCCGGGGCTTTCTTCTTGCCGACGGCGGGAACGAGGGCGGCATCGGCCTGAAGCTCACCGTCAACGAGCAGCGTGGGGAACTTCTCGCGTGCTATCTTCACGGCGTCGACCACCTTGTCGATGACATAGACGCTCTTGCCAGTCTCCTTGTTGATGGCATCCTTGGCCGAGCCTTTCGTGCTGTAGCTCAGCATGGCCACGTGAGGCTCGGCAATGCCAGCAATGGTCTGGGCGGTTTGCGCGGTGGTGTAGGCAATCTGTGCCAGCTGGTCGGCCGTTGGGTTGGGGGTGACGGCTACGTCGCCCATCACCACGACACCGTTGGCGCCGTACTGCGACTTTGTGATAAGCAGCATGGCACCGCTCACGCAGGTGATGCCGGGAGCGCATTTGATAATCTGAAGGGCCGGGCGCAGCGTGTCGCCGGTAGTGCTGAGTGCGCCGGAGATCTGACCGTCGGCGTCGCCCGCCTTGATAATCATGCAACCCAGATAGAGGTTGTTGTGCAGCACCAGCTCGCGGGCCTGGTCAATCGTCATGCCCTTCTTCTTGCGGAGCTCAGCCAGCTTCTCGGCATACTCCTCAGTCTTTTCAAAGTGCAGCGGGTCAATGATGCGGGCCTTGTCGATGTGGGACAATCCCCATTCCTTGGCCTCTTCAAAGATGTGGTCACGGTTGCCGATGAGAATGATGTCGGCGATGTCGTCGGCCAATACGCGGTCAGCGGCTCTCAGCGTGCGCTCCTCCTCAGCCTCAGGCAGCACAATGCGCTGCTTGTCAGCCTTGGCGCGGGCCACGATTTGCTCTAATAAACTCATAAGTGTAGATTTATTTAATCGATTAAATTGCAATCCTTACTTTGCAACTGCAAAGTTACTGCAAACGGCTAACATTTCAAAACATTCAGCGATGAATTTCACCCGTTGCGTGAAGTTGTGGCGCTCGCTGCACATTACTCCATGCTCATCTCCTCGGTGAGAATGCTCTCAAGGTCCTCGGCCGACAGACGTAGGCGGAAGTTGCCCTTGATGGCGACACTGATGCGCCCCGTTTCCTCCGACACGACGATGGCGATGGCGTCGGAGGCCTGTGAGATGCCGAGGGCTGCCCGGTGGCGCAGTCCCAACTCCTTGGGGATGTCCATGTTGTGGCTCACGGGCAGGATGCAGCCCGCGGCCTTGATGCGCCGCTTCGATATGATCATGGCCCCGTCGTGCAGCGGCGAGTTCTTGAAGAAGATGTTCTCGATGAGCAGCTTGTTGATGTTGGCGTCGATGCGCTCCCCGGTCTGCACGATGTCGTCGAGCGGCGTGGCGCGCTCAATGACAATCAGCGAGCCCACCTTGCCCTTTGCCATATCCATGCAGGCCCAGACGATGGGCATGATGTCTGACTTGTCTTTGCGTCCGGCACTGTCCTTGCGGTGGAAGAAGATGTTGAACAGCCGCCTGACGCGCTGACGCTCGCCAAGCTCGTAGAGAAATTTCCTTATCTCGTCCTTGAACAGCACGATGAGTCCGATGACACCTACTGAGACCAGCTTGTCGAGGATGCTGCCGAGAAGCCTCATCTCCAGCACCTGCGAGACGAAGAGCCAGACAAGGACAAACACCGTGATGCCGATGAACACATTGAGCGAGCGGCTCTCTTTCATCAGCCGGTAAATGTAGAACAGGATGAGGGCGACGAGAAAAATGTCGATGACATCCTTTATGCCAAATTCGAAAAACATGTGCTGCTGAGTGGTCTATAGATTACATAAGACGGTGGCCTGTACTGCTTTCCTCACATCGTGTACCCTGAGAATGTCGGCCCCGGCTTCGAGGGCGAGCGTGTTGACGACGGTAGTGCCGTTGAGCGCCTCGTCGACAGTGATGCCCAGGGGCTGCCAGATGAGCCGCTTGCGTGACAGGCCTGCGAGTATGGGCAGTCCTAAAACCTCCAGCTCGCGCTGATGGCGCAGCACGCGGTAGTTGTCGCTGACGCTCTTGCCGAAGCCGTAGCCTGGGTCGAGGATAATGTCCTTTACTCCGACATCGCGCAGCTGCTGCACCTCGCGCGAGAAGTTGATGAGCATGTCGTGGATGTTTGACTGCACCGACATGAGGATATACGGCACCCTGAGCTTCCCCATCATGAGGAATATGGGCGGGTAGTTTGCGAAGCGGGCGTCGCCGTCAACGTGGTATTGTTCGTCGAGTGGCTTGTCCACGATGCCGGTAATGCCGCCCTCGGAGACGTCGTTGATGATGTCGGCACCGTATTCCTCCACGGCCATGCGGGCCACGTCGGGGCGGAACGTGTCAACAGACAGTGGCGCGTCGGGCTGCTCTCGCCTGACGATGGGCAGGGCAAAGCGCAGGCGGGCCATCTCCTCTTCCTCAGATACCTCGGCGGCACCCGGACGGGTGGAAAAGGCCCCGACGTCGATGATCTTTCCTCCTTCGGCCATAATCTGATTGGCGCGGTCGGCAATCTCCTGCTCAGTCTGCTTTCTGCTGCCCGCAAAGAAGCTGTCGGGCGTGCAGTTGAGAATGCCCATCACCACTGGCGACGACAGCGAGAACAGGCGGCCTTTGATATTAAGTGAGTAATCCATACGTCTCTTTATTTCTTCCAAAATACAAATTTAAGCAATATTTCGCAAGCTTGACGTGGCTTTCCTTATTATTACCGTTTTTTAACGGGGCAAGCACAACGGACGCGCTGCTTTTTTGAGCGAAATGGTTGGCAAGATGAAATAAATAGACTAATTTTGCCTTAGAAAATCAAGACAATTATGGATATCAACCAACTTTACCGGCTTTATCGGCAGCACCCACAGGTGACCACCGACAGCCGCGACTGCCCAAAGGACAGTATTTTCATTGCCCTCAAAGGTGCCTCGTTTGACGGCAACAAGTTTGCCAAGAGCGCTCTTGAGAAAGGATGCAGCTATGCCGTCATCGACGAGCCGGAATATGCCGACCCCGCCGACGGCCGCATCATCCTCGTGGATGACTGCCTCGTCACGTTCAAGCAGCTTGCCCGAGCGCACCGGCGGCAGTTTGGCATCCCCGTCATCGGCATCACCGGCACCAACGGCAAGACCACTACCAAGGAGCTCATCTCGGCTGTGCTGGCTGAGAAATACAATGTGATGCACACCGAGGGCAACTTCAACAACGATGTCGGCGTGCCGAAGACCCTGCTCCGGCTGGCGCCCGAACACGAGATAGCCGTCGTCGAGATGGGGGCCTCTCATCCGGGCGACATCAAGAAACTGGTGGAATACGTGGAGCCTACCTGTGGGCTGATTACCAATGTGGGCCGCGCCCATCTCCAGGGCTTTGGCTCTTTCGAGGGCGTGAAAAGCACGAAAGGGGAGCTGTATGACTTCCTGAAAGCTCACGACGGACTGGTATTCCTCAACACGTCGAATGAACATCTGGTGGATATGGCTCGGCAACGCAGTCTCGACCGCGTGGTCAGCTACGGCCATGACGATGAGGCTGAGGTGCAGGGACGCGTCACGGCCGCCGCTCCGTTCATTGAGGTGGAATGGTGGCAACGGTCGGAAGGCGCCGCGGTTGGCAATGTCAGCCAAGTCCACACCCATCTCATCGGCGCCTACAATCTCGACAATGTCCTTGCCGCCGTCACCGTGGGACTTCATTTTGGCGTGGCTCCGGCGCAGATAAACCATGCTTTGGAGCACTATGAGCCCACCAACAACCGCTCCGAGCTGGTGCGAACCAGTGACAACGTGCTGATAGTGGATGCCTATAATGCCAATCCCACGAGCATGGCTGCGGCACTCGACAGCTTTGCCGCCATCAGCCTGCCGCAACCGAAGATGGTCATCCTCGGTGACATGCGTGAGCTGGGCGACGTGAGCGGGGAAGAGCATCAGAAGGTGGTTGACAAGCTCAAGGCCATGGGGCTGACGGATGTGTGGCTCGTAGGTGAGGAGTTCATGAAGACGCAAGGCGGCTTCACCAAGTTCAGCGACGTGGCTGCCGTCAAGGCTGCCATTGCCCGCAAGAAGCCTGAGGGCAAGTGCATTCTCATCAAGGGCAGCAACGGCATAAGGCTGTTTGAGCTGCCGGCCCTGCTTTAGCATATTGCGTTACCTCGGTATCAATGCAGGGGCCGGCCTTGTGACGGCTCCTGCATTGCCACGGCAGGCTCACAAAGAAAAAGGGCTGCGTCAAAACTTGCTTTTGACACAGCCCTTTCAATTTGGTCGGGATGACCGGACTCGAACTGGCGACCCCTACGTCCCGAACGTAGTGCGCTACCAACTGCGCTACATCCCGATCTGTTTATATATAATGAGGAGTAGGCGGCTGCCTTCAATGGCTAGCGAGGCTTTATTTCCTCATTGCGGGTGCAAAGTTACATCATTTTTCTTAAATGCCGTAATTTTTTCGTGAAAAATTTGTGGGGTTTCAAAAAAAGCTATACCTTTGCACTCGCAATAACGAAAACAACAGTTTTCAAAAGCAATGGTACCTTAGCTCAGGTGGTAGAGCAATGGACTGAAAATCCATGTGTCCTTGGTTCAACTCCAAGAGGTACCACTTCCTCCTTTCATTCAATCCGGTTCTTGCAATTTGCGGGGCCGGATTTTTTTGTGTCAGGTACGTATAGGGACAAACAGCCATGCCTCATGGTAACCGCACATGTCATGAGAAAAAATACGCTCCTCTCCTTTGAACTTTAAAATATATAGCCTACCTTTGCAATATCCAAACACATAATCTTATGCTATTATCCACCACACCGACCATTGAGGGTCATCCTATCAGAGAGTACAAGGGCGTAGTAACCAGTGAGACAATCATTGGCGCCAACTTCGTGAAAGACTTCATGGCGAACCTCCGCGACTTCTTCGGCGGTCGCTCTGGCAGCTACGAAAAGGTGCTGCGTGAGGCAAAGAACACTGCCTTGCAGGAACTTGAGCAGCGTGCAGCCGCCATAGGAGCCACTGCAATTGTCGGCATCGACATCGACTACGAGACCATAGGCCAGAGCGGCTCCATGCTCATGGTGGCCGTGAGCGGAACGGCCGTCGTCATATAACTGTTTGCAAGATGAAAATCACAACCGGATACATGCCCTTCAAGGGCTTTAGGACCTACTACCGCATAGTGGGCGAGAATACCGGCCGGCCACCCTTAGTATTGCTCCACGGCGGTCCCGGCTCCACACACAACTACTTTGAGGTGCTCGACCCGTTGGCCGAGACCACTGGCCGCCAAGTCATCTCCTACGACCAGATAGGCTGCGGGGAGAGCTATCTCGACGGACACCCGGAACTTTGGACGCTGGAGACCTGGATGGAGGAGCTGGCGAGCCTGCTCGATTACCTCCATATTGACCGCTGCCACCTGCTCGGACAGTCGTGGGGCGGCATGCTCGCCATAGCCTATGCCATTGAAAGGAAGCCCGAGGGCCTGTGCTCGCTCATCCTGTCGAGTACGTTGCCCGACAGCCTGCTTTGGGGCCGTGAGCAACACCGCCTCATCACCTATATGAGCGAGGCCGACCAGCAGGCCATCGCTGAGGCTGAGGCCACCGGCGACTATCAGTCGGAGGCCTATCTGCGCGCCAACGACCACTTTGTGGCACGCCATGAGTTTGTCATCACGCCCGACACCCCGGAGTGCATGCGCCGCAAGAAGCGTTTCGGCGAGGAGGCCTACCTTGTAGGTTGGGGACCTAATGAATATACCCCGACTGGCACGCTGCGCGACTTCAACTATACCGGCCGGTTGGGAGAAATCACCTGTCCTACGCTCATCGTCAGCGGCACCGACGACCTCTGCACGCCCTACATTGCCAAAACAATGTTCGACCGCATACCCCAGGCCCGCTGGCGGCTCTTCTATGGCGCGCGCCACATGGTGTTCACCGAGCAGACAGCGGCCTATCTAAAGATGATGGAGGAGTGGCTGAGAGCGTAGGACGGCGCGTCGGCGTGAAAGCGCATTCGAAAAAAGTCGGCCAAAAACTTTGCTTTCCAGCCTTTTTGCATTACCTTTGCCGAAAATAGTGCCAATGACAATATCAGAGTTTATCGGGAAATTCAAGAGCAAGATGCTTTGGGGCAATCTGCTGGCTATGGTCTGCGTGATTGCGCTGTTGTTGGCAGGCATCAGATATGCCATGGCCATTTATACCCATCATGGCGAGTCAATCCCTATTCCCAACCTGATGCATAAGTCATTGGCCTATGCCGTAGCGACAACCGACGCGCTTGACCTCGACCTCCAGGTGAGCGACACAGGCTACGTCAGGACACTGCCTCCCGGCACCATACTCGAGCAGTATCCGGCTCCGGGAGAGCCTGTAAAGTCCGGTCACGTGATTTACGTGACCATCAACGCCACGAAGACTCCCACCATCACGCTGCCCGACGTCATCGACAACTGCTCGCTGCGCGAGGCCATGGCCAGGCTCACCGCAATGGGCTTCAAGCTCGGCCCTGTTCAGCCGATACCCGGTGAGAAAGACTGGGTGTATGGCATACTGGTCAACGGACACCACGTGGCAAGCGGCGACAAGATTAGCGTCGACGCGAAGCTCATCATCCAGGTGGGCAACGGCCAGCGCGACGCCAACGACTCGGTGGATTATGTCGAGCCGGAGTTTAACGAGAGCGAGGGCGGCGATGTGGATGAGTTTGAGGAGGTGCCGGAACCACAGCAGACTGAGCCGCAGACCCCCGGCCAATATAACGCAGAATGACCAGCCTCATGAACAATAACGATAATGACTTTGACGACGACCTGCTCGTAGGGCTTGCTGAGGCCTCCGGGCCGGACCATGCCGGACAGTACGAGCACTGGCGCGTCACCGTGGACGCGGGGCAGGCCCCGGTGCGCATCGACAAGTACCTGGCCGAGCACATGCAGCACTCCTCGCGCAACCGCATACAGACGGCTGCCGCTGCAGGGTGCATACAGGTCAACGGTAAGCCCGTCAAGAGCAACTACAAGATACGGCCGCTCGACGTCATCACGCTGATGCTCGACCATCCCAAGCACGACTCCACCATACTGCCCGAGGACATCCCTCTCGACATAGTCTATGAGGATGACGACGTGATGGTGGTCAACAAGCGGGCCGGCATGGTGGTGCATCCCGGTGCCGGCAACTTCAGCGGAACGCTCATCAATGCCGTGGCCTGGCACTTGCGCAACCTCAAGACGTTTGATGCCAACGATCCCGCCGTGGGACTGGTGCACCGCATCGACAAGGACACGAGCGGCCTGCTGGTCGTCGCCAAGACGGCCGAGGCCAAGACCTCGCTCGGCAAGCAGTTCTTCAACAAGACCACCCACCGCGCCTACAACGCCCTGGTGTGGGGCAACCTCGCCGAGGACTCGGGACGTATAGAGGGCAATATCACCCGCGACCCGAAAGACCGTCTGCGCATGAAGGTGGTGGCGCCCGACTCGGGCATCGGCAAGCCTGCCGTAACCCACTGGTGCGTGCTGGAGCGCTTCGGCTACACGACACTCGTCGAGTGCGTGCTGGAGACGGGACGCACCCATCAGATCAGGGCACACATGAAGGCCATAGGCCATCCGCTCTTTGGCGACGAGCGCTACGGAGGCACCGAGATACTATGGGGCCAGCGCAGCAGCACCTACAAGGCGTTCATACACAACTGCCTCGCCGTCTGCCCAAGGCAGGCCCTGCATGCCAAGACGCTCGGTTTTGTCCATCCGCGTACCGGACGGCAGATGGACTTCGACTCGGCGTGGCCCGACGACTTCGGCGCGCTTATCGCCAAATGGCGGCAGTATATAAGCGGAAAAAGTAATTTATAAAGATAGTTATGAAAAATTTAAAACGAAACATCGCCATCGTTTGCGGCGGCGACTCTTCAGAGCACGACGTATCGATGCGCTCGGCTCAAGGACTTTACTCGTTCTTCGACAAGGAACGCTACAACATCTATATCGTCGATATCAAGGGCACCAACTGGAACGTCAGCTTTGACGACGGGCAGGTGGCCCCCATCGACAAGGCCGACTTCTCCTTCGTCGGCCGCGACGGCAAAGCCGTAGTCTTCGACTACGCCTACATCACCATCCACGGCCAGCCTGGCGAGAACGGCATGATGCAGGGCTACTTCGACCTCATCCACCTGCCTTATTCTACAAGCGGCGTGCTGGTGGAGGCCATGACGTTTGACAAGTTTGTGCTCAACAACTACCTGCGCGGCTTTGGCGTCAACGTGGCCGACAGCATACTGCTGCGCCGCGGCGAGGACTATGATGCCGCCGCCATTGAGAAGCGGCTCGGCATGCCCTGCTTCGTGAAGCCGGCTGCCGACGGCTCAAGTTTCGGTGTGAGCAAGGTGAAGAACGCCGACCAGCTGGCTCCCGCACTGCGCGTGGCTTTCATGGAGTCGGAGGAGGCCATGGTGGAGGCTTATCTCAAGGGCACCGAAATATCGCAGGGCATATACAAGACCAAGGACAAGACGGTGGTGCTGCCCGCTACGGAGGTGGTGTCGCAGGACGAGTTTTTTGACTACGATGCCAAATATAACGGCAAGGTGCAGGAAATTACGCCGGCCCGCCTCAGCGACGAGACGGCAAAGGCCGTGGCAGCAGAGACAAGCCGCATCTACGACATTCTCCACGCCAACGGCATCATCCGCATCGACTATATCATCACCAAGGACGAGCAGGGCAACGACAAGGTGAACATGCTGGAAATCAACACCACGCCGGGAATGACGGCCACAAGCTTCATTCCACAGCAGGTGCGTGCCGCAGGTCTCAACATCACCGACGTGCTGACCGACATCGTCGAGAACCAGTTCTGATATCAATTCCCCGCCAGTTTCAAGGCTTCCACCGGCTTGTTGGTCGTGATGAAGTCGACGCCGGCCTTGACCCAGTCGTCGATGGCGTTGAGGTCATTGACCGTCCACACGTTGACGGTAAGGCCGAGGTCATGGCATTGTCTGATCCACTCGATGTGGGTGGCGAGCAGCGTCTGCTCATAGTCGATGCCCGTCATGCCATTGGCCTTGGCGGTCTGCGGGTCCCAGTCTCCGGCGAGATAAGCTATCTTCGCGCCGGGACAAAGTTGGTGTAGCCGTATGCAGGCGTTCTTGCTGAACGAGATGTATTCGGTGCGGTCCTGCAGCCCCTTGGCCCTGACCGTTGCCACGGTGGCGTCAACGAGGCTGTCCTCGTGGCTCTTGCTGTATTGATGCTTGATCTCGAGAATGAGCCGTGTGGACAGGCCCTTGGCCGCATCGAGATACTGGGCGAGGGTGGGGATGGCCTCGCCGTTGCGCAGGCGATGCCTGAGCAAAATCTTGTAGTCGGTCTTCTGTATCGGAAGACCCTTGACGTAGTCGTCGTGAAACACTACTATCTGATTGTCCCTCGTCAGATGTACGTCAAACTCCGAGCCGTAGCAGCCTGCCTTGTCGGCCAGACGGAGCGAGGTGAGCGAGTTTTGGGCACTGCCCGTCGTGTCCCAATAACCGCGGTGGGCGATTACTCTCGTCTGGGCTTGGGCAGAGGTGAAGGCCATGCAGACGATGGCCGACAACAGCAGTTGGCCGGCGTGGCGGCCGATGCGACTTAGCATAATGGAAAAAGAATACATAGTTGTAAAGTTGTGTTTACTCATTACTGCGAAGTTACCGCTTCCTTTCGACATCTCCATAGTCTTCATTTGAAATTAACACCTTTTTCACGCCCCTCGCATTCCCGTGACACGGTGCGCCTTTGAAATCCGGGGGGCGTCATCCTGCGGGCGGATTTGTGGACTTATTTCAATGTGTTAAAAGTAAATGGGTTAGTTGTTAATTATACCTTAAAAAATGGGATAAAAGCACGCAATCTTAAAAAACACAATATCTTTGTAACAGAATTCATTTACCTAAATTAATACTTTAATGACTAAAGAAGAACGTCAAATAACCATCCTTGATAACTTAATGAAATCAGGTTCCGTACAGGTCGCCGAGTTGGCCGCCGCCCTTGGCGTGTCGGAGGTTACTATCCGCAAGGACCTCACGGAGCTGGAGCGCAAGGGAAAGTTGTATCGCAGTCATGGCAAGGCCATCCTCCTCAACCCCTTTGTCAGTGTACGCCGTGCATCTTATGACGACTTCAGCCTTGCGCAGAAGAAACTCATGATTGGTGCTGAGGCGGCAAAACTCATTGAGCAGTGCGACTCCATCGCGTTGGGGTCCGGCACCACTGTCCAGGCACTGGCTCAGAACATCAGGCCCGACGGTAGGCTCAATGTGGTATCCTCGTCGCTGCGCGTCACGGAGCTGCTGGCAGGCTATGACAACATCGATATCTACCAGATAGGCGGACAGGTGATGCGCGGCAGCCTCTCGGTGGTGGGAACAAGCAGCGAGGAGACCCTGAAAAGCTGCTCGTTCAGCAAGTTCTTCCTCGGCATCGAGGGCATAGACCCCGACTTCGGCATCTCCACGTCAGACATCAGGAGGGCGATCTCGACAGGCTGATGATGAACACTGCCGTCAGGACCATCGTACTGGCCGAAAGCAGCCAGTTCGGCAAAAGAGGATTTGCAAAGATATGCAACATCGGGGACATCGACATGATTGTCACCGACAACAAGATAGACGCAGCCGTCTGCCGCAAGATAGAGGCGCTCGGCGTAAAGGTTGTCATAGCGGGCGGACAGTCAACCGAGGCTGTTCCCAGCGAAAACTGATAAAAGTAAAATAAAAGAAATTATGAAAGTTCCTTCAGAGTTTGACCCCATCAGGCCTTATGAGCCGGAGGAGTTGCAGCAGGCCTACGAACGTCTGCTGCATGAGCCGGCTTCCGGGCAGGTGCTGGCCAGTTTGTTTCCTGGCGTTTCCCTTGAGCAGCTGACCCAGAAGATGCTCGCCTGCAAGACGAATGTTGACTTCCAGCGGGCTTTCTGCTACCCCGTCCTTATGGACATCATCCACAAGGAGAGTCTCGGCATAGACATGGATGCCACGGCTGTCAGCATCAAGAACCGCTACACCTTTGTCAGCAATCACCGCGACATCGTGCTAGACTCGGCTTTTCTGAGCAAGCTGCTGATAGATGTCGGCTTTGAGACCACCTGCGAGATTGCCATCGGCGACAATCTCCTGTCTCAGGCCTGGGTGAAGGAGCTGGTGCGCATCTGCAAGGCTTTCACCGTGGAGCGCGCCCTGCGCTCGTCGGAGATGCTGCGCGCCAGCAAGCGGATGTCCGAATACATCCACTTCGTCATCTCGCAGAAGCACGACAACGTCTGGATTGCGCAGCGGCAGGGAAGGGCCAAGAACTCCAACGACCTGACGCAGCCTGCCATCCTGAAGATGATGTGCATGGGCGGAGAGGGAACGGTCATCGACCGGCTGACGCAGCTGCACATCGTGCCGCTGTCAATCTCTTACCAGTATGACCCCTGCGACTATCTCAAGGCGCGTGAATACCAGCTCCGCCGTGACGTGCCTTTCTGGAAAAAGACGCCGGGCGACGACATGGAGAGCATGCAGACGGGCATTAAGGGTTATAAGGGCCATATCCACTACCATTGCGCCCCGTGTATTGACGAATGGCTGCAGACCGTCGATATAGACCAGCCACGCAATAAGGTCTTTGACGAGATTGCGGCGCATATCGACAGCGAGATCCACCGCAACTATCACCTCTATCCCCAGAACTATGCGGCCCTGGACATGATTCAGGACACACGCGTCTATGAGGACCATTACACGCAACAGGAGTATAAGGACTTTGCCGACTACATCACCAGCCGGCTCGACCTGATTGACATTGAGCACAAGGACGAGCGCTTCCTCAGGAAGTGCCTGCTTACCATTTATGCCTATCCGACGAAGAACTACCTCACGGCCACGGAGGGCGGCGGCCGGTGGAAGGCGTTCTTCAACAAGTTCAACTTCATGAAGTAGCATGGCCGGAGGGATGGGTGCATTCTTTCATAGGCTCGGCTGGGCGGCCTGCGCTGCCCTGTTGTTGGCGGCCTGCCAGCACGATGCCTATGACACCGGCGACTCCCGCTACTCCTACCTCCGTACCGACTTCGCCGAGGTCTATTCCGACGGCAACGGTGTGCTGTGGTCGGCCATCACCGACGACGGCGACAGTCTGGTGTTCTCGCCAACCGTGCAGCGTGCATGGGCCTCAAGGCCCGACTCGGCCTACCGGGCACTGGTGTACTACAACCTGCAGCCCGAGGGCGTGGCCGCCGCGGCTTCTGCCGTCCCTCTGAAGGTCGAGCCCGTGAGCGTGGCGATGGTATACGTGCTGCGGCCGCTGTCAGGCGCTGATTCGCTGGCGCTGATGGCCGACCCTGTGGTCTTTGAGAGCGCCTGGCTGAGCCGCAACAGGCGGTATGTCAATCTCGGACTCGCGCTGATGACCGGCCAGCCGGAAACGGCGGACGCCAGCCAGGCCATAGGACTGGTCTGCGACAGGGTGTTGGCCGGCAACGACGGCCGCCGCACCTATTATTACAGGCTGTGCCATGACCAGGGCAATGTGCCCGAATACTATAAAGGCACCGTCTATGTCAGCATTCCCGTATCGGAAATGCGGGCAGGCGATGCCGTAAGCATTACCGTACCGACATACAACGGTACGGTAACGCGCTATTTCAGCTTTTAGGCTTTTGTCGCCTAAAGGCCATCCATTATCTTTCTTGAGACCTAAAGGCTCTCCAGTACCCTTTTCAGTACCACCTCGGCGGAAATCTCGCGGTTGGCGGCCTCGGGGATGACGAGGCTGTGGTCGCTCTCTATCACGTCGTCGGTCACGATGAGGCCGCGCCGCACCGGCAGGCAGTGCATGAAATAACCGTTGTCGGTGAGCGCCATGTGGGCAGCGTCAATGGTCCAGCCCATGTCCTTGTTGAGGATTTTGCCGTAGTCGGCCTTGTGGCTGACACCGGGACAGCTCCAGTTCTTCGCATAGACGAAGTCGGCGCCCTTGAGGGCCTCGGCCTGGTCGTAGGTCACCCGGGCATTGCCGGTGAACTGCGGGTCAAGCTCGTAGCCCTCGGGCTGGGCGATGGTGAAGTCAACGTCGGCGGCATTCATCCACTGAGCGAACGAGTTGGGGACGGCCTGGGGCAGCGCGCGGCAGTGGGGCGCCCAGGTCATCACCACCTTCGGGCGTTCCCGGTTGCGCTTGGTGGCGGGACTGGCCTGCAGTGCCGTCCATGTCTCGTGGATGGTAATCAGGTCGGCGAAGGCCTGCAGCGGGTGCACAGTGGCCGTCTCCATGGCCACGACGGGACGGCCGGAGTATTTCACAAACTGGTTGACGATGGTCTCGGCGTAGTCGTAGTCGCGGTCTTTCAGTCCGGCAAACGAGCGCACGGCAATGATGTCGCAATAGCAGCCCATCACGGGGATGGCCTCTAAAAGATGCTCGCTCTTGTCACCGTCCATGATGACGCCGCGCTCGGTCTCCAGCTTCCACGCGCCGGCATTGACGTCTAGCACGATGACGTTCATGCCTAAGTTCATGGCCGCTTTCTGTGTCGACAGGCGCGTGCGCAGCGAGTTGTTGAAGAAAATCATCAGCAGCGTCTTGTTCTTGCCCAGCTGCTGGTAGGCAAAGCGGTTGGCTTTTACTTCTCCGGCTTCCTGAAGGGCCTTGCCGAGGTCGCCGATGTCTTGTACGTTGAAAAATGTGTGCATGAGTGTGGATGGGTTTTGTGGGGTGGATGGGTTTTGTGGGATGGGGAGAATGGGGAGAATGGGGAGAATGGGGAGAATGGGG
>CABVDL010000050.1 GCA_902497035.1 uncultured Prevotella sp.
GCCCAAAGCACAGATAGAGCGGTATTATTACCACGACGGTATCATCAGGGCTTTCTAGAACTATTGTGAGCAGATTTAGGTGGTACGCGTTATTTTATGCGCGCTGCGCAATTTTACGCTTTAGCGATTTTCGTCATGTACAGACTTGTCCCATAGGGGGTGGTGCTGAGGTGATGGTGAAGCCGACGAGCTTGCTCGTAAGGCTGCACCATCACCTCGGCACCATAGCTCCATGAGGAGCTAAAGTCTGTACGTGACTATTTTCCAAAAACTTATGTCCGATTCAGGGTGACGCATTGACGAAGTCAGAAAGCCCTATGCCGGCGGCACTTTCCACCTGCTGTAACTCTTCTGTTATTGTTATCACCAAGCCCGAACGACACCCTCGCTTCGGCGATATGACGATGCGAAAAGGGCGTAGCGAGAAGCCGTCATGGCCGTCAAGCGGAAGAATGACGGACACCATTGTTGTGCGTGGCGGTCACCATAATTGTGCGTGGCGGTCGCCGCAGCCCGGCGTATGAGCCATTCGGCAGCGTCATCCGGCTCATCTGGCACCGTCATCTGGCTCATCTGGCACCGTCATCCGGCTCATCTGGCACCGTCGTTTCACGGCCGGCAAGTTGACTGCCGCTACGGGGAGCCACTGCCACACGGTCCTGTCGGGAGGACCGGCCCGGACAGACTGCCTTGCGGCGCCTCAGCCCCTCAGCATGGCGAGGGCCGCATTCTCGTTGGCCTCCATAATCTCGCGCTCGCCGGGGCCCTTGTCGTTGATGCCGCACAGATGCAGGATGCCGTGGATGATGACGCGGTGAAGCTCGTCGTCGTAGGTCTTGCCAAACTGTTCGGCATTGGAGCGCACGGTGTCGAGCGAGATGACGATGTCGCCGTTGAGCACGTCGCCCTCGTCATAGTCGAAGGTGATGATGTCGGTGTAGTAGTCGTGGCCGAGATACTCGCGGTTGACCTCGAGTATCTTCTCGTCGTTGACAAACATGTAGCCTATCTCGCCCACCTTGCGGCCGTGCGCGGCAGCCACTTTCTTAATCCATGCCGTGGTGTCGCGCCGTCTTATTTTCGGCATGCTGACACCGTCAACGTTATAAGTGATCATGCTAAAACTGTTTTATCATTGCTTTTTAGGTATCATCCAGCTGGCATCCTTGTGGAAATACACCAGCGTGCGGTAGGCCGACGATGAGACGGCGGCCAGGCTTGGCGAGGCATAGAGCAGCACGGTCTCCAGCTGTCCGAGACGCTCGTTGTATTCCGCCTGCACCTTCTCGTATTCGAAGTCGGCCACCGAGCGCACGCCCCTGACGTAGAACCGTATGCCCTTCTCCAGAGCCAGGTCGGCCATCAGCCCCCCGTAGGC
Source organism: uncultured Prevotella sp. (assembly GCA_902497035.1). GTDB lineage: Bacteria > Bacteroidota > Bacteroidia > Bacteroidales > Bacteroidaceae > Prevotella. The sequence continues at coordinate 1,379 of CABVDL010000050.1, forward strand.
CAGCACCTCCACGCGCGGGTCGCCGGCATAGAGCTGCCGTATGGCGTCCACGCGCTCCTTTTCTGAGAACATGCAGTGCTTGGCCGGGTTCACCGCCACGGCTATCACCAGACGGTCGAAGAGCGCCAAAGCGCGCCTCACGATGTCGGCGTGGCCGATGGTGAAGGGGTCGAAGCTGCCCGCAAAGAGGGCGGTGCGCACGTTGTCGTTTGCCTTGATGTCCATATTGCTGAGTATTGAAGCGTTCCTTTACTGAAACAGGTCGGGCTGCATGATGTTGCCCTGGTACGGGTTGCGCCCGAGGTGCTCGTAGGCAAGCTTCGTCGCCATGCGGCCACGCGGGGTGCGCTTGATAAATCCCTCCATGATGAGGAACGGCTCATAGACGTCCTCCACGGTGCCGGCATCCTCACCGATGGCCGTGGCGATGGTTGATACGCCGACAGGGCCTCCGCGGAACTTGTCGATGATGGTTGTGAGTATCTTGTTATCGACCTCGTCGAGGCCGTAGGAGTCGATGTTGAGCGCGCCAAGCGCCAGTTTGGCGATGTCGGCGGTGATGGTGCCGTTGCCCTTCACCTGGGCGAAGTCGCGCACGCGGCGCAGCAGGCCGTTGGCTATGCGGGGCGTGCCGCGCGACCGGCGGCTTATCTCTACGGCGGCCTCGTCGTCAATGGGCACTTTCAGTAGCCGCGCCGAGCGGCGGATGATATGCTGCAGCGTCTCGGGGTCGTAGTATTCCAGGTGCATGTTGATGCCGAAGCGGGCGCGCAGGGGCGCGGTGAGCATGCCCGAGCGCGTGGTGGCGCCGACGAGCGTAAAGGGGTTGAGGTCAATCTGGATGGAGCGGGCCGACGGACCCTTGTCTATCATGATGTCGATGCGATAGTCCTCCATGGCCGAGTAGAGATACTCCTCCACCACGGGCTGCAGCCGGTGTATCTCGTCGATGAACAGCACGTCGCGCGGCTCCAGCGAGGTGAGGATGCCCGCCAGGTCACCCGGTTTGTCAAGCACGGGACCCGAGGTGATCTTGAAGCCCACGCCAAGCTCGTTGGCGATGATGTTGCTCAGCGTAGTCTTACCCAGTCCCGGAGGACCGTAGAGCAGCGTGTGGTCGAGCGGCTCGCCGCGGTATTTGGCAGCCTCGACAAACACGCGGAGGTTCTCCACCACCTTGCGCTGGCCGTTGAAGTCGTCGAAACGCAGCGGACGGAGCGCATTCTCAAAGTCGCGCTCCTCCTTTGTCACCTTGTCACCATGTATGTCGAACTCGTCGCTCATTGATTTCCCTCTGTGAATAGAATAATGTGAACGGCGCCTGTTGTCCAGGCACTTCCTTTTGCAAAGTTAGCAAAAAGGGAGGGAAAAGCGGCATAAAAGCAAAAAAGTTATCCACCCGGTGCAAGTTTTTTGCCGGGCGGGCATTTATTTAGCAGTTAACAACATAAACGACAAGACTATGAAGAAGCAAATAAGCACATTGGCCCTGGCTGCGGCGACACTGCTGACGGCCTCGGCTTTCGTCGCCTGCGACGAGAATGATGACTGGGGAAAAGACTACGTCCACGCGGTTGTGACGCTCAAGACCGATGCCTCAACCGGGCGACCCTACATGCAGGTGGACGACTCCACGGTGGTCTATCCCTCCAACCTCTCCACCGCGCCTTACGGCGGCAAGGAGGTGCGGGCCTTCGTCGATTTCACGTTCGACGACAAGGCCTCAGCCCATGCGGGACGGTCGGTTACGGTGCAGTGGATGGACTCCATACGTACGAAAGACATGGCCCCGAGCCTGAGCGACAACGACAAGGCCTATGGCAACGACCCGCTGGAAATCATGAACTCGTGGATCACGGTGTGGGAGGACAACTACCTCACGCTGCATTTCCAAACCACTTTCGGAGGCAGAAAGGTGCATTACATCAACCTCATTCAGACTGCCAAGGATACGCTTGAGCTGAGACAGAACGCCAACGGCGACACCTACGGCCCCGTCGCCAACGGCTACATCGCCTTCAGGCTCAACGGCATCAAGCCTGCTGACGGCGACCGCGTCATACTGAAGTGGAAATCCTATAAGGGAATAAAGAAAATGAAGTTGTCGGCACTGAGAAAGTGAGGCAGCAACAGCTTAATTGATTATAAGGATTAATTGATTATAAGGCAGACCACCAGGCAATAGTCAAGGCTGTAGCATCGTTATAAAAGAGGCAGACGGCAGATGTCAGGGCCGTCGGCCTTTTCAGGCAAATGTTATCGATCGGGCAGAATAAGGAACAGCGCATCTTGGCGCAATTCGCACGTGGCGGCCAGCACGCCATGGACATGCTCTATGCCACCTATGCCGACTATCTCACCGGCGTGGCAGCGCGCTACCTGCGTCAGCCCGACGACCTGCACGACGTGCTGCAGGAGGCCCTCATCAAGGTGTTCACCTCCATCAACAGCTTCGAATACCGGGGACGAGGCTCGCTGAAAGCCTGGCTCACGAAAGTGGTCGTCAACGAGGCCCTCATCTTCCTGAGACAAAGCCGGCGGTTGGGCTACACCGACATCGACGCCCTGCCCGACATACCCGAGGAGGAGCCGCCCGACACCTCAGGCCTCTCACCCGAGCAGGCCAAGGCGCTCATCGACCAGCTGCCCGACGGCTACCGCACGGTGTTCAACCTATACGCCATTGAGGGGAGGAGCCACAAGGAGATTGCCCAAATGCTCCACATCAAGCCCGACACCTCGGCATCACAATATCACAGAGCCAAGAACATGCTGGCCCGGCTTATCCGGCAACGGCAAGACAAACAAGCGACACGATGAAAGAAGACTGGACCAAACATTTCGCCAAACTCGCGGCCGGGCGCCGCAGCAAGGCCCCCGACGGACTCCTCGACGATGTCCGCAAGGAGATGGCACGTCGCGGTCTCTCCGTCGAAAGGCCGCGAAAGGGCGCCACCGTACCGATGTGGGGCTACCGCCGTACGGCTGTCGCCGTGGCCGCCGCTGCTTTGGCCATTGCCGTAACGTTTACCTGGAAGGAAGTGCAGAAACACACTGACGCATCCATGCAGACAGCATTGAACAATGTATCAGCAAAAGCCGGCAGCCAGGCCTCACGGCAGGCTGAAACGGCATCTGCCTCTCCTGACGGCAGCGTACCGTCGCCGGCGAATTATACTTATGGCAGCGGACTGCCGGCCTCTGCTTCCGACGAGGAAACAGCTGAGCCCAACCGTCGCCCGGCCGAAGACAACGGGGACGCAACGAGTGAGAAAAACACACGGATGGCGCAGAACGAACAGACAAGGATGGCGCAGAACGAACAGGAACCGATGGCGCAGAATGGACAGACACGGATGGCGCAGGGCAAACAAGCGCAGCAGCCCCAGAAACAGCACCGTCAGACTGCCAACTCCAACGACGGCCATGAGGCCTACGAAACGGCAATAAACCAACGGCACGGCACATCGCTCACGCTCGGCGCATTCTACGGAGCGGGCAGCAGCACGGGAGGCACGGGTGGCCCCGGCTATGGAGTAATGAGTGACCCGATAGCCGACAACGCCATCTATGCAATGGTGCTGGCTTTTGACAGGCAACCGATAAAGACCGAGGCCCACCACAGCATGCCCATTAGGGCCGGCGTGAGCGTGGCCTGGCAGCTGTCGCCGAGATGGAGCGTGCAGACGGGAGTGACCTACAGTTACCTATCGTCCGACATCACCGACGACTACGTCAACTATTCCGTCGGGAGGAAGCAACGGCTCCACTACCTCGGCCTGCCGCTCACGGCAAGCTGCAACGTCGTGGGCAACAGTCACTGGACGGCCTATCTTACGGCCGGTGGAATGGTGGAAAAGTTAGTGAAAGGACAGTCCAAGGACAACTCCGGCGAGGTGTCGCGCATCAGCGAGCGCCGTCTGCAATGGTCGGTGAGGGCGGCAGCGGGTGCGGCCTTCCACGTCACGCCCGGCGTAAGCATCTATGCGGAGCCAGGCGTGAGCCACTATTTCAACAACCACAGCAGCGTGGTGAATGTATATAAGGACCGTCCCACCACGTTCACCCTCGACATGGGCGTGAGGGTGAACGTCAACAAATAGTGCCTGGCCCCGCCAACCTTTCAAACATTTTAGTAAGCGTTCTTGTCGTGCACGAAGAACTGCCTAACGGTCTTGGCGATGATGACCAGGTCGAGCCACGGCGTCCAGTTCTCTACATACCAGATGTCGCACTTCACGCGGTCCTCCATCTGCCAGAGCTCCTTTGTCTCGCCGCGGAAGCCGTTGACCTGCGCCCATCCGGTGATGCCGGGCTTGCACAGCAGGCGAACCATATACTTGTCGATGAGCTTGGCATACATCTCCGTATGGTGCAGCATGTGCGGGCGCGGCCCCACGATGCTCATGTCGCCCTTTAGCACGTTGAAGAACTGCGGCAGCTCGTCGATGTTGGCCTTGCGCATGAAGTTGCCGAAGGGGAACTTGCGCGGGTCGTGCTCGGTGGCCTGCACGTTGTCGGCATCCTTGTTGACATGCATCGAGCGGAACTTGTAGCAATAGAAAGTACGGCCGTCAACACCCGTTCGGGCCTGCCTGAAGAACACCGGGCCGGGACTGGACAGCTTGATGATGATGCCCACGATGACGGTGATGGGGATGAGGAAGATACACACCACCAGGCTGAAGCAGATGTCAAAGGCACGCTTGATGATTTTGTTGCTCTGCTTCAGCAGCGGCTCTATGCGGCGGTAATAATAGACGTTGCCGTCGACCTTGACGGGAACCAGCTTCATGTCGTATTCCTCGAACGTGCGTGGCACGTAGATGAAGCGGATGACGTTGCGGTCGCAGGAGTTCATGATGCGGAAGATTTCCCGTTCCCGTGAGTGCGACAGACAGCAGTACAGCTCCTGCACCTTGGGCATCTCCATGACATTCCGGTTGAGCTCGTCAAAGCGCTTGAACATGTCGGCGATGGTGCCGAGCCACTTCAGTCCCTCAGGCTCATTGGCCAGGCACGTGTCGGCATAATAGCCAAAGACACGGTAGCCCACGCTGACATTGTTGGAGAAGCGGTCAAAGAGCCGGACCAGCACGGGGTCGTTGCCCACAAACAGCACCGACCGGGAGTTGCGGCCCGTGGCACGCGCATGCCGCAGCACGGCACGCTCCAGAAGACGGCTCAGTATGATAGCCACAAATTCAGCAAAGGTAAAGAGCACCGTGAACCTGAACAGGTTTCCGCTGCCTGAGGCTCCAGCCATAAAGCGCAGGGCAACGCCCATCGACGCAGCCTGAAGCAGCACAAGGCTGGCCACATTGGCCACCACCTCATGAAAGCGCAGCAAACGGCGTGTGACAATGGTGTGGAAGAAATACTGCGACACGAGCATCGTGAAGTTCATCGTCACGAAAGTGACCTTCGTCGCCTTGTCGATAAAGGAGGGTATACTGTCGCGGAAAAAGAAAAACGCAACAACCATCAACCCGTTAAGGATGATGAAATCCAACAGGAAGATTATACCCTGTACGATTACACTCTCATCGGACAACTGATATACATTACCTGTCGAAGGTTCATTGTTAGCAGCATTGTTAGCATCATTATACATCTCCATAAAAACAAATTAAATTTTGCAGCCAGACCATAGGTTGGCGGGTTTGTTTCAGTCCGTTTTGCCCCCCCGTTGCATTCAATCCATTTTTACCGTAGGCGGCACTTCACTCTTGTGCATCGTCGGCAAAGTTAATAAGAAAATTTCTTCTCCACAAATAAATGCGCAGACAAATTTATTTCAATTGAACAAATTAACGTCATTTTTTGCGCATTGTCAAGCCAATAGTCTTGTTATGTGGGTGCTTTTTCGTAATTTTGCAGGCGTTATGGTATTGAATTACATTTGGATAGCCTTTTTTGTCATTGCCTTTGTCATTGCCTGCATCAGGCTCAGCATGGGCGACGTCACCATATTCCAGAGGATAGTCGACTCCACCTTCGACACCTCGAAGACAGCCTTTGAGACCTCTCTCGGCCTCACCGGCGTGCTGGCCCTGTGGCTCGGCATCATGAAGATTGGCGAGAAGGCCGGAGCCGTCAACGCCCTGGCGCGCGTCCTGAGCCCGGTCTTCACCAAGCTCTTTCCCGACATTCCCAAGAACCATCCGGCCATGGGCAGCATCTTCATGAACATGGCCGCCAACATGCTCGGCCTCGACAATGCCGCCACGCCGACGGGCCTGAAGGCCATGCAGCAGCTGCAGGAGCTGAACCCGAAGAAGGACACGGCCACCAACCCGATGATTATGTTTCTCGTGATGAACACCTCGGGCCTGACCATCATCCCCACCACCATTCTCGCCTTCCGCGCCTCCTACGGAGCCGCGCAGCCCACCGACGTCTTCATTCCCATACTGCTGGCCACCACCGTGGCCACGCTCTGCGGCATCATCCTCACCGCCATTTGGTCGCGCATCAACATATTCCAGCCCGCGATGCTGGCCATCTTCTTCGGCCTCTGCGCCTTTGTGGGAGCCATCATTGCCGTCTTCAGCCAGATGGACCGCGCCACCATGGGCACGGTGACGGGCATTGCGGGCAATCTCATCCTGCTCTCCGTCATCGTGGCCTTCATCGTTGGCGGCCTGGTGAGGAAAATCAATGTCTATGACGCCTTCATCGAGGGCGCCAAGGAGGGCTTCACCACCGCCGTGCGCATCATACCCTATCTGGTGGCCATTCTCGTGGCCGTGGGCGTGTTCCGCGCCTCCGGGGCCATGGACATGCTCATCAACGGCATCTCCTGGGTGGTGGGACAGTGCGGCCTCAACACCGACTTCGTCGGCGCCCTGCCCACAGCCTTCATGAAGCCGCTCTCGGGAAGCGGCGCCAGGGGCATGATGCTCGAGGCCATGAAGACCTACGGTCCCGACTCCTTCGTGGGACGGCTGAGCTGCATCATGCAGGGCTCCACCGACACCACATTCTATATACTCGCCGTATATTTCGGCTCGGTCAACATCAAATACACGCGCCACGCCGTGGGCTGCGGCCTCGCCGCCGACGCCATCGGCACCGTGGCAGCCATCGTCATCGCCTATATCTTCTTCGGCAACTGACCGCGGCTGCCGCTAACAAGCAATCAACACACACTATGGCAAGCTTAAAATCACTTCTTAAGGATACCGCCATCTATGGCATCAGTAGCATAGCCGGCCGGTTTGTCAACTACCTGCTCGTGCCCATCGAGACCTATGCCTGGGCGGCAAAGGGCGGACAGTTCGGCATCATCACCAACGTGTATAGCTACATCGGCCTGCTCATCATCCTCCTCACCTTCGGCATGGAGACCACGTTCTTCCGCTTTGCCAACAAGGAGGGCGAGAACGCCCGCATGGTCTATTCCACGGCCCTGCGCATGGTGGGCGCGGTGGCGCTGGCGTTCTCGCTGCTCGTCATCGTCTTCCTCAAGCCGCTGTCGGCCGCCATGGGCTATGCCGACCATGCCTGGTATATCGGCACCATGGCCGTATGCGTGGCGGTGGACGCCTGGTCGGCCATCATGTTCGACTACCTGCGCTATCAGCACAAGCCGTGGAAGTTTATGCTGCTCAAGCTCGCCAACATTCTCACCAACGTGGCCCTCGTCGGCCTTTTCCTCTACGCGCTGCCGCGTGCCGGCCTGCTCATTCCCGGCCTTTACGCCGCCGACGGCACGCCCGACGTGGGTATCGTGTTCTACGTCAACCTGGCGGTGTCGGCCCTGACCCTGCTCCTGCTCTACCGTGAGATGACCGGCATCAGCTACGGCTTCGACCGCGCGCTCTGCCGCCGCATGCTCTCCTACACCTGGCCCATGCTCATCCTCGGCCTCGCGGGGCAGCTCAACCAGAGCGCCTCGACGCTCATCTTCCCCTATTTCTTCAATGGCTCCATGGCCGAGGCCCATGCCCAGTTAGGCATCTACGGCGCCACCATCAAGATTGCGATGATCATGGTCATCATCACGCAGGCCTTCCGCTTTGCCTACGAGCCGTTCGTCTTCGGCAACAAGGACGCCGACAAGAAAGACACCTACGCCAAGGTGATGAAATACTACATCATCTTCACCCTGCTGGCCTACCTCGCCGTCATCGGCTACATGGACATCCTGCGCCACATCGTGGCCCGCAGCTACTGGGAGGGCCTGAGGGTGGTGCCGATTGTCATGGCGGCCGAAATCATGTTCGGCGTCTATTTCAACCTGAGCTTCTGGTACAAGCTCACCGACCGCACCATCTGGGGGGCCTACTTCTCCGGCCTCGGCTGCGTAGTGCTGGTGGCCATCGACGTCGTCTTCATACCGCGCTTCAGCTATATGGCCTGCGCCTGGGCCGGATTTGCCGCCTACGGCATCTGCATGGTGGCGAGCTACTTCTTCGGCCAGAAATACTATCCCATCAACTATCCCCTCAAGGAGATAGGGCTCTACGTGCTGCTTGCCGCCGTCATCTTCTGTCTGATGACCTGGGGCAACGCCCATCTCTCCACGTGGCTCTCGCTCGGCGTGAACACGCTGCTGCTGCTCGGCTTCCTGGGCATCGTCGTCAAGCGCGACTTCGGCGCGGCGCTCAGCAAGCGGCTGAGGCGCTAACCGCTACCTCCAAGCCATGGCACAGAATGAGACCGACATGCTCCACGGGCCGCTGTTGGGCAAGATAGTGATGTTTGCCCTGCCCTATGCGGCCACCGGCATCATGGAGCAACTGTTCAACTCCATCAACGTGGCCGTAGTGGGCCGCTTTGCCGACAGCCACGCCCTTGCCGCGGTGGGGGCCAACACGTTTCTCATCAACCTCATCATCAACCTTTTCATGGGCGTCTCGGTGGGCGCCAATGCGGTGATATCCAACTACATCGGCCGCCACGACCGGCTGGCCGCCCGCCACGCCGTCAACACCACCATCGCCCTGAGCCTCATCAGCGGCCTGTTGCTCCTTCTCATCGGCCTTTCGGTGGCCGTCCCCATGCTGCGCTGGCTCGGCACGCCGTCCGACATCATCGATGACGCGGCCCTCTACCTGCGCATCTATTTCCTCGGGGCGCCGTTCTTCATGGTATATAACTTCGGGGCCGCCATCCTGCGCAGCAAAGGCGACACGCGCACGCCGCTCCGCATACTCTGCGTGGCGGGCCTCATCAACGTAGCCGTGAGCATGCTGACGGTCATCGCGCTGCACCTCAGCGTGTTAGGCGTGGCCCTGGCCACGCTCTCAGCCAACGTCTTCTCCTCATGCGTCATCGTGAGGCTGCTGCGCCACGAGCAGGGCATCTTCCGCCTCAGCCGCCGCCACGTCCACGTCTATCCCAAAGAGCTCAGGCGCATCCTGGCCATCGGACTGCCCGCCGGCCTGCAGACCATGGTGTTCTCGTTCAGCAACATCTTCGTGCAGACGGCCATCAACAAGTTCGGCTACGCCGCCATCGCCGGCGCCTCGCTCTGCATCACGTTCGACGCCTACTGCTACTATGTGCTAAGCGCCTTCTGCGCCGCCGCCATCACGTTCACGGGACAGAACTACGGCGCCGGCCAGACCGCCCGCTGCCGCCGCGTCTTCAGCATCTGCATGATGCTTGGCGGGGCGGCCATCTTCTTGGGCAACATGCTGTTCGTGGTCTTCGCCGACCCCGTCACCTCGCTCTTCACCACCGACCCGCAGGTGGCGCTCTACTGCAAGTGGCGCATCCACGTGGCCCTGGCCTTCCAATGGATTGCCACGGGCTACGAGATACCCGCGGCCTGCATGCGGGGCTTCGGGCAGTCGCTGCTGCCCGCCGTGCTGACCATCGTCGGCACCTGCCTCCTCCGTCTGGCGTGGATATTCCTCGTGCTGCCCCACTGGCCGGGCTATGGCCACCTGATGCTCTGCTACCCCATATCGTGGATCATCACCAGCCTCCTGGTGCTTGCCACCTACCTGCACGCGCGCCGAAAGGCCTACGCCGTCGTAGCCACACATGCTTAGACGGCCTCAGCTCCCGCACAAACCAACAATCAAGATAAATATATGAAAATGAAAAAAACACAGCTGCTCCTTGCCTCTCTGCTCGCGGCAGCACCGTTCAAGGCCACGGCCGACGAGGGCATGTGGACGCTCTACAACCTGCCCGCGCAGGTGTATGAGACCATGCGGAGCTACGGCTTCTCGCTGCCCCAGTCGGCGCTCTACAGCGACGCCGACGCCATCAAGAACAACGTGGTCAACTTCTCCGGCTTCTGCTCGGGCGTCGTCGTGTCGCCCGACGGCCTCGTCTTCACCAACCACCACTGCGGCTTCGAGGCCATACGCTCCCATTCCACCGTGGAGCACGACTACATGGCCAACGGCTTCATCGCAAAAAGCTACGACGAGGAGCTACCCAACAAGGACATGTTTGTCTCGTTCATGAGAGACCAGCGCGACATCACCCAGCAGGTGAGCGCCCTGGGCCTCAACGTGCTTGACACAAAGGCTCAGGAAAGGCTCATCGACTCTCTTCAGAACGCAATGACCGACTCGGTAAAGGCCATCGACTCCACGCTCCACGTCAACATCGACGCGTTCTACGAGGGCAACAAGTGGTATGCCACCACCTATCAGGACTTCACCGACCTGCGCCTGGTGTTCACCATTCCGAAGTCGATGGGAAAGTTTGGCGGCGAGACCGACAACTGGATGTGGCCGCGCCAGACCTGCGACTTCTCCGTGTTCCGCATCTATGCCAACCCGAAGACCAACGGCCCCGCGCCCTACTCCAAGGACAACGTACCATACCACCCCAAGACCTGGGCGCGCGTGAGCCTCGACGGATACAAGGAGGGCGACTTCGCCATGACGATGGGCTATCCCGGCTCTACAGAGCGCTACCTCTCGAGCTACGGCATACGGCAGATGCGAGACGACCAGAACGAGCCGCGCTACCAGATACGCGGCATAAAGCAGGAGACCATGCTGCGGCACATGCGCGCCAGCGAGGCCGTGCGCATCAAGTACGACTCAAAGTTCGCACAAAGCTCCAACTACTGGAAAAACAGCATCGGCATGAACAAATGTATCGACTCCATCGGCCTCATCAACCAGAAGCGCCTCTTTGAGCAGCAGATAAGCCGGTGGCAGGACACCGCGCGCTGCCCCGGCCAGAAGGTGGACTTCGCCCTCCTGAGCCGGCTCTATGCCCGCAGCGGAAGGCTTGCCAAGGCCATGACGCAATGGAGCGAGACCTTCAGCCGCCGAAGCAACGTGGAGTTCAACTCGCGCGCGCTGGCCACCACAAACAAGGATCGGGCCCGCAGCGACAAAAAAGGGAGTTTCTTCGCCTTTGACAACAATGCCGACCAGTGGGACTACGACACCGACGCCGACATGCTTGCCGCCATGCTCAAGAACTACCGCGAGCAGGCCGACACGGCCTTCATGCCCGACTTCTACCAGACCATCGACAGGAAATTCGACGGCGACTGCGGGAAATACGTCAGATGGCTCTTCGCCAAGTCGGCACTGCTGAGGAAAGGCTGCAAGCTCTATGCCGGCTCAAAGGCGTTCCACAGCGACCCCGGCGTTGCCTACGGCAAGGCCATCAAAGCCATATACGAGAAGATTACCAAGGCTTACGGAAACGGCGGAAACGGCGGAAAGACGCTCTTGGACAGCATCGCCGACCAGGAGCGCTACCTCTGCGCGGCAAAGGTGCAGATGGAGATGGACAAGCCCCACTACTCCGACGCCAACTTCACCATGCGCCTGTCATACGGACAGGTGAAGCCGCTCACCTTAGGCAGCAACACGGCCTATTACACCACGGCTGAGAGCATCGTGGAGAAGATGAGGAAAGGCGACGAGGGGGTCATCGACTACCAGGCGGAGCCAGTGATGCGCTCACTGCTGTCGGCCACCGACTTCGGCCGCTACGCCGACCCCCATACGGGCAAGCTGCAGCTCTGCTTCCTCACCAACAACGACATCACGGGCGGCAACTCCGGCTCACCCATGTTCGACGGCAAGGGAAGGCTCATCGGACTGGCCTTCGACGGCAACTGGGACAGCCTGTCGTCGGACATCAACTTCGACTCGCGGCTGGCGCGCTGCATCGGCGTCGACATCCGCTACGTGCTGTTCATGATCGACCGCTGGGGCCACGCCGACCGGCTGATTAAAGAGATAGGGCTGTAGAAATTATAGAAGCTATAGACGCTATAGATACTATAGAAGCTATAGAAACGACAATCAGCCCCTTCCCAAGCTTTGGGAAGGGGCTGATTTGGTTATAGCAGACGCTGCTTATTCTGCTATCAATCGGAGGGCCTGCTGGATGGTTTTATTCTGCTCGTTCATAATTTGGAAATACTCGCTCATATCCCACACGTCGCGGGCTATGAGCGCCTTGAGCTGAAGGCGGAGATAAGGCAGCGTGGCCTTGAGCTCGGCGTCGTCACGGGGCGTTATCTTCAGCTTCCTGCCCTCGGCCAGGATGGCATCGACGAGCGTCTGCGGCACCTCATAGCGGGCCATATACGACGCAAAGTCGGGATACCGGCGTCTCAGCTCGCTGCGGTGGCTGTCCATGAACTTCAGGTCCTGCTCCATCACCACGTTCTTCGCGACAAGGTTGCGGTGGAACGTGGTGAATTGCGTTGTGTCGAGCGGCACGAAATAGTCGGGCATGATGCCGCCCCCGCCATACACCGTGCGGTGCTTGCGCAGGGTATAGTATTTCAGAGAGTCGGCAAAGTGGATGCTGTCGGCACTGTAGAACTCGCCGTGCCGGTAGCGCTGGTCGAGGTCCATGGAATAGTCTTTCTTGTCGCCCTTCTTGTAAGGCTTCTGTATGCAGCGGCCCGACGGCGTGTAGTAGTGGGCGATGGTGAGGCGCATCATCGAGCCGTCATCAAACTCTACGGGACGCTGTACGAGTCCCTTGCCAAACGTGCGGCGGCCGACGACGAGGCCGCGGTCCTGGTCCTGGATGGCGCCCGTCACGATCTCGGCGGCTGAGGCCGTGAACTCATTGACAAGCACCACCACCCTGCCCTCGCGCAGCGAGCCGCCGTCCTGGGCATGGTACTCCTGCCGCGGAAACTTGCGGCCCTCGGTATAGACGATGAGGTCGCGGGGCTGCAGAAACTCGTTGGCTATCTGTACGGCCGCCTGGAGATAGCCGCCGCCGTTGTCCTGAAGGTCCAGGATGAGGTCGCGCATGCCCTTGGCGCGCAGCTCGCCGACGGCCCTCATAAACTCCTCGTAGGTGGTGGCTCCGAAGCCGCCGATGCGGATGTAGCCCACCTGCGGCCTGATGAGGTAGTAGCCGTCGATGGTCTTCACGGGTATCTTGTCGCGCGTGACGTTGAACGTGAGCCTGTCGCCAATGCCCCGCCTGACGACGGTGAGCCTCACCCTCGTGCCCTTGGGACCGCGCAGGCGGCGCATGATCTCGTCGCGCGACATTTTCACGCCCGCTATGGCCGTATCGTTGACCGCGACGATGCGGTCGCCGGCGAGGATGCCCGCACGCTCTGAGGGGCCCTTGAGGATGGTCTGGATGACGAGCAGCGTGTCCTCCTGCATATTGAACTGCACGCCGATGCCGTCGAAGGAGCCGTTGAGCGACTCGTTCATCGCCTTGGTCTCCTTGGCCGTGGTGTATGACGAGTGGGGGTCGAGCTTCTCTATCATACCGCGGATGCCGTCCTCCACGAGACGGTTCTCATCGACCGTATCGACGTAGAGGTTGCTGATGGCAAGCTCGGCTATCTGGAGCTTGCGCAGCGGACTGTTCTTACCAAGGTTGATGTGCATCTGCGCCGTGGCCGGAAGAGCCGCCAACAGCAACAGACAAGCAACGGCAAGACCGGCGCGAAGGCGCAGTCCTGCCGTGTGTGAAATAGCGTTTTTGTTCATATCAGATTTGTTCTCTCTTGTCTTGTCTCAGGCTTCGCCGTCAAGGGTCTCGTCCTCGGGCAGGTCCTCCTCTATGACGAGGTTGTCGATGATGAAATTCTGACGTTCCATCGTGTTTTTGCCCATGTAGTATTCGAGGAGCTTCTGCACCTGGTCGTTCTTGTGGAGCGTCACCTGCTCGAGCCGCATGTCGGGCCCGATGAAATGGACGAATTCGTCGGGTGATATCTCCCCGAGCCCCTTGAAGCGCGTTATCTCCGGGTCGGGCCCGAGGTCCCTGATGGCGCTGACGCGCTCCTCGTCGGTATAGCAGTAGCGCGTGATGAAGTCACTTTTCCGCTCTCCGCCGCTGAGCTTGGCGTCGGCCTCGGCCACCACCTTCTTGCTCTTGATCTTGGAGCGGCGGTTGCGCACGCGGAAGAGCGGCGTCTGCAGCACATAGACATGGCCCTTCTTGATGAGCTCGGGGTAGAACTGCAGGAAGAACGTGATGAGCAGCAGTCGGATGTGCATGCCATCGACGTCGGCGTCGGTGGCCACGATGACTTTGTTGTAGCGCAGGTCGTCGAGCCCGTCCTCTATGTTGAGGGCCGACTGCAGCAGGTTGAACTCCTCGTTCTCATAGACCACCTTCTTGGTCAGGCCGTAGGAGTTGAGGGGCTTGCCGCGCAGCGAGAACACGGCCTGCGTGTTGACGTCGCGGCTCTTGGTGATGCTGCCGCTGGCCGAGTCGCCCTCTGTGATGAAGATTGACGACTCCTCCTTGCGCGCGTCCTTGACGTCGCAGAAATGAATGCGGCAGTCGCGCAGCTTGCGGTTGTGCAGGCTGGCCTTCTTGGCACGCTCGCGGGCGAGCTTCGTCACGCCGGCCATGGCCTTGCGCTCACGCTCGCTCTCCTTGATTTTGCTTTCCAGCACGTCGGCCACGTCGTCCTTATGGATGTGGAGGTAGTTGTCGACCTCGCGCTTGACGAAGTCGCCTATGTACTTGTTGATGGTCTCGCCGCCCGGCTCCATGAGCGTGGAGCCGAGCTTGATCTTGGTCTGCGACTCAAACACCGGCTCCTCGACGTTGATGGCGATGGCCGCCACGATGCCGTTGCGTATGTCGGTGTATTCGTAGTTTTTGTCGTAGTATTCCTTGATGGTCTTGGCGATGTGCTCCTTGAAGGCGCTCTGGTGGGTACCGCCCTGCGTGGTGTGCTGTCCGTTGACGAAGCTGTAGTATTCCTCACCGTACTGGTTGGTGTGGGTGAAGGCCACCTCGATGTCGTCGCCCTTGATGTGGACGATGGGATAGAGCGGGTCGGTGGTCATGTTGTCAACGAGCAGGTCCTGCAGCCCGTTGCGGCTCTTGATGCGCCGTCCGTTGTACATGATGGTCAGGCCCGTGTTGAGGTAGGTGTAGTTGCGCAGCATGTTTTCCACGATTTCATCGTGGAAGGAGTAGTTCTTGAACAGCGTGCTGTCTGGCTCGAAGAAGATGTAGGTGCCGTTCTCGTCCGGCGTCTCCGTCGTCTGGTCGTCCTTGAGTATGCCCTTCTCGAACTTCAGCGCACGCACCCTGCCCTCGCGGTAGCTCCTCACCTCGAAGTGAGCGCTGAGGGCGTTGACGGCCTTCACGCCGACGCCGTTGAGGCCCACGCTCTTCTTGAAGGCCTTGGAGTCGTACTTTCCGCCGGTGTTGAGCACCGACACGGCCTCGACGAGCTTGCCCTGAGGTATGCCGCGGCCGTAGTCGCGCACGCTGACGCGCAGGCTGTCGGTGATGTCTATCTCCAGCCGGTCGCCGGCGTGCATCTTGAACTCGTCGATGGAGTTGTCGATGACTTCCTTGAGCAGCACGTAGATGCCGTCCTCGGGCAGCGAGCCGTCGCCCAATCGGCCGATATACATGCCGGGGCGCGTGCGGATGTGCTCCATGTCGCTCAGGTGGCGTATGTTGTCGTCAGTGTATTGTGCGGTCTGTACTTCTTCGGTCATTGCGGTAAGTTATTTCTCGGTTGGGTCAATAGTCTTGCGGTAGCAGCGGCGGCGCTTGTGGTTGATGTGCTCCAGCGAGCTCCACTGTCCCTGCACGCCGTTGTTGTTCTCCATCTCCACGTTGGTCTCTCCCCATTTGAAGCCGTAGTCGATGTAGCGCGGGATGAGGTCGGCAAAGAGCAACGCGTTGGCTCCCTTGGTGCGGTATTCGGGCAGGAAGCCTACGAGCAGCAGATCGACTCCCTCGCTCTTGTGGGCCTTCAGGGCGCGCAGCACGTGCCACCAGCCGAAGGGCAGCAGACGGCCGCGGCGGCACTTCTGCATGGCGCGGGCCATGGAGGGCATGCTGATGCCCACGCCGGCGATGGCGTTGTCCTTGTTGCCATCGACAATGACCGTAATGAGGTTGAGGTCGAGCATCGGCATGTACGACTTGACGTACTGGTCAATCTGCCGGTCGGTGAGCTCCACATAGCCGTAGAGGTCCTTGTAGGTATCGTTGATGACGTGGAACACCTGGTGGGCGAAGCCGTTCTTGATGTCTTCCTTGGTCACCTTCCTCACGTGCAGGTTGTAGCGCTTCTCGATGAGGGCGGCAAGCTTCTGGAACTTGTCGGGCACGGCGTCTGGCACGGGCAGGTAGTATTCCACGTAGTCGTTGTCCTTGACCCATCCACCGAGCCTCTCCATGTGCTCGGGATAGTAGGGATAGTTGTAGATGGTGGGCATGGTGCCGAGCTTGTCGAAGCCCATGATGAGCATGCCCTCGGGGTCGAGGTCGGTGAAGCCGAGCGGCCCCACCATGGCGGTCATGCCCTTGCTGCGTCCCCACTGTCCGACGGCGTCGAAGAGGGCGCGGCTCACCTCGATGTCATCAATGAAGTCGAGCCAGCCGAAGCGTACGTCCTTCTTCTGCCAGCGCTCGTTGGCACGGTGGTTGATGATGGCAGCCACGCGGCCCGCGATTTTCCCGTCCTTGTAGGCGAGGAAATACTCTGCCTCGCAGAAGTCGAACGCCACGTTGCGGTCACGGCGCAGCGTATTCATCTCATCAATGAACAGGGCTGGGGCGTCGTAGGGGTTGCCTTGGTAGAGGTCGTAATGAAAATCGATGAAGCGCCTGAGCGCTCTCTTGCTTTCAACACGCCGAATTTCTATTGCCATAATTGCAAAGTTGGATATTTCCTTAAACAAGTTAATCATGCAAAGTTAATAAACTTATGCAAGAAAGCAAAGGAATAATGCGCCAAATTGTCGGCGCGGCCAAAAAATCCGCCATCTGCGCGCAAGATGCCCATAGCATGAAAGCGACAAAAACAGCATGAGGTATGTTTTGGTTTTAGTGTAGTGGCCGGCCTGGTGCCGGCCACCAGCCCTTGGAAAGACCTTTCCTCCACGCCAGCGAGAGTTCCTCACGCGGATAACGCAGATCTTGCAGATGACAGTCTCTGCGCTATCAGCGAAATCAGCGTGAGCAAAAAAATATGATTGCGCAGATGAGGACAGGCACGCATCACCGGCGGACGGTGGCCGGCACCAGG
>CABVDL010000051.1 GCA_902497035.1 uncultured Prevotella sp.
ACACTGTCACCGGTGACGCACAGCTCTACAAACTTTATCTGCTGCGCCCATTTTGGTGAACTTCGGAACATGGCCCAAAGCCCGTGCGAGGGTAAAGATTTGTCCCCATTTGTGTCACGTAACACGAGTGTAACAAACATGTAACACGTGTAACGGCATTATTACCGTGGTAATGTTTAATTTTGCAGAAACATTCAATGGGAACTTATGAAAAAGAGCAAAAAAGCCATTGTCGACTTATTGACATCAGCCAACAAGAGAAAGGATAACCGTTTTCAAAATCTTGTGCTTAATCTCGCTTTGCAGAAGTTAGACAGCGAGGACTTCGAGTTTGACGGCGAGGCCGTCTATACTGTGGGCAAGGATTGCCTGATTTATTGTTTGAGCAACAGCGAGAGCTTTGTCGTGCCAGACACCGTGAAAGTGATTGGCGAGCAGGCTTTCCACCAGAAAAGCAGACTGCGGCGTGTCACATTGCCCGCTGGCCTGGAAGTGATTGAGAAAGACGCGTTCTCTGATTGCGATGCCCTTGATGATGTTCATGTTCCCGCCAGCGTGAAGCGCATTGGCGACTACGCTTTCTCAGAGTGCGACGAGCTGAAGATGATTACCTTCGAGGGACTTCCGGAGAAGATGAACAAGAACGTGCTGGCCGACTGCGATGACCTGCACCGCATTGTGGTGCCGACAGGCACTTTCAAGGCCTTCTCTAAACTCTTCCATTATGACGGCGGCAAGGAATACATCATTCTGGAGCAGGCCGACAACAAGATTGTAGACCGGCAGATGGCCGCCGATGCCGCCATGGGAAAGGGTAAGGACAAGGTCAAGGGGAAGGATAAAGACAAAGACAAGGAGGCCCGCAAGGCTGACAGGAAGACGGCTGGCAAGAAGCCGGCAAAGTCAGACAAAGCCGATAATACTGCGGATGCGGATAAATCAGGCAAACCGCGTCATGCCGACAATTCCGACAAGCCTCAGAAGCGTGTCTCCGCGAGGCGCAGGACAACGGCCAAGGACGAGGCAGTGGCCAATCGGGCCAGCAAATAACCGACAATCAACGACACAAAAATCTACAGCCTTATGACAAAAGAGAGACGTACCTATGTAGAGCGCGACGTGAGCTGGATGTACTTCAACCACCGCATCCTGCAGGAGGCCGAGAAGGAGCAGGTGCCGCTGCTGGAGCGCCTGTCGTTTCTGGGCATCTACTCCAACAACCTTGACGAGTTCTTCCGTGTCAGAGTGGCCTCCATCAACCGTTTCCTCGAAAACCCGCATTTGGAAAAAGCTACCAAGGCAGTGCTGAAACAGAGCCTCAAGGCCATCAACAAGCTCAACAAGCAATACAGCGTGGAATATTCAAACGCCGTGGCCACGGTGAGAGGAGCCCTGGAAAGCCACGGCATCAACATCATTACCGAGAAAGAGGTCAACGACGCGCAGCAGAAGTTCCTGACCGACTTCTTCTACAACAAGCTCAACGGCTCGGTCAACCCCATCTGGCTCTCTGAAATCAAGGAAATATCGCGCCTAGAGGACAACCGCATCTACCTTGTTGTCGATAGGGTGGATATCAAGGAAAAGCAGAAGACAAAATACGCCATCGTCAAGATACCCGACCGGCTCTTCGGCCGTTTCATCAAGCTGCCGTCGGAAAAGGGACGCGACGACATCATGTATCTCGACGACGTGGTGCGCTTCTGCCTGCCGCTCATCTTCCTCGGCATGAAAGAGAGTGCCTACAAGGCCTACTCGTTCAAGTTCACGAAAGATGCCGAGATGGACATCGACAACGACCAGGACTACAGCACGCTGGAAAAGATTACGGCAGGTGTCAACAGCCGCAAGCGCGGCGATGCCGTGCGCGTCATCTACGACGGCGACATGCCCAAGGAGATACAGCAGCTCATCCTGGACCGCCTCGACATCAAGGAGCTTGACACCAGCCTCGCAGGCGGACGCTACCAGAACCACAAGGACCTGATGACGTTTCCCGACTGCGGCCATACAGAACTGAAATATCCCGCATGGCAGCATGTGATGAAGCCGGAGTTCCTGTCGCCCGTGAGCATCCTTGACCAGATCAGGGAGAAGGACCGTTTCATCCACGTGCCTTATCATTCGTTTGACGGCTATATCCGCGTGCTGCGTGAGGCGGCCATCAAGCCTGAGGTGAAAGCCATCAAGACCACTCTCTACCGTCTGGCCAAGGACTCGAAAGTGGTGAAGGCACTCATCACCGCCGCCCGCAACGGAAAGAAGGTGACGGCCGTGGTGGAGCTGCTGGCCCGCTTCGACGAGGAGAGCAACATCAAGTGGAGCCGCCGCATGCAGGAGGAGGGTGTCAACGTGATCTATGGCGTTGAGGGCCTCAAGGTGCACTCGAAGCTGCTCTACATCGAGTCGAAGAAAGGAAACATCGCCTGCATCGGTACGGGCAACTTCCACGAGGGTAACGCCAAGGTATATACCGACTACCTGATGATGACGGCCCGGCCGCGCATCGTCAACGAGGTGGCCCGCGTGTTCGACTTCATCGACCGTCCCTACATCCATCCGCGCTTCGTGGAGCTGATGGTGTCGCCCTACGCCATGAAGACGCGCGTGCTGCGGATGCTCGACAATGAGATAAAGCATGCAAAGGAGGGCAAGGAAGCCTGGCTGAAGATGAAAATCAACCATATCACCGATAAGGATGTGGTGCACAAGCTCTACCAGGCCTCGCAGGCCGGCGTGAAGATTGAGATTGTCATTCGCGGCAACTGCTCGCTGGTGCCGGGCATCAGGGGCCTGAGCGACAACATCAGGGCCGTGGGCATCATTGACCGCTATCTCGAGCATTCGCGCATCCTCATCTTCTGCAACGGGGGAAAGAACCGCTACTTCCTCGGCTCGGCCGACTGGATGCCGCGCAACCTGCTCTCACGCATCGAGGTGATGACGACGGTCTACGACGAGGACCTGCAGCGCGACCTGCTCCGCACGGTGGAATACGGACTCAGAGACAATACCAACGGCCGCATCGTTGACGGAAAGGGCACCAATGCACTGCAGCCCATCGACGACGCGCATCCCGCTTTCCGCTCGCAGGAGCAATTGTACAACGCTTATTTAAAGGAGAATACGCAACATGAGTGACATGAGGATTGACAGCCTCAATATTGCTGCCATCGACATCGGGTCAAACGCCGCCCGCCTTTTGGTGAAACATGTGGACATCGACATCGACGGCAACCAGAAGCTGCGCAAGAGCCTCTTCCTGCGAGTCCCCTTGCGGTTGGGCATGGACGTGTTCAACGACGGGAAGCTTTCAGACAGACGCGCTTACGAGTTCCTGCACACGATGAAGGCCTACCGACAGCTGATGAAGGTGTACGATGTCAATATCTACCGTGCCTGCGCCACGTCGGCCATGCGCGACGCGAAGAACGGCAAGGAGGTGCTGAAAAGCATTGAGAAGGGCGCGGGCATCAAGATTGAGATTATCTCGGGCGACGAGGAGTCGCAGATAGTCTATGACAACCACTACAGCCTGATGTCGGGCGAGGGCAACTTTCTCTACGTCGACGTGGGCGGCGGCAGCACCGAGGTGAGCTTTATCAGCAACGGCGAGCGTCTTTTCAGCCACAGTTTCAACGTGGGTACCATCCGCCTGCTCAACAACAAGGTGAGGCCGGATGTGCTGCTCGGAATGAAGCAAAAGATCAGTGAGGTGACCAGAGGCTACGGCAACATCGTCATCATCGGCAGTGGCGGCAACATCAACAAGCTCTTCCGGCTGGCCAACAAGAGTGAGAAAACAAAAGACTTTCTGCCGGTAGAGACGCTGGGACGGCTGTACGCCCGGCTCAGCAAGATGAGCGTGGAGGAGCGGATGCAGGCTTACAGTCTGAAGCCCGACCGCGCCGACGTCATCGTGCCGGCCGCCGAGATTTTCCTGCATGTGGCCTCAAGTGCCGGGGTCGGGAAAATCATGGTGCCGAACATCGGTCTGGCCGACGGCATCATCAATGACCTGCTGCGTGCCTACGTAGCCCGGAAACGGTAATGGCCCGGTAGCCGTTGAGGCAGTCCTGGCTTCTGGTGAAATCTGCGTTATCTGTGGGGAAATGCCATACCAAGGGCTGGTGGCCGGCACCAGGCCGGCCACTACACTGTCACCCCAGGAGAATACTGTCACCCCAGGAGAATACGGTTACCGCTGGCGAACACTGTCACCCCAGGAGGATACGGTCACCGCTGGCGAACACTGTCACCCCAGGAGGATACGGTCACCGCTGGCGAACACTGTCACCCCAGGAGGATACGGTCACCGCTGGCGAACACTGTCACCCCAGGAGGATACGGTCACCGCTGGCGAACACTGTCACGGACGTTATCCGCTGCGCCGCATACTGCAGCCTTTTTCAAAGGCGGTTTCGTTTATTGGGCTTTCTTGTGCAGCTGGTAGTTCTTTCTCAGCTCACCTGCAGGCTCCTCGCCCTTGTCGTTGGCAAGGATGAGCGTGCTGTCGTCCAACACCTTGTAATAAGTCTTTTCGTTGGAAGAGGGTGTCACCAGCTCCACGAGTCTGCCGTCGGGCGCATGGTATACGCCGCTCACGCTGAACGTGTCCTTTTGGCCGATGTAGTGAGAAGTAAGGTCGTAGGTGCTGTCGGCGTTGATGGTGAGTCTGGTCTCAATGCCCGGGCAGTCGGCTGCGGGCAGCGTGCCCTCATAGGTGCCTGACAAAGTGCTGACGGCCACCGTGTCTGTCACGGCGGCGCTGTTGGTCTTGTTGCCGTTGCAGGCGGCGGTCAGCGCGGCTATGGCCACGACGGACAGCAGGATGCTCTTTTTCATAGTCTTCTTGTTTTGTGGGTTTGTTGAGGCCGCAAAGGTAGCTAATAATTGTTGATGCAGCAAAGAATAAGGATAATTTTAATGCCTTTCCCGATGTAACACAATTGTAACATCAAGGCAACAGGCCTGTAACATTGTCTGTATAATTTTGCGCAGAAATCATAATATATTAGTTCTTTAAATGGAAACCATTTATCTTTGCATCGTTATCTTCGTGCTTTGCCTGGCAGTGTTCGACCTGTTTGTGGGCGTAAGCAACGATGCCGTTAACTTCCTCCAATCGGCCGTGGGCGCGCGGGTCGCAAGTTTCCGGACTGTACTAATCATCGCCTCGGTGGGTGTGCTGTTGGGTACCGTAATGTCTTCCGGCATGATGGACGTGGCCAGACACGTCATCATGGTGCCCTCCCACTACTCGTTTCATGAGGTGATGACCATTTTCCTCGCCGTTATGGTGACGGACGTGATCATTTTGGACATGTTCAATACGTTGGGCATGCCGACTTCCACCACCGTGTCGCTGGTGTTTGAGCTGTTGGGCGGCACGGCCATGCTCGCCATGCTGAAGATGGCTGCCGACAGCAGCCTCGATTTCAGCAGTCTGGTCAACTCTACCAAAGCCCTGCAGGTGATCATCGCTATCTTCGTGTCCGTGGCCATCTCGTTTATTGTCGGTATGGCCGTCATGTGGATAAGCCGCGTGGTTTTCACCTTTAACTATAAGAAGCACAGCCGCTATACCATTGCCATATTCGGCGGCATCGCGTTCACGGTGCTTTCCTATTTCATTCTGATACAGGGTATGGGAAAGAGTCCCTACATCTCTGCCGAAACGCGAGGCTTCATAAACGCCAACACCAATATGCTGCTGGTTGCCACGTTTATAGGCTCCACCATTGTCATGGAGGTGCTGCATCTGCTGAGGATAAACATCTTTAAGTTTATCGTGCTGATGGGCACTTTTGCCCTGGCCATGGCCTTTGCCAGCAACGACCTGGTCAACTTCATCGGCGTGCCTTTGGCCGGTCTCGACTCTTATCGCGACTTCCATGCCAATGCCAACGGTGCGGACGCCGACCAGTTCTTGATGACCTCGCTGATGTCCTCGGCCCGCACCCCGCTGTATTATCTGATGGCTGCCGGCATGATAATGATTGTCGCAATGGCCACGTCGAAGAAGGCGCAGAATGTGATCAAGACCTCTGTCGACCTCTCTCGCCAGGATGAGGGCGACGAGATGTTCGGCTCAAGCCGTGCCGCGCGCTCCATCGTGCGCTTCTTCCAGTCGGCCGTGTATTGGGCAGCCCACCTTTTCCCCGTTGGAGTCCGCCAGTGGATTAACAGCCGCTTCAATGCCAATGAGGTGGTGCTGACAGACGACGCGGCCGCTTTCGATGTGGTGCGTGCGGCCGTCAACCTTGTCATAGCCTCCATGCTTATCGTGTTCGGCACCAACCACCAGTTGCCGCTCTCTACGACCTATGTGACATTCATGGTGGCGATGGGTTCGAGTCTTGCCGACCGCGCGTGGAGCCGCGAGAGTGCCGTCTTCCGTGTGACGGGCGTGCTGAGCGTTATCGGCGGCTGGTTTATCACCGCCGGCGTGGCTTTCCTTACCTGCGCGCTGGTATGCCTTTGCATGTGGTACGGTGGATTTGTCGTGGAGGGATTTTTCATGTTCCTCGTCATCTTCCTCTTGTGGCGCAGCAACCGCCAGTATAACCGTAAGAAGCAGCAGGCCAAGGAGGCTGAGGACAGCTTCCGCCTGATGATGCGCACCCGTGACCCGGAGCTCGTCTGGGAGATGCTGCGCAGTCACGTGCGCGACACCCAAAGCAAGACCTGCCGCTTTGCGCTCGAGCAATACAATGTCATCCTTGACTCCTTCCAGGACCGAAAGGTGGGCAACTTGCGCCGCAGCGACAAGGGATTGCGCAAAGCGCTGCAGATGTTGAAGAAATTGCGCAGGCAGGAGATGCTTGGCCTGAAGAAGTCGCCGATAGAGATGGCCGTGGAGCGCAACACGTGGTTCCATATCGGCGCCAATAGTGACGAGCAGCTTATCTATACCCTGCGGCGCATGCTGGCTCCTATTAAAGAGCATGTTGACAACAACTTCGTGCCAATACCCGAAGCTTACGTCAAGGAATATGAGCCTGTCAGGCAGACTATCAACGAGCTGATGAAAGAGACGACCGACGAGATAGAGACCAACCATTACGACGAGTACCGCAAGGTGCTGGCCCAGGCCGACGCCTGCAAGGACGAGCTATCGGTCATCCGCAAGAGCCACCTCTACCGCATGCAGACGAGCAAGAACAACAAGTATTACCAGGTGGATATGGTCTATCTTAACCTCCTGCAGGAGTCACAGCAGCTGCTCAGCAACATGCGCCATCAGTTGCGCTCGGCCAAGAAGTTTATGGAGGAATAGTATTGTTGCCCCTCTAAGTTGAACTTTATACGGGCCTCCGCTCATCATCCCTTTTTAGGGGTGGAGAGGGAAGCCCGTTTTGGCGTGTATATATAAATAAGGTGTGGTTACCTGTTGTCAGCTTTTATTTTTTTGAAAATCTTGGGACTATTTGCCAATTTTGCATTATCTTTGCACGATAGAAACGGAACGCGGGCTGAAGAGACACCCTGCGGTGCCCCGTGCTAAGTGACATCAATGAATCTTCGCATAAAGAAACTCGACATATTCATCTTAAAACAGTTCGCCCTGCTGTTTTTAGGAGCGTTGTTCATCTGCCAGTTCGTGCTGATGATGCAGTTCCTTTGGAGGCAACTCAATGACCTGATAGGCAAGGGACTGTCATTGGATGTGATTGCCCATTTTTTCTGGTACATCGCACTGATGTTTGTGCCGATGGCCCTTCCGCTGGCCATCCTGCTCAGTTCGCTCATCACTTTCGGCAATCTGGGCGAGAGCTCTGAGCTGACGGCCATCAAGGCCGCCGGCATCTCCCTCATGCAGTCGTTTCGGTCGCTCATCGTCGTGACGGTGCTCATCTCGGGCGTCTCCTTTTATTTCCAGAACAACATCGGCCCCATGGCCAACATGAAGTTTGCCCAGTTGCTGCTGTCGATGAAGCAGAAGAGCCCCGAGCTTGAGATACCCGAGGGCATCTTCTACGACGGCATTCCCAACTGCAACATCTATGTGCAGAAGAAGAACCTGACGACCGGCAAGCTTTACGGCATCATGATATACCGCATGACGCAGAGCTATGAGGACGCGGCCATCATCCTTGCCGACAGCGGCATGATACAGTCGACGGCCGAGAAGAAGCACTTGCTGCTGTCGCTATGGAGCGGCGAGTGGTTTGAGAACATGCAGGATGACCAGTTTGGCGGTACGGCTGCCGTGCCTTACCGCCGTGAGTCGTTTGTGGCCAAGCAAATCTACATCGACTTTGACAACGGATTCAACCTGGCCGATATGTCGGCGCTGTCCAACAACGCGCGTGGAAAAAGTCTCGCCCAGATACGCACCGACGTTGACTCGCTCAACCAGACCTACGACAGCATAGGCCGTGCATTCTATGCTGAGGCCAAACGGTTCTATTTCGCAACGCCGCCAATGAGCAGGTCCGACTCCGTCAGAGAACTGCGGCTCGCCGAGCGGAGCCGTCTTGACTTTGACCAGGCCTACGCCAGGCTCACGCCCGACCAGAGGGCCAACGCCCTGTCCACGGCGCTGGGCAATGTGCAGCGCATGGGCTCCGACCTGCAGTTCAAGGCGATGATGGCCCACGACAATGAGCGCATCATCCGTAACCATTACCTTGAGGCGGAGAATAAATTCGCGCTTGCGTTGCAGTGTCTCATCTTTTTCTTTATCGGCGCACCGCTCGGCGCCATCATCCGCAAGGGCGGACTGGGACTGCCGGTCATCATCTCTGTGCTGGTCTACATTGTCTTCTATATCCTTGACAATACTGGCTACAGCATGGCGCGTCAGGGTACGTGGAACGTTTGGATAGGCCACGCGATCGCTCCTGCCGTGCTGACTCCATTGGCCGCCTTCATCACCTACAAGGCCTGCAACGACTCGGTGGTGTTCAATGCCGACGGCTGGACAGCTTTCTTCCGCAAGGCTTTCGGACTCCGCATTAGGCGCAGCGTCCAGGGCAAGGAGGTCATCATCGAAGAGCCGCATTATGAACAGGACAAGGAGATATTGCTGAGGATTAACCGGGAGGTGACTGTCTACTCGCGCAGTCACAACCTGAAGTCGCCACCAAACTTCATCAAGGTGTTCTTCAAATATCAGGAGGACCACGACATAGAGAAAATCAGTGAGGAGCTTGAGGCCACCATTAAGGACCTGGCCAATACCCGCGACAGCGTGGTGCTGAGCCTGCTCAACCATTACCCGGTGCTGGCGGTGAAGGCCCATACCCGTCCGTTTGACCGCCGGTGGCTCAACATCGTGGCCGCCGTCATTGTGCCGGTGGGAATGTTCTTCTATTTCCGCATGTGGCGGTTCCGCCTGAGACTGCTGCGTGATCTGCGCGTCATCAAGTACACCAATACGCAGCTCATCAACCATCGTGTGCACGAGCCTCACGCATAGGCCGGGCGATGGCTATATATATTATTAATGTAAAAAAGAAAAGAAGCCATATGTCAGATTTCAAATTAAGCAGCATCGAGGATGCGCTGGAAGATTTCAAGCAGGGCAAGTTCGTCATTGTCGTTGACGACGAGGACCGCGAGAACGAGGGTGACCTGATTACCGCGGCTGAGATGATAACGCCGGAGAAAGTCAACTTCATGCTGAAGAACGCCCGCGGTGTGCTGTGTGCGCCGATTACGATATCCCGGGCCGAGGAGCTCGACCTGCCCCATCAGGTGGAAGACAACACGTCGATGCTCGGCACGCCCTTCACCATCACCGTCGACAAGCTTGAGGGCTGTACGACCGGCGTGTCGGCACACGACCGTGCCGAAACCATCAAGGCACTGGCCGACCCCGCCTCCACGCCACAGACCTTCGGCCGTCCCGGCCACATCAATCCCCTGTATGCGCAGGACAACGGCGTGCTGAGACGCTCAGGTCATACTGAGGCCGCCATCGACCTTTGCAAGCTCTCCGGACTATACCCCGCCGGCGTGCTGATGGAGATTATGAACGACGACGGCAGCATGGCGCGCATGCCGCAGCTGCAGGAGAGGGCCAGGGAATGGGGCATGAAGATTATCTCCATAGCAGACCTTATCAAATACCGCCTGAAGCGTGAGACCAGCATTGAGGTGGGCGAGGAGGTAGACCTGCCGACTGTCTATGGCCACTTCCACCTCATCCCCTTCCGCCAGACCAGTAACGGCCTGGAGCATATGGCTCTTGTGAAAGGCACGTGGAACGAGAATGAACCTATTCTGGTGCGTGTGCACTCGTCTTGCGCTACAGGCGACATTCTGGGCAGCATGCGCTGCGACTGTGGCGAACAGCTGCACAAGTCGATGCAGATGATAGAGAAGGAGGGCAAGGGAGTCGTCATCTACATGCAGCAGGAAGGCCGCGGCATCGGACTGATGAACAAGATTGCCGCCTACAAGCTGCAGGAGAAGGGCATGGATACCGTTGAGGCCAACATCCACCTCGGCTTCAAGCCCGACGAGCGCGACTACGGCTGCGGCGCCCAGATGCTGCGTCACCTTGGCGTGCACAAGATGCGGCTGATGACCAACAACCCCACCAAACGCGTCGGTCTCGAGGCTTACGGACTGGAAATAGTCGAGAATGTGCCCATTGAGGTTACGCCCAACCGCTACGACATCAAATACTTGCGCACAAAGCGCGACAGGATGGGCCATACGCTGCATCTGTAAAAATTATAAGTAATCGGCGGGGCGTAGCACATGCACTATGGAAATATTACGGCCTCTTTCTCTAAATAATGTTACGTTTTTTGCGTTATCTCATTAATAATGCTTACTTTTGTGGGCAATAAATTGACTGTTATGGCACAATTATCAGATCGGCTCAACCGTCTTGCTCCCTCCGCAACATTGGCAATGTCGCAGAAGAGCAATGAAATGAAAGCACAAGGCATTGATGTTATCAACATGAGTGTCGGCGAGCCCGACTTTATGACCCCGGAGTCTATCAAGCAGGCGGGCATCAAGGCCATCGTGGATAACTATTCGAAGTATTCCCCGGTTCCCGGCTACATGGCGCTCCGTCAGGCTATTGTTGACAAACTGGACCGTGAGAACCACTTGACCTACTCTACAAAGGAGGTAATTGTGGGTACTGGCGGCAAGCAGGGGGTCTGCAACGCTATTCTTGCCCTGGTAAACCCTGGCGATGAGGTGGTCATTCCCGCACCATATTGGGTAAGCTATCCGCAGATGGTAAAGTTGGCAGGCGGTACTCCCGTCGTTGTGCGCACGGCTTTCGGTAACGACTACAAGATGACCCCCGGACAGCTGGAGGCAGTCATCACGCCGAAGACCAAGATGCTCATCCTTTGCTCGCCGAGCAATCCTACCGGCAGTGTCTATACACAGGACGAGCTGGAGGCACTGGCAGCCGTGCTGCGCAAGCACCCTGAGGTGTTCGTGCTGTCCGACGAGATTTACGAGCATATCAATTACGTCGGTTTCCAGGCCAGCATAGCCGCCTGCGAGGGCATGAGGGAGCGTACGGTCATCTGCAACGGAGTGAGCAAGGCTTATGCCATGACAGGCTGGCGCCTGGGCTGGGTGGCAGCCCCCGAATGGATAGTGAAGGGCATGAGCAAGCTGCAGGGCCAGTACACGAGCGGCACATGCGATGTCAGCCAAATGGCCGCGCTGGCCGCCTATGAGGGTGACCAGCAGTGCGTGGAGACCATGCGCAAGGCCTTTGAGCGCCGCCGCGACCTCATTGTGAGGCTCGCCCGTGAGATACCCGGGCTCAAGGTCAACGTGCCACAGGGCGCTTTCTATCTCTTCCCAATGTGCGACGCGTTCTTCGGCAAGCGCGCCGGCGACACGGTCATCAAGA
Organism: uncultured Prevotella sp.; assembly: GCA_902497035.1. Lineage (GTDB taxonomy): Bacteria > Bacteroidota > Bacteroidia > Bacteroidales > Bacteroidaceae > Prevotella. Next base: position 11,843 of record CABVDL010000051.1, read on the forward strand.
CCTCGACTGACTTCTCCATGTATCTCCTCCAGGAGGCTCATGTGGCCACCGTGGCAGGTGACGCTTTCGGTGAGCCCGACGGTTTCCGCATGAGCTACGCCACAAGCGATGACAATATCCGGGAGGCACTGAAACGGATTAAGGAGGCTTGCGCGAAATTAATCTAAAAATAGTGTTAAAAAGAAAGTAAACAAAGGAATATCTATACAAAAGTTGTTATCTTTGTACGTGCAAAGACGGCCACGGGTAATCTCTTGTTAAAGGCTGTCAATGTCGTAAAGAAAACAATGCTATTGAACTTTAAGAAAAATCAATTATTTATTTATAATCAAAATTAAACAAAAACTATGGCAACTACACAAAAGGCCGCAGCCCCCAAGGCTGCACAGAAGTCTAAGGGCTTCACTGGTATCAGAGGTGCATTCTGGATTATCGTTGTCTGCTTCGTTGCAGCACTTTGCATCTTCAACTTATGGCTTGGCAGTGGCGCCAACTTCCAGGGTGGCGACAATGCTAATGCTCCTCTTAACATTTTCGGTACAATCTATAAGGGCGGTTATGTGGTGCCTATCATCCACACGCTGTTGCTCACCGTGCTTTGTCTCGCTGTTGAGCGCTATTTCGCTCTGAAGACTGCTTTCGGTAAGGGTTCTCTGACCAAGTTCGTGGCCAACATCAAGGCTGCCCTTGCTGCCAATGACTTCAACAAGGCTGAAGATCTTTGCAATAAGATGCAGGGTTCCGTCGCCAACGTCGTGCTTGCTTCCCTGCACGCTTACAAGAACATGGAGAGCGGCGCCAACGCAGCACTGAAGAAGAGCCAGAAGGTGGCCCGCATCGAGCAGGCTCACGAGGAGGCCACTCAGCTCGAGATGCCTACGCTGCAGATGAACCTTCCTATCATCGCTACCATCGTAACGCTCGGTACCCTTACCGGACTGCTTGGTACTGTGACCGGTATGATTCGTTCATTCCAGGCTCTGGCTGCTGGTGGCGGTGGTGACTCACTTGCTCTGTCAACTGGTATTTCTGAGGCTCTGGTCAACACGGCCTTCGGTATCGCAACTTCTTGGTGCGCAGTTATTGCCTATAACTTCTACACCAATAAGATCGATAAGCTGACTTATGCACTCGACGAGGTAGGTTACACAATCGCACAGACTTACGAAGCTAACCACACAGACGAGGCTTAATTTTTGCTAACCCTTTAAAATGTTATCGCTATGGGTAAAGTAAAAATTAAGAAGGCAGACGTCTGGATAGACATGACCCCCATGTCCGACGTGATGGTGCTTCTGCTGACTTTCTTCATGCTGACATCTACGTTTGTCAAGCAGGAGCCAGTGAAAGTGAACACGCCTGGATCAGTATCGGAGATCAAAGTCCCGGAAAGCAACGTCTTGAATGTGCTCGTCGGCAACGACGGAAAGATTTTCATGAGCATGGACAAGACTACCGACGTGCAGAACGTCCTGAGTGACGTTACAGGCCAGTTCGGTGTCTCACTTACCGGGGCCCAGACGAAGAAGTTCCTGAATACTCCTATGTGGGGCGTTCCTATGGACAAGCTTCAGGCTTTCCTGAACTTGGACGAGGCGCAGATGCCCGAGGCTCTCAAACAATATGGCATTCCTACTGACTCTGTAAAGGGAAAGACGGGAGCTGCCGCCATGAGTGAGTTCCAGATTTGGGTAAAGGCCGCCAAGGATGCCAACCCCGACGCCAAGATTGCCATCAAGGCTGATGAGAAGACGCCTTACAAGACAATCAAGAAGTTGATGAGTGAGCTTCAGGACATGAACGAGAACCGTTACTATCTGATTACTCAATATAAGAAAGCGGAGGACTAAAAGATGGCAGTAGGAAAAAGCAAACAGAAGAAGATGAATGTCCGCGTGGACTTCACTCCTATGGTTGACATGATGATGCTTCTTATCACGTTCTTCATGCTTTGTACTTCTCTGGCCAAACCCCAGACAATGGAACTGAGTATGCCGAGTAACGATAAGAACCTTACAGACCAGGACAAGACCGTAACAAAGGAGTCTTATACGCTGACTTTCTATTGTACGGCCGACAACCAGCTCTACTATGTGGCCGGACAGGTAAAGCCCGAAAATCCCAAGTGTCTTGTGAAGACTTCATGGGGTACGAAGGGTATTCGCTCTGTCATTTTCAATCACCAGACCGAGGACGGCACGCAGCCTGCCAAGGACGTGATGGAGGCAAAGGCAAAACTGGATAAGGAGAAAGATGACCCTAATCACAAGATGCCGGACTCTATCTATGACCAGCGGCTTGCCCAAATCAAGGCCGGTATTATCGATGGTCGTCGAATCAACACACTGACCATTATCATCAAGGCTACTGACAATGCTTCGTACAAGAACCTTGTTGATGTTCTGGACGAGATGCAGATTTGCTCTATCGGTAAATACGTGATTGACAAGATTAATGATAATGACCTGAAGCTCCTCAAGGAGAACAACGTCAAGCTATAAGGTATCACTAAACAAGAAAGGTTAAAAAATGGCAAATATTGATTTAACAAGAGATGGTTGGTGTGACCTTATATTTGAAGGACGTAATAAAGCCTACGGTGCCTACAAGCTCCGTAAGGGGACTCCCTCGAGAAATATCAAGGCCATTGTGACTATCGCTGTTCTTGCGGCCATTCTGATTATCGGTTTCTGGTTGAAGACCAGATATGACGAGTATCAGTTGGCTCATGCTATGAATGATGCTGTAACCGAACTTTCCACGCTCAACCAACCTAAGAAAGAAAAGGCTAAGGTTCAGCGTAAGGTTGAGGTAGAGCAGAAGAAAGAGGTGGTTAAAGAGGTTAAGTCTTCAATCAAGTTCACCGCTCCTGTCATCAAGAAGGATAATGAGGTGAAGCCTGAGGAAGAGATGAAGACCCAAGACCAGCTTATGCAGACCAACACTGCTATCGGTGCACTCGATGTAAAGGGTAACTCCGATGCCGGTGAGGTGCTTAAGGTTACTCAGCGTGTTGCTGACGAGCCTGTAAAGGCAGAGCCCAAGCCTGAGGTTGAGAACAAGGTGTTCGATGTCGTAGAACAGATGCCTTCGTTCCCCGGCGGCCAGGCTGCTTTGATGAAGTACCTCAACGAAAACATCAAGTATCCTGTCGTCGCACAAGAGAATGGCGTGCAGGGACGTGTGGTTGTGTCGTTCGTGGTTGAGCGTGACGGAAGCATCACCGATGTGAACGTCGTGCGCTCCGTTGACCCCTCTCTTGACAGAGAAGCAGTTCGCGTTGTCAAGGGCATGCCTCACTGGATTCCCGGTAAGCAGAATGGTTCAGCTGTGCGTGTGAAATACAACGTGCCTGTATCCTTCAGATTACAGTAATATTAGATTTATGAAACTTACATCTTACATTTTCGTAGGATTAACATTGTCAGTCTGTCTTTGCTCTTCTTGTGGTAACAACAAGAAGAGCAAGGATGGAAGGACAGATACTTATTCATCAGGGGCGATTTCTTTCGTCTCTGATGAAAGTTTTAGTCCCATCATTGACGAGGAAAAGCAGGTTTTCGAGAACGATTACCCGCAGGCCAAGGTCACTCCAATTTATACCGATGAGTCAACAGCCATCAAGCAGCTGATGGCGGGCAAGACGTGGCTCGCTTTCACGACACGTGACTTCCGGCCTTCAGAGATCCAGGCCTTACGTGCCAAGCAGTTTGTGCCACAGTCGGTAAAGATAGCGTACGATGCTTTGGCGCTTATTGTTAATAAGAGCAGTAATGATACCCTCATCTCTGCTACCGACTTCAAGAACATCATGTTGGGAAAGACTACCCGTTGGAATCAAATTTACAAGGGTTCAAAGGGTGGTGTCATCACAGTGGTCTTTGACAATCCTAAGTCAAGCACTGTGCATTGGGTAGAAGATTCTCTCCTTGGCGGCAAGGCCATTGTCAACCCGAATGTGGTTGCAGTCAACAAGACCGCTGAGGTGATAGCATATGTTGAAAAGCATCCCGGTACCATTGGTATTATTGGCAACAACTGGCTTAACGACAAGCGTGATACGACCAATCTCACCTTCAACAAGAACATCCGTGTGATGAGCGTGAGCAAAGTTCATCCTGCTACCGTGTCGAGTGGCCGTAAGCCGTACCAATATTATATTTATAATGATGAGTATCCATTCATCCGTACCGTTTATGCTTTGGTCAATGACCCGCGTCAAGGACTTCCCTGGGGCTTTGCGCACTTCATTGAGGGGCCGAAAGGACAACGAATTGTGATGAAAGCCGGCCTGCTTCCTGTACTTGGGAACATTAACATCCGAGATGTTAACGTCGGACAATAAATGATAAACAATTCATCTCGACAGAAACTTTTTATTCATACTAACGTCATGTTATAAACTTCGTGACAATTTCGTATCACGCTATGGCAGCTTGATTACGGTTGCTCCGATGTTCAAGAACAATTGGTTTAACTTTAAAACAACATGATTATGAGAACTTATAAATATCTTTTAGCAGGCGCTCTTCTTTTTGGAACCGTTGCGCCGGTGATGGCCCAGACGGACACGAAGGCCTTACAGTCTCAGGTAGAAGCTCTTGTAAAGGCAAAAGGCCCCGATTTTGAAAAGTCGGTGAAGCAGCTTTACAAGGATAACAAGAAAGACCCCGAGGCACTTGTTGCCATAGGAAAGGCATTCTACAATGCCAAAGATCTGACCAATGCCGAGTCTTTTGCTGATTATGCATTGGCCAAGAACGGCAAATATGCGCCTGCTTTCTTGCTCAAGGGCGACATTTGCGTTTCTAAGGATGATGCAGGTGGTGCAGCAGAGAACTATCAGCAGGCCAAGTATTTCGCACCCAAGGACCCCGAGGGATATTACAAATATGCCATGATTCTTCGTGGCCGTAGCCCTCAGGAGGCCGTTGACAACCTTGAGGAGCTGCGGACGCAGCGTCCTGACTATCCTGTGGATGCGCTTGCAGGCCGCATCTTCTACCAGTCGAGTGTACCCAACCGTTTCGAGAAGGCCGAGGAATATTACAACAAGATTTCTGACCTTTCCAAGATGGAGGACGATGATATTACGAAGTATGCTATGACCGAGTTCCTTCTCGGCAAGCGTGACCGCAGCATCGAGGTGGCCAAGGCCGGTCTTCAGAAGGATCCCCGCCGTGCAGGCTGGAACCGTATAGTCTTCTGGAACTACACCGATAAGAAAGATCCTCAGAATGCCTTGGACTATGCCGACCGTCTGTTCAACAAGAGCGACAGCGCGCATATCACTGCCGACGACTATGCTTACTACGGCACTGCTCTTCAGCAGTCAAAGCGTTGGGACGAGGCTGTCGATGCGTACAATAAGGCGCTTACAGAGCTTGCCTCTGACAAGAATGCCATCGTTCAGAAGCCGACGCTGCTGAAGAACCTCTCGGATGTCTATAACGAAAAGGGTGACTATGATAATGCCGTGAAGTATTTTGACGAGTCGCTTGAGGCTACCTCTAATCCCACCTCAAGGGATTATATGAGCCTTGGCAGTCTCTATGCAGAGATTGCTGCCAAGAAGACGCAGGCTGGTGACAAGGCCGGGGCAACGGCTGCCTATAAGAAAGCTGACGAGGTCTATGGCAAGACTGCGGAGAAGTTCCCCGAGCAGGCCAACTACTGCAACTACGTGCGCGGCAGCATCAACTCTGTTCTCGACCCTGAAAGCAAGCAAGGACTCGCCAAGCCTTTCTACAACGCTCTGATTACCTCTTTGGAGAGCAAGGCTGACCTTACGAATAATGACAAGGCTATGCTCAAGGCCGCTTACTCTTACTTTATGGTTTATGAGTACAATGTGGCTAAGAACACTACTGCCTCTAAGGAGTGGGCCAAAAAGCTGTTGGGCATTGACCCGGAGAATGAGATGGCAAAGCAGGTGTCTAACCTGAAATAATTTCTTTGGTTTTAGTGTAGTGGCCGGCCTCGTGCCGGCCACCA
>CABVDL010000052.1 GCA_902497035.1 uncultured Prevotella sp.
TCTGTTTTGCCGACATGCGATACCTATAAATGTTGCGTTGTTGCGTTGTTGCGTTGTTGCGTTTGTTGCGGCCGCACTGCCGTCACTTCACATCCTCAAGGATGCTGCCGATATAGTCGAGCACCTCGTCCCGCCCCGTGCGCTTCTCTGCGCTGGTGATGAAATAAGGGGGAAGCGTCTCCCAGGTGTCGAGCAGCTTGTCCATCCAGGCCTTGGCGTTCATGCGCGCCTTGACGGCTCCGAGCTTGTCGGCCTTGGTGAAGACGATGGAAAAGGGAATTCCGCTCTCGCCAAGCCAGTCGACAAACTCACGGTCGATGCGCTGCTGCTCATGGCGCACGTCAATAAGCACGAAGACGTTGACCAGCTGGCGCCGCAGCAGTATGTACGACCTTATCATCTGCGCGAGCCTGTCCTGCACCGTCTTCGACCGTTTGGCGTAGCCGTAGCCGGGCAGGTCGACCAGGTACCACTCGTTGTTGATGATGAAATGGTTGATGAGCAGCGTCTTGCCCGGCGTGGAAGAAGTCTTGGCCAGGCCCTTGTGGTTGCAGAGCATGTTGATGAGGCTCGACTTGCCCACGTTGCTCCGGCCGATGAAGGCGAACTCCGGCTTCACGTCGGCTGGGCATTGCGACACAGTGGGCGATGAGATGCTGAATGTTGCGTTTTTAATATCCATAACAAGTTGATTTGGGCGCAAAGTTACAAAAAACTTTGTCTATTTCAGACAATTACGCCCGTCGGTGCCATTTTTTAACACATTCCTGCGGCAAAGGGAGGGAGATATTTGGACAATCCAATTATTTTTGCTAACTTTGCAGGAAAATAGAACAATAATACATTAAACTGACAATAGAGAATTATGGCTAAGAGATTTGCCGAACACAGCGGACTTGACTTGACCAGGACCAACGGTGACGTGCTGGCCGCCTGGATGAAGAACGACATCTTCCACAAGTGCATCGATGAGCGCGAGGGCTGCCCAAAGTTTATCTTCTTCGAGGGGCCTCCCTCGGCCAACGGGCACCCCGGCATCCACCATGTGCTGGCACGGTCGATCAAGGATACATTCAACCGTTACAAGACCATGCAGGGCTTTCAGGTGAGGCGCAAGGCTGGTTGGGACACCCACGGACTACCCGTCGAGCTGGGCGTGGAGAAAGAGCTGGGCATCACCAAGAAAGACATCGACAACAAGGCCTCTGATAAGTACATCTCGACCGAGGACTACAACCGGAAGTGCCGTGAGAATGTGATGAAATTCACCGCAGAATGGCGTGACCTGACCGAGAAGATGGGCTACTTCGTTGACTTAGACCACCCGTATATCACCTACGACAACAAATATATCGAGACGCTGTGGTGGCTGCTCAAGCAGCTCTACAACAAGGGACTGCTCTACAAGGGCTACACCATCCAGCCTTACTCGCCCGCCGCAGGCACCGGACTGAGCTCGCACGAGCTCAACCAACCGGGCTGCTACCGCGACGTGAAGGACACCACCGTGACGGCGCAGTTTGAAGTGGTCAATCCAAAGGAGGCCTGGACCCGGCATGGCAAGGCCTGCTTCGTGGCATGGACCACCACGCCTTGGACACTGCCCTCCAACGTGGCGCTATGCGTAGGACCGAAGATTGACTACGTGGCCGTGGAGACCTACAACCCCTACAACGGCGAGCCGCTGACCATCATTCTCGCCGAGAGCCGGCTCACGGCTTATCTCAAGGCCGACCAGGAATGCAAGGACGGCGAGCTGCCACCCTACGACAAGGAGAAGAAACTGTGTCCCTGGCGCATCGTTGACCGCATGAAAGGCACCGACCTCGTAGGCATGCGCTATCGCCAGCTCATGCCTTGGGTGAAGCCTTGCGAAAAGCTCGACGAATATGCCTATCCCTTTGTCAAGGCCTTTGCACAGGCTCACCCGGAAAAAGTGTTCAAGGGTGAGGACGGACGCGACAGCTTTGTCGAGATGGAGAGCGAGGCCTTCCGTGTCATTCCAGGCGACTACGTAACCACCGATGACGGTACCGGCATCGTACACATCGCACCCACTTTCGGTGCCGACGACGCCAAGGTGGCCAAGGACGCGCATATCCCCGCCCTTTACCTCATCTCAAAGAAAGGCGAGACACGCCCGATGGTAGATTTGCAGGGCAAATACTATCAGACTGAGGAACTCGACACAAACTTTGTCAGCCGCTGCGTCGACGTGAGGGCCTATGGTCACCACGCAGGTGACTACGTGAAAAATGCCTATGACCCGCGCTTCAACCCCAACGGCGTATGGGACCGCGTGGCCTCCGAGAAGAGTGAGGACCTCAACGTCATTATCTGCATGGAGATGAAGCAGGAAGGCACGGCTTTCAAAATAGAGAAGCACGTACACAACTACCCCCACTGCTGGCGCACCGACAAGCCCATACTCTACTATCCCCTCGACTCATGGTTTATCCGCGACACGGCCAAGAAAGATGAGATGGTGGCGCTGAACAAGACCATCCACTGGCAGCCGGAATCGACCGGCACCGGCCGCTTCGGCAACTGGCTGGAGAACCTCAACGACTGGAACCTCTCGCGCTCGCGCTTCTGGGGAACGCCACTGCCCATCTGGCGCGACGAGAACCGCCACGAGAAATGTATCGGCTCGATAGAAGAGCTTTACAATGAAATAGAAAAGGCCGTCAAAGCCGGCTTCATGCCCTCAAATCCCCTCAAGGACAAAGGCTTCAAGGTAGGCGACTACTCGCAGCAAAACTACGACAAGATTGACCTGCACCGCCCCTACATTGACCGCATCGTGCTGGTCAGTGACGAGGGCAAGCCCATGCACCGCGAGAGCGACCTCATCGACGTGTGGTTCGACTCCGGCTCAATGCCATACGCACAACTGCACTACCCCTTTGAGGGCGAAATCAACGCCGAGGGCCTCAAGGCTACCGGAAAGAGCGAGGACGAGTACCGCAGCTCGCTGGTACACAGCACTTACACGGGAACCCCCGTACCGCCGGCATTCTTCCCCGCCGACTTCATCAACGAAGGCGTTGACCAGACACGCGGTTGGTTCTTCACACTGCATGCCATCGCCACGATGGTCTTCGACTCTGTAGCTTTCAAGAACGTCATCTCTTCGGGTCTTGTACTCGATGCCAAGGGCAACAAGATGTCAAAGCATGTGGGCAACGTCACCGACCCGTTCGAGATGATTGGCAAGTACGGTGCCGACGCCGTGCGCTTCTACATGCTCACCAACTCAGAGCCTTGGGACAACCTGAAGTTCGACCCCAACGGCGTGGACGAATGCCGCCGCAAGTTCTTCGGCACGCTCTACAACACCTACAGCTTTTTCGCACTCTATGCCAACGTCGATGGCTTCGACCCCGACACCACGACGGCTGCAGGCTGCAGGAACGATTTCACCGAAATTGACCGATGGATACTCTCATGCCTCAACACGCTCGTCAAGGGCGTTGCCCGGGAGCTTGACGCCTACGACCCGACACGCGCCGCCCGTCTCATCGACGATTTTGTCAACGACGACCTCTCCAACTGGTATGTACGTCTTAACCGCAAGCGTTTCTGGGGCAAGGAGATGAGTGCCGACAAGCTTGCCGCCTATGAGACGCTCTACACCTGCCTCACCACCGTGGCCAAGCTTTTGGCCCCGTTTGCGCCGTTCTACGCCGACCAGCTCTACCACGACCTTGGCGGAAAGATGGAGTCTGTTCACCTCGAGCGTTTCCCCAAAGTCGAGGAAGACCTCATCGACAGCGACCTTGAGGCCCGCATGGCTATGGCGCAGAAGATTACGAGCATGGTGCTGGCACTGCGCCGCAAGGTCAACATCAAGGTGCGTCAGCCGCTGGCTCAAATCATGATACCCGCCGTTGACGACAATCAGCGCCAGCATATCGAGGCTGTCAAGGACCTGATACTAAATGAGGTCAACGTGAAGAAACTCGCCTTTGCCGAAGGCAGCGGCATACTGGTGAAAAGAGTGAAGTGCAACTTCCGCGTCATGGGCAAGAAATTTGGAAAGCTCATGAAAGGCGTTGCGGCCAAGATGAATGGCCTGTCTCAAGACGAGATTGCCGCGCTCGAGAAAGCCGGCAGCATTGCTTTCGACGTAGAAGGCCAGCCCGTCACCGTTGACGCAACCGACGTTGAGATTATCTCCGAGGACATTCCCGGATGGCTCGTCAGCAACGACGGCAACCTCACCGTAGCGCTCGAGGTTGAACTCACGCCAGCGCTTAAGAATGAGGGCATGGCCCGTGAGCTCATCAACCGCATACAGAACTTGCGTAAGGAAAGTGGCCTTGAGATTACCGACCGTGTGGCCGTGACCATCGCGCCCAATTCAGAGGCCGAGGAGGCCGTGAAAGGCTACGGCGACTACATCAAGTCGCAGGTACTGGCCAACAACATCACCTTCGCTCCCAACGACGGCACAGAGGTTGACTTCGATAACTTCAAGCTCAACATCAAAGTAGCAAAAGACTAAATGACACCGACCCGCAAAAGAGGCCTGCTGGCCATTGCGATAATCCTGGCCATCCTCGTCATCGACCAAATCATCAAGATTGAGGTCAAGACGACGATGGCCATCGGTCAATCGCATCAGGTCACAAGCTGGTTCTACATCTATTTTATCGAGAACAACGGCATGGCCTACGGCATGACGTTCATCAACAAGCTCTTCTTGAGCGTGCTGCGCATTGCCGCCATAGCCGTCATAGGCTGGTATCTCTCATTAGTCGTCCGCGAACGCTGCCGCCTGCGTTACATTGTGTTCTTGAGCTTGATACTGGCCGGAGCAGCCGGCAACATCATCGACTCTATGTTCTACGGACTATGCTTCACCTCGTCAACACCGTGGAACATTGCCGAGACCGTGCCAATGGGTCAGGGCTACGCCGGATTTCTGATGGGCAAAGTAGTCGATATGCTCTACTTCCCCATCATCAACACCACGTGGCCCGACTGGATGCCCCTCGTAGGAGGCGGCAGGTTCGTCTTCTTTTCTCCTATATTCAACTTTGCCGACGCCTCCATCACCACCGGTGTCATCTGTTTGCTGCTTTTCTGCTCAAAGGATCTCTCAACAATCGGAGCCACAGTAAACAAAGCCCTCGGACGCAAGTCGGGACAATCAAAAGGGAAGTCGTCGGAAAACTCTGATTACTCTGAAAACTCAGAAAACTCAGAAAACTCAGAACACTCAGAACACTCAGAAAACTCTGAGCACTCAAAGCTCAAAAAATCCTCCGACAAAAGCCACCATTGACCATGAAACCTCTCCGTAAAATCCTCACAGCCGCGGCCCTTATCCTTTCCATGGCTTGGCTTGGCGGATGCAAGCCGACCACTCCGAGCGGTATCATTCCGCCCGGCGATATGACCGACCTGCTCTACGACTATCATCTGGCCGATGCCATGGCGACAAGCGCCAAGGGCGGATTTGCGAAGAACGTGTATCTCTATCGTGAGGCCGTCTTGAGGAAATATAAGGTAACGCAGGCAGAGTTTGACTCGTCGATGGTATATTACTGGCGGCACGCCGACCAGTTGGAGGACATCTACGAGGATTTGTCAGCACGATTGGAGGACGAGTCGCGTGCCATGGGCAGCAACGCAGCGCTGCTCTCGGGCGCAAGCGGCGACTCGGCCAACGTATGGAGCGGACAGCGCGACATCATCCTGCTGCCCACACAGCCCTACAACGTGTTCTCATTTGATATGAAGACTGACTCCACGTTCCATAGGGGCGACCAGGTGATGCTGTCGTTCAACTCCGACTTCATCTTCCAGGATGGTATACGCGACGCGGTGGTCGTGCTGGCGGTGACTTTCACCAACGACAGCGTATGCCAACGCATCAGCCATGTCTCTTCCTCCATGCCCTCTACGATAACCATCGATGATGCCGACAGCCTCGGCTACAAAAAGGTCAGCGGCTTTTTCATGCTATCCAAAAACGACCAGCCCGGCAGCTCTTTGACTACGCTCCAACTGGCGTGTATCAGCAACATCAGGCTTTTCAGGCTAAGGCCAAAGAACCGCCCTGCGCAGGCTCCCGTCCCCGACAGGATTCCCGTGAACGCGACGTTGCCTGACTCACAGCGCATGAGACCGTCTCCCTTCTAACGCTTTGTCAACAACAAAGCCAGATAAAGTCTGGCCTCCGCCTTTCTCAAGCGGGGCAGACCATTTATTTATCTTCAACATCAATTACGTGTTCAACAACTGATTATGATAAAGAAACTATCCCTCTTCACCCTGATGATGGCCCTCGCCTCGGCAGCCTCGGCCTGCACCAACTTCATCGTAGGCAAGGCCGCATCCGCCGACGGCTCCGTCATCTGCAGTTATAATGCCGACGACTACGGCATGTTCATTGGACTGGCCCACTATCCCGCCGCACACCACGCCAAAGGCGAGATGCGCGACATTTACGACTGGGACACACATAAGTATATCGGCAAAATTCCCGAAGCTGAGCAAACCTACAACGTCATCGGCAACATCAACGAGTATCAGGTTACCATCGGTGAGACCACCTACGGAGGCCGGGAGGAGATGGTCGACCCAAAAGGCGGCATCGACTACGGCTCACTTATCTACCTTGCCCTGCAACGCTCCAAGACGGCGCGCGAGGCCATCACCGTGATGACCACACTTGCCGAGACCTACGGCTATTGCTCTGAAGGCGAGACCTTTACCATCTGTGACCCCAATGAGGCATGGATTATGGAGATGATGGGGAAAGGCCCAGGCAGCAAGAGTGTGGTATGGGTAGCACAGCGCATACCCGACAACGCCATCTGCGCACACGCCAACCAGAGCCGCATCGGGAAGTTCAACATGAAAGACAAGAAAAACGTGAGATATTCTAAAGATGTCGTCTCGTTCGCACGCTCCAAAGGCTGGTTCAGCGGCAAAGACGCCGACTTCTCATGGAAGATGGCCTACGCCGAGCCCAATTTTGAGGGCCGTCGCTTCTGCGATGCCCGCGTATGGGCATTCTTCAACCACTTTGTGAGCGGTTTCGACAAATACCTGCCATGGGCACTCGGCAAGGACAAGGACGCCGAGGACATGCCGCTTTGGGTGGTTCCCGACAGGAAGCTCTCGGTGAAAGACGTTGAGATGGCCATGCGCGACCACTATGAGGGCACTCCGATGGCTCTCGACTCCTCCGACGTGGCCGCCGGCGTGTGGCAGATGCCATACCGCCCCACGCCCCTCGTGTTCACCTGCAACGGCAAGAAATATTTCAACGAGCGGCCCGTCTCGACGCAGCAGACCGGCTTCACCTACGTCTCACAGATGCGCTCGTGGCTTCCACGCCAAATCGGCGGCGTACTGTGGTTCGGCAATGACGACGGCAACATGGTGGCCTACACTCCCATCTATTGCGGCAACACCGTGCAGCCCCGATGCTACAACACGCCCGGGGCCGATGCCGTGACGTTCTCCATCGACAATGCCTACTGGGTGTGCAACTGGGTGAGCAACATGGTTTATCCCCGTTACTCGCAGATGTTCCCATCCCTGAAGGCCGTCAGAGACTCCCTTGAGCAGGACTATTTCGCCGCACAGCCGAAAGTAGAGCAGCAGGCCGCAGCATTGCTCAAGGCTAAGGGAGAGCAGGCTGCCGTAGCGTTTCTCAACGACTACAGCAACACGAAAGCCCAGCAGATGCTGTCACGTTGGAAGCAACTGGCCTTCTACCTCATTGTGAAATACAACGACATGGCCGTGAAGCCCGACAGCAACGGAGTTTTCCTGCGCACGCCGGAGGGCATCGGCGCCACCGTAAGGCGGCCCGGCTATCCCAACGCTTTCAAAAAGAAGCTGGCAAAGGAAACAGGCACCAAATTCGAATATCCCGAATAAGGCCGACTACCGCCCACCACTATTCATACACCTCATCAATGCCGAAGCCACCGTCTTCGGCATTTTCTTTGGCACAAGGGTCAAAGTCCGCTGGAACGTCAAACGTGGCCGTCGGCTTGTACGGAAGACTTGCGTCACGGTAAATCTTCTTCATATAATAAGCCCAGATAGGCAACGCCATGGTAGCTCCCTGCCCCATTCGCATGGAATCGAAGTGGATGTCGCGGTCTTCTCCGCCCACCCATACGCCGCTCACCAGCTGTGGCGTGAAGCCCATGAACCAAGCATCAGAGTTGTTGTTGGTCGTACCCGTCTTTCCGCCTATCTCGCCGGGGATGTTGTATTTGTAGCGCAGGCGGCCCGCAGTACCCTCATCGACGACGGCCATCAGCTCGACCAGCATCTTATAGGCCGAATTGGAACTGATGACCTCGTTCATTCTTGGCTGGAACTTTGCCACCACATTGCCCTCCTTGTCCTCAATGCGGGTGACGAACAAGGGCGAGATGCGGATACCGTTGTTGGCAAATGTGGTGTAGGCGCTCACCATCTCAGCTACCGACACTTCGCAAGGGCCGAGACAGAGGGCCATAGACGGGTAGATGTCGGGATTGTTGATGCCAAACTTATGCAGTATCGACACAAACTGCCTCGGATTGAGATGGCTCATCAGATAAGCTGAAATCCAGTTGTTCGACTGCGCCAGTCCCCACTTCAGTGTCACCATCTGCCCATATCGGCGACGGTTGGCGTTGCGCGGGGTCCAGGGGCGGCCTGCCACCATGTAAGTTTTCTGCACGTTGGGAGCCTTGTCGCACGGCGACGAGCCGTTCTCCATAGCGAGCGAGTAGAGGAACGGCTTGATGGTGGAGCCCACCTGCCTCCGGCCATACATCACCATGTCGTATTGGAAATGGGAGAAGTCGAGTCCGCCGACGTATGCCTTCACCTGCCCCGTGTGAGCGTCCATGCTCATAAAGCCGGCACGTAGGAAACGCTTGTAGTAGCGGATGGAGTCGATGGGCGACATCACCGTGTCAATCTCGCCGTGATAGGTGAACACGGTCATATCGACGGGCGTATGGAACGCGCGGTGAATTTCATCCCAGCTGGCCCCGGCCTCTTTCATCGTGATGTAGCGCTCACTCTGCGTCACCGAGCGCTCAATAATCTGATTGACCTGGCTTTTTGTAAGATTGCCGCTGAAAGGCGCGTTGGCCTTTCCCTGGTTTTCCTTGTTGAATGCCGGTTGCAGAAAACGCGCCACATGGCCATACACAGCCTCCTCGGCATAGCGCTGCATGCGCGAGTCGATAGTGGTGAAAATCTTCAGTCCGTCGGTATAGACGTTGTAGAAAGAGCCGTCTTTCTTCAGGTTTTTCTTGCACCATCCGCAAAGCGGGTCCTGCGCAAAGGCAATGGAGTCGATGACATACTGCCGCTTGTTCCACGACGGATAGTTGCGTGGGTCTGGGCGGTCCATCATCATGTACTGACGAAGAAACTCGCGGAAATACACCGCGGAGCCGTCCTTGTGGTCAGCGCGGTGGAAGTTGAGCCTCACCGGCTCGGCGCTGAGCTCACTGTATTGCGCATGCGACAGATAGCCCGCCTTGAGCATCTGCCCCAGCACCACGTTGCGGCGCTCCCTGGCGCGCTCGGGATAGCGCACGGGGTTGAACAGCGAGGGATTTTTACATAGCCCCACGAGCAACGCGGCCTCATTGATGGTCAAGTCCTTGGGCTCCTTATTAAAATAGGTGTTGGCGGCAGTCTTGATGCCGGTGGCTCCGTGAAGGAAGTCGAAGTAATTGAGGTAGAGCGCGATTATCTCCTGCTTCGTATAGAGCCTCTCGAGCTTGATGGCGGTCACCCATTCGTTGGGCTTCTGCAGCAGCCGCTGCGATGTGGTCTTGGCCGGATGCTCGGTGTAGAGCTGCTTGGCCAGCTGCTGCGTGATAGTGCTTCCACCGCCCGCGCTGACCTGCCCGAGCAGCCCGCGCTTGACGATGGCGCGGCCCAAGGCAATGAAGTCGATGCCGGAATGGTCGTAGAAGCGCACGTCCTCAGTAGCGACAAGGGCCTCCACAAGATACGGGGAGAGGTTGGAATAAGATATTGGAATGCGGTTGGCACGGTCGGCATTGTAGGTGCCGATAATCTTTCCGTCGGCGGAATAGACTTGCGAGGCCGTCTTGCTGATGGGGTTCTGCAGATTGTCGATGTCGGGGGAATAGCCCACGACGCCAAACCAGATCATGAAGAAAAGCACGGTTGTGAGCACCACGCCCGAGGCTATCAGCAACCACAGAAATTTTATAAAGGTCTTTCTCATCGAGTAATCAATATCAGTTCGTCTCATTTAATTTGTGCAAAAATACTACTTTTCTTGAAAAAAGCATCCAGCTATTGGAAAATATTGTGTAACTTAGCAAACGATTTCCAACCAACCACCTATTTTGCAAAAATGGAAAAGCAAGACTTTGTCACGATTGCGGACTTGTCAAAGGAGCAGCTCCTCTACCTCATCAGCATGGCAGAAGAGTTTGAGCGCCATCCCAACCGTGAGCTGTTGAAAGGCAAGGTCGTCGCAACCTTGTTTTTTGAGCCCTCCACCCGTACCCAGCTTAGTTTTCAGACTGCCGCCAACCGTCTCGGGGCGCGCGTCATCGGCTTCTCCGACGCCAAGACCTCAAGCACCACGAAAGGCGAGACGCTGAAAGACACTATTCTCATGGTGAGCAACTATGCCGACATCATCGTGATGCGCCACTTCATCGAGGGCGCCGCGCAATATGCCTCCGAGGTGGCGCCCGTCCCCATTGTCAATGCCGGAGACGGCGCCCACATGCACCCCTCACAGTGCCTGCTCGACCTCTACTCCATCTATAAGACCCAAGGCACGCTCAACAATCTCAACATCTATCTTGTCGGCGACCTGCGCTACGGCCGCACGGTGCACTCGCTCATCATGGCCATGCGCCACTTCAATCCCACGTTCCACTTCATCGCCCCCAGCGAGCTCGCCATGCCCGAGGAGTACAAGCTCTATTGCAGGCAGCACAACATACGCTACGCCGAGCACACGCAGTTTACGGAAGAGGAGATAGCCGACGCCGACATTCTCTATATGACCCGCGTGCAGAAGGAGCGCTTCTCAGACCTCATGGAGTATGAGCGCGTGAAAAACGTATATATACTCAAGGCCGACATGCTCAGGAGCGCCAAGCCCAACATGAAGGTGCTGCATCCGCTACCGCGCGTCAACGAGATAGCCTACGACGTGGATGACAATCCCCACGCCTACTACATTCAACAGGCCAAGAACGGGCTCTATGCCCGCGAGGCCATCTATTGCCACTGCCTCGGCATCAGTCTCGAGGAGGTGAGAAACGACAAAACCATCATCTGACAAGCTATGGGAAAGAAAGAACTACAGGTGGCCGCCATCGAGAACGGCACCGTCATCGACCACATACCTGCTGAAAAGACTTACGAGGTGGCCAAGCTGCTCAGTCTGCAAAACCTCTCGGTGCCCGTCACCATAGGCTACAACCTGCCTTCGAGCAAGCTCGGAAAGAAAGGCATCATCAAAATTGCCGACAAATTCTTCACCGACGAGGAAATCAACCGGCTGTCGGTGGTCGCCCCGAAGATGGTGCTAAACATCATCAAGAACTATGAGGTGGTGGAAAAGAAGACCGTTGAGACACCGGATGAGCTGCACGGCATCATCAAGTGCAACAATCCCAAGTGCATCACCAACAACGAACCGATGCAGACCTACTTCACAGTGGTCGATAAGGCCAACGGCATCGTCAAGTGCCACTACTGCGACAAGGAGCAACAGCTCGACAACGTGAGGCTCGTGTAAAATCATTCTTACCATTAATACGTACATCATGCAAAAAGACCAACAGATTTTCGACCTCATAGAGCAGGAGCACCAGCGCCAGCTCAGGGGCATGGAGCTCATCGCTTCTGAAAACTTCGTGAGCGACGAGGTGATGGCCGCCATGGGCAGTTACCTCACCAACAAATACGCCGAGGGCCTGCCCGGCAAGCGCTATTACGGCGGCTGCCAGGTCGTTGACCAAGTGGAGACCGTGGCCATAGAGCGCGTCAAGAAGCTCTTCGGAGCCGAATATGCCAACGTGCAGCCTCACAGCGGGGCGCAGGCCAACCAGGCCGTGCTGCTCGCAGTGCTCAAGCCCGGCGACACCTTCATGGGACTTGACCTCGACCAGGGCGGACATCTGTCGCACGGCTCGTCGGTCAACACCTCCGGCATACTCTACCATCACATCGGCTATACGCTCAGCCGCGAGACCGGACGAGTGGATTACGACGAGATGGAGCGGCTGGCCCTTGAGAACAAGCCCAAGCTCATCATCGGAGGTGGCTCTGCCTACAGTCGTGAGTGGGACTACGGGCGCATGCGCAAAATAGCCGATGAGGTGGGAGCCTTGCTGATGGTTGACATGGCGCATCCCGCAGGACTCATCGCCGCCGGACTGCTCAAGAACCCCGTGAAATACGCGCACATCGTCACCACAACCACCCACAAGACACTGCGCGGGCCACGCGGCGGCGTCATTCTCATGGGCAAGGACTTCGACAACCCATGGGGACTGACCAACAAAAAGGGCGAGCTCAAAAAGATGAGCCAGCTGCTCAACTCTGCCGTATTCCCCGGCAACCAGGGCGGACCGCTCGAGCACGTCATCGCCGCCAAGGCCGTAGGCTTCTACGAGAACCTGCAACCCTCGTGGACGGACTACGCCAAGCAGGTGAAGGCCAACGCCGCCACACTGGCCCAGGACCTCATCGACAAGGGCTTCGCCATCGTCAGCGGAGGCACCGACAACCACTCCATGCTCCTCGACCTGAGGCCGAAATACCCCGGTCTGACCGGCAAGGTGGCTGAGAACGCGCTCGTTGCGGCCGACATCACGGTGAACAAAAACAAGGTGCCTTACGACGAGCGCTCGGCATTTCAGACGTCAGGCATACGCCTCGGCACCGCAGCCATGACCACACGCGGCGCCAAGGAAGACATGATGCACCTCGTGGCCGACCTCATCGATGAGGTGCTGGCCAACCCCGAGGACGCCAAGACCATAGAAAGCGTCAGGCAGAAAGTCAACGACACGATGAAGTCGTACCCTCTGTTCGCTTATTAGACGGATAACCCCGATTTTACGTTGAGGGTATATCAACAACAAAGAGAACTTCAGAACAGTCATAGATAAGACCACATAACAGCGCCGTATCATTCCTATAAAATGGAGTTGATACGGCTCTTTTGATGTCAATTCTCGCAGATTGTATACGCTTTGCAGGGGACGGTCTTGAGCCGGCACATGCATGCAAACGGATATTTCCGCGGATACCTGTGGGGTAGGGCGGAGATATTCCATCCGTCGCCCCTGCGGTGGGACCAAATCAAACCCCATTGGTACCCGGCTATGAAAAGAGGTTAAGCTTGTTCTTACGCGCTTCTTCGAGTGATTTCAATTGGGCCTGCTCCTCTTTATATTGCTTTCGCAACTCCTCATATTTCGCGTGAAGTTCAAGTTGAAACGTCTCACGGTACTTGGCATCCATCAGCTTCGACAATATTGCCGCACTCTGCGAGGCATCCTTCATCCACACGACTAAGCCATGATACAAAGGGGCTATCTTTAGGGCAACATGAAGCTCAGACGTTGTTGCGCCACCAATAAGTACGGGTACTCTCAAACCGGCATGGTCAAGTGCTTTCACCGTATTGACCATCTCCTCAAGCGAAGGTGTGATGAGACCGCTCAGTCCGACCACATCAGCATTGGTCTCCTCCACTTTTTTCACAATCTGTTCAGGGGGTACCATCACTCCCATATCAATAACCTCATAGCCATTGCAGCTCATGACGACCCCGACGATGTTCTTGCCGATGTCATGTACATCGCCCTTGACAGTTGCCAGAATCACGCGGCCCGCAGACGAAACGCCACTAACCCTTTCCTTTTCAATATAAGGCTGTAGAACGGCGACTGCGTTTTTCATAGTCCGCGCTGTCTTGACCACCTGAGGCAGGAACATTTTGCCATCACCAAAGAGACGGCCTACAACATTCATGCCATCCATCAACGGACCTTCAATAATCTCAACCGCATGGGGTGTCGACTTCAGTGCCTCATGCAAGTCCTCATCCAAATAATCAGAAATGCCCCGGCGTAACGCATACACGAGACGGTCATGAAGATTCAGGCTGCGCCATTCCTCGTTTGCAGAAGATGTTGTAAATCCGACGTTTCCCTGAGTTTTAGCTGCTTCTTGCTCAATCCTTACACGCTCGGCCAATTCTATCAACCGCTCAGAGGCTCCTTTCTTTCGATTGAGTATGACATCTTCGATAATGGCCAGTTGATCAGTAGGAATATCGGCATAGGTCACTTTTGAGGCAGGATTGACGATGCCAAAGTCCATTCCCGCGCTGATGGCGTGATAGAGAAATACAGCGTGCATCGCCTCGCGGATATAGTTGTTGCCGCGGAATGAGAAGCTGAGGTTGCTCACGCCGCCGCTGACATGGGCCCCCTTTAGGTGCTGCCTGATCCAAGCCGTGGCACGGATGAAGTCGAGCGCATAGCTGTCGTGTTCCTCCATGCCCGTGGCCACAGAAAGAATATTGGGGTCGAAGATAATATCCAGCGGATTGATGCCAACCTTATCCGTTAGCAGCCGGTAGGCCCTCTCGGCAATCTCTATCTTTCGCTCATAGCTCGTGGCTTGTCCCCTTTCGTCGAAACACATTACGACGACAGCCGCGCCAAAACGTTTGATGTCACGGGCGTGGGCAAGAAACACCTCCTCACCCTCCTTAAGCGAAATAGAGTTGACGATGCTTTTTCCCTGCAAGCACTTCAATCCGGCAATGACCACATCCCAACGGGAGGAATCTATCATCACTGGGACACGGCTGATGTCAGGGTCGGAGACAATGAGATTGAGGAACCTCACCATCTCATCTTTGGCATCCAGCAAGGCATCGTCCATGTTGACATCAATGACCATAGCTCCATTGTCTACCTGATTACGGGCTATCGTCAGCGCCTCGTCATAGTTCTTTTCCTTTATGAGTCTGAGGAACTTGCGTGAACCTGCCACATTGCAGCGCTCACCAACGTTGACGAACCGCACTTTAGGTGTCACGTCAAGCAGCTCAAGTCCCGACAGCTGGAGCGTTTGCGGCACAGGTTGAGGCCGATGCGGCTGTTTGTTCTTCGCCCATTCAGCGTAGCGGCGGATAAACTCAGGCGTGGTGCCGCAACAGCCGCCAACGATATTCACCAGTCCCTCGTCAATGAACTCGCCAATCTGTGGTGTCATGCTCTCAGCCGTCTCGTCGTATTGTCCAAGACTGTTGGGCAATCCCGCATTGGGATAAGCCGATATGTAATATGGAGCCTTTGCGGCAAGGCTCTCAAGATAGGGTTTCATCTGCCTGGCACCAAATGAACAGTTAAGGCCGACGGAGAAGATGTCGTATGAACTCATGCTTCCCAAAAAAGCGTCGAGGTTCTGCCCCGACAACGTACGGCCTGCTAAGTCACTGACAGTAACACTCAGCATAATAGGCAACTGCCGGTGTTTGGCCACCATCACCTGTTGAGCAGCGTCAACGGCGCATTTGGCATTGAGCGTATCAAATATGGTCTCTATAAGGATGGCATCCACGCCACCGTCGACAAGAGCCTCCATCTGTTCCGTATAGGCCTCAAACAGTTCATCGTAGGTCAGGTCGCGCGCCGCCGGATTGCTCACGTCCGGACTCATGGAGCAAGTTTTGTTGGTGGGACCCACAGAGCCTGCCACATAGCGTGGCCACTCGGGGGTAGAAAAATCGTCAGCAGCCTTGCGCGCCAGCTTTGCGCCAGCCAATGCCAAGTCGTAGGAAGCGTACTCGATACCGTAGTCGGCTTGCGAGATGCGCTGCGACGAGAAGGTGTTGGTCTCGATGATGTCAGCCCCGGCAGCAAGATATTGGCGATGGATGCCAGCAATCACGTCGGGACGTGTAAGATTTAGGATATCGTTATTGCCTTTCAGCTGAACGCTTGACTGCCTGAAGCGACTGCCCCGGAAGTCTTCCTCGTTGAGGTCAAAGGTCTGAATCATAGTACCCATTGCCCCGTCGAGGATTAAAATGCGGTCCTTTATCCGTTCAGAGAGTTGCTGTATCATATCCTTATATTTTGTTCAAGTAAAATGTTTTATGGCGCGGTCCATTTCGCGGCGGTCGGCCTTTTCCTTCAAGGTCTCACGCTTGTCATATTCTTTCTTGCCCCTTGCCAGGGCAATGTCAAGCTTTGCCCTGCCGTGGTCGTCGATAAAAAGCAGTGTTGGGACAATGGTCAGTCCCGGTGTCTTCGTATCTTCTGCAAGTCGCCTAATCTCTCTCTTGTTGAGCAGCAGCTTGCGGTCGCGCTTGGCCGGGTGATTGGCAAAGGAGCCATAGAAATAGGGAGAGATGTTCATGTTCTTGACCCATACCTCACCGTTGTTGATATAGCAGAAAGTGTCTACCAGCGAGGCCTTTCCCATCCTGATTGACTTTATTTCCGTTCCTGTCAGCACAATGCCGGCCGTATAGGTATCAAGAAAATTATAGAGGAAAGAAGCTTTCTTGTTCCTTATCTGTACCGGACTCTTCTTCCGTAGTTCCTGTTGCGTCTTATTCATAGACTATCGTACAAAAGTTTTCAATATGGCCGTCAACATAATTGGCCACCTGAGTAGTGAAATGCTCCTCATTCTCAACGAAAGCGTCATCGAAGTCGTCAAACTCGGGGAATTGCTCATAAAGGGCGTCAAACTCCTCCTGCGTGCAGTCTTTCTCCAGTGCCTCCTGATGAATGTTGAAGAGTTTGTGGCATTTATTGATGATTTTATAGAGGTCGTGCAGCCCCCAGTTGCGCATGGCCTTGTCAAAAGGATTGCGGAAGATGAAAGGACCGTAACCATTGTGAATGAGCTCCACGAATCCGCCATCCATGACCGCGTCGCGCAGGATGACGTAGGCCAACAGTGTGACTTGGTCAGCATTGAGTTCCGGAAGGGTGGCAGCGTTAAGTGTCCCGCCAATCGTCTCGTAAATGGCATCAGTGAAAACCTTGATGAAAGCATCAATACCCTCCTGAGATGCCGCTTTCAAGCTACTATCCTTTATCTTAATCTCTTTCATGCGCATTACTTTACATTAGAGTGCAAATTTAGATAAAATTCCCGAATTATAAGCCAGTCGAGATAAAAAACTTAATAGATTTCCTCCCCCCATGCGCTGATAGCAAGAAAAATCAAGGCCAGCATACGCTCAATGGATTGCCGAGTGCACGATGAA
>CABVDL010000053.1 GCA_902497035.1 uncultured Prevotella sp.
AGATTGGCAACGAAAGGCTAAGTAGAGCCACCGACGCCCGCTCCTCCAAAGAGAAGCGGGCGCTCGCAGTTGTCGGGAATAGCATTCATTCAGGTACTGCTGTCAGTGCCTGAACTTGAAGGCAAGCGCTTCCTGCCTCAGGCCTTTCGGCAACACAATCCTCACCTTTCCGTCACGGAAAGTATATTTCACGGTTCTGCCATTCTGCAGCAGCGTAACCTTTCCTTTAGGCTTGTTGCCTTGCCATTCTATGTATTCGGGCAGGTCTTTGCCCTCAGGAAGGGCGTATATGGCATATAACGTCTTGCCGTCCTTTGACGCGTTGAACCATACGTCATCACTGTGGTAATCGGGCGTGGGACGCGTGGCGTAAATAGCCTCTCCATTCACCTTCAGCCACTGTCCCACCGTCTTCAGCCTTTGAAGGACGGGCTCCTCAATACGTCCGTCGGGGGTCGGACCAACATTCAACAGGAAGCATCCGCCCTTGGCAGAGATTTCTGCCAAGGTGTTGATGATCCATCTCGCCGACTTAAATTTCGGTCTTGGGTTCCATCCCCACGAGTTGCTCAGGGTGATGTTGCTCTCCCAAGGGAACAGTTGCTGTTCCTTGGGTATTTTGAGTTCAGGGGTCTGATAGTTTTCATTGCGTCCCGGCACCGTCCTGTCCACAGCTATAAGCCCCGGCTGCCTCAGGCGTGCCTTGTCCACGATTTCGTCGAGATTGATGTCCTGCTCCGGCTTTCTCGCCCATCCTCCGTCGAGCCAGAGAATATCAATCTTACCATAGTCAGACATAAGCTCGTCTATCTGGTTGGCAGTGTATTGCTGGAACTTTTTCCAGGTCTCCGGATATTTCTTGATGTCATAGTTCACGTTGCGCGTGGGAGTGGCAAGGGCCGGATCCCAATAGTACGGACAATGCCAGTCGGGTTTAGAGAAATACGCCCCTATCATGAACCCCTGCTTTCTGAAAGCGTCGAAGACATAGTAGGCAACATTGCTGTATCTGCCGTTCTTATAAGGGCCCTTTGCAATGCTGAAGTCTGTATATTTGGAGTTGAACATGCAAAAGCCGTCATGGTGCTTGGTAGTGAACACAAGATACTTAAATCCGGCATCCTTCATCACCCTTGCCCATTGATAAGGGTCGAAATGCTTGGGATTGAGCGAATCGGCAAGTCCCCAGTACCATTTCTTAAACTCACCATACGTGGCACCGGGAAGAATCTTCTTTCGGCGTGCGGTGAAGCGGTCTTCGGAGCAAAGCGCCCACGACTCCGTTATGCCCGGTACGGAATAGATGCCCCAATGGAACATGATGCCGAACTTCAGGTCCTGCCACTTATCCAACTTCCTCAGCACTTCAGGATCCGTCGGCGGTACGTACTTTTTAGAAGCCTCATGAACGAAGCCATGGTCTTTGGTGGCGAAATTGCCTTGTGCCTGCAGCGTGAGCGTCAAAGCCACTAATGAAATGATTGCGATTATTCTTTTCATCGGTCTTTCAATTCTGGTCATTTCCTTATGAGTTTGTAGCCGATGTTTCCACCCGCCTTTATGATGTATATCCCTTTCTGCCGGGGCAAAGAAAGCCGTGCCGTACCGTCAGCTTCGGAAACTGCCGATGCACTAATTCTCCCGTCAGTTGAATAGATTGCAACACGGCAGCCTGGCCTCATACCCGTGACCTCTACGGCATTCTCACCAATGCGAAACGTTATATGCCTACCTTCTACATTTGAAATGCGGGACAGCTCCGTTGAGTTGGCACGCCTCAGGCTTGTTACCTGACTATAGTCGTAGGCCACACTTCTTGTGCTACAAGAAACTGTAAGGTTCTCGCCAATGAGCAACGTGGGCCTTTCCGAGAACAGAAAGGTGATGACATTACCGCTTTTAAGCAGCAATTCCACTCCGTCCGCTGCATGCAGTGGAGTTGTGACCGTTGCCGCCACGATGGCGGCAACGATTAGTCTCTGTATTTTCATCATATTTTATGTGCTCTAAGTACAGCCTTACGGCCTACGCCTGTCAATAGCCGGGATTTTGCTTGCCTTCAAGCTTTCCGTTGCTCTGCATCTCGCCCAGAGGTATTGGGAAGAGCTCGTGCTTGCCACTGACAAAGTTGATGTAAGCCGGATAGGCCTTACTCTTTGAGGTATTGACGGCCGACTTCTCTCCGAAAAGCGTCAGCGCATCTTTAAGCACGCCCCAGCGAATGAGGTCGAACTTGCGCTGTCCCTCAAATGCCAGCTCGAAGCCGCGCTCCCAATACAGCGCCGTGCGCACTTTGCCCTGCTCACTGCTGTCGTCGATGAAAGGCAAGTCATAGACCTTCGGGGCTTTATAAATATCGGCATAGTTGGCATCGCTGACCGCGGGAGCCCCGGCGCGCTGCCTGACCAGGTTGATGAGATTCCATGCCTCGGTGGTCTGTCCCAGTTCGTTGTAGGCCTCAGCAGCCATCAGCACCACATCGGCGTAGCGCAAGGGACAGAAATTGACATCGGTGTTGTTGGGGTCCTCAAAGCCCAAGGCCATCCACTCCCTGCGCCATTTGCCGGGGTACCAAGAGGCCTTGCCCAAGGTCTTAGACTTCACCTGCTGTTTGGTAGTCTTGTTCCAGTCGTAGCGATAGCGGCAGATCACCACGTCGCGTCGGCTGTCGTTCTCATCGAAGAAGTCATACCATTCCGGCACCACGCGGAAGAAGGCATTGGCTCTGCCCATGTATTTGCTGGCGTCAGAAGGATTGTCAAGCACTGGCGCCGCCACCTGCGGCCCGTTGTAAGTGCCCCAGAGTCCGCCGTTGCGCTTGGAAGAGGCGAAATAGAACGCCACCTCAAAGAGACTCTCTTTTGAATTGAGCTTAAGCTGCGAGAAAGTCTTGAAGAAGTCCTCGTAGGTACCGTCGTAAAATCCATGGTAGCCTTGTTTCTGAAATGCCTCCCACTGCTCTACGACTTTTTGGAAATAGGCCTTGCGCTTGGCATCGTCGGGACGGCTCAGCTTACCGTCCATGTGGAGGCTGTAGCCCGCTCTCTGCAGGCAGGCACGCATGAGCAGCGCCCGGGCAGCACCTTGCGTAGCACGTTCCGGACTCGATGCGGCCGTGGCCCATGGCAGATGGGCAATGGCGTACTCAAGGTCGGAGAAGATGGTGTCATAGATGGTATCTCTCGGCACGCGCGCCGTGAAGGCCGAGGAGTAGCTCTCAGAGTATGAAGTCTTGAAAGGAACGTCTCCCCAATATTTCACGAGGTCGAAAGCCTGGAATGCTCTCAGGAAATGAGCCTCTCCGTCGAGCTGTTTCAGGGTTGAGTCGGTATCGAATGCGCTCATCTTTTCTATCCCCTCAATGGCAAGGTTGGCCCGGTCTATGCCTTGATAGTCATACTTCCAAATATTGGCCAGCCAGGTGTTTCCCGGTGCCACCATATAGTGCGCTATGTCGCGGCGAGTGTTGTCGGTCGTCGTGCCGCTGACATAATACATGTCGTCGGAGGCAGGTGTCGCCATCTCGTTCTGCCCGTAGTGGTTGAAGTTGGAGATGGAGCTGTAGATACCGTATATCGCCATCTCTGCCTTGGAGTCGGTATCGAAATAGGTGTCTTTATCGTAATAAGAGTCCGGGGACTCTGTCAGTGCGTCATTGCAAGAGGCGAGAGCTACTGCCATTATCGCAGCCGCAGAGAATATGTATTTTTTCATACTTTGTGTCGTTAGTTGATTATGCTTATCAGAAAGTAAGGTTCAATCCCATGATGAACGAGCGGCTCCTCGGGTATGCTCCGAAATCGACGCCGGGCGTCAAGGCACTCGACATGGTAGAGACCTCCGGGTCATAGCCGTCGTATCCGGTGATGGTAAAGAGATTGTTTCCCGTGACATAGAGGCGCAGGCGGCTGATACCATATTTTCTCAGCCGTCGTGACGGCAGCGTATATCCTAAGGTCACGTTGCTGAGCTTGAGATATGAGGCTCCGTCCACGGCCCATGAGTGTATGTCCGTGTTGCCCTCCATCAGGTCGTACCATGCTGCAACCGTTTTTCCATTGTTCAGCTTGGCCAGTTCTGCCAGGTCGGTGACGGCATTGCCATCGGCATCTATTGTCATCCATCGGCGAGAGCTGTTGACGAGGTCGAGCGCATTCTTGTTCTTTGTACCCACCTTGGTGTTGATGAGCTTTGTGGCATTCAGCACGTCAGCCCCCACGCTATAGGTGAAATAAACGCTCAAGTCGAAGTTGGCAAAGGAGAACGTGTTGTTTAATCCACCGTAGATGTCCGGATTACAGTTGCCGATTACGGTCTTGTCGTTCTCGTTTATCACTCCATTCTTATCAAGGTCCTCAAACTTCCACATGCCCGGCTTCATGTTGGCCTTGTTTCCCCGATAGGCCACACCGTCCTTGAGCGTGTAGGTGTTGGTGGCCGCATCGTAGCCCGTGAAGTCATCGGTGGTGTAGAGGCCGATGGTCTTGTAGCCATAGAACTGTCCCAAAGGCTCTCCCACGGCAATGCGGTGCGTAGCCTGGCTGTAGCCGAACCTTGCCTCATAGAGCTGAACGCTCTCGCCGGTGAGTGCCTCCACCTTATTCTTATTGTGCGACAATGTAAGTGAGGTGTTCCAAGTGAAGCCATGACTATTAATGTTTACAGAATTGACTGTAAGGTCAATGCCCGTGTTTTTTGTCCTTCCGGCATTCAGTATCATCGAGGAGTATCCCGCCGAGTCGGGCAGTTTGGCGTTGAGCAGCAGGTTACTGCTCTTGTTGATGTAGAATTCCGGCGAGATGGTGAGCCGCTGGTCGAAGAATCCGAGGTCGATGCCAAGGTTGAAAGTCTTGTTGGCCTCCCATTTCAGTTGCGGATTGGGTATTTGCATGGAGGCGTATCCCGACACAAGCTCGTCGCCCATTGCAGTAAACACAGCGCTCATCAGCGCGAGACTCTGATAGGATCCGATACGGTTGTTACCAGCCAGACCGTAGCCTACGCGCAGCTTCAGGTCGGAGAACACGTTGAGCTTCTTGATAAAAGGCTCTTCTGCAAGACGCCATGCCGCAGAAACAGCCGGGAACCAGCCCCACTTGTTGTCGGCTCCGAACTTTGAAGAGCCGTCGGCACGCAGCGACGCCGACACGAGGTAGCGGTCGCGGTAGTTATAGTTGACACGGGTGAAGAAGGACAGCAACTTGTTGTCATAGTTCTGACCGGAGGTGACCTTCGTCGGCGTTCCCAAGGACATGTCGGCCAACCCGATGTCGTCATTGGGGAAATGGTCGGCGGCCCCGCCAAAGGAGCGCGTGGAGTTATTGATCCACTCCTGGCCGAGCATGGCCGAGATGTTATGGCGCTTCTTGATGCGGGTAGAATAGTTCAGGACATTGGAAATCTGGAACGTCTCATTCTCCCCGGTATCGATGGATCCGTTGATGCTTGAGCGTTTGGCCGTCATGCTCTCAGCCCCGTAGAATTTAGCTCGTCTGCTGTTGTAGTAGCGGTACCCCGTGGTATTGCGGAAAGTAAGGCCTTTCATCAGCGTATAGGTGAAGCCACCATTGAAGTTGAAGGTTCTCATCTCCCTGTCATCGGTCTCCTCTTTGGCAGAGATGAGTGGGTTTTGCATCACGTTGCCGCTGTCGTCCACGAGCATCGGGTCCTCTCCTTGCAGCAAATCGCTGTCGCTGCCTTTTATTCCTGCCGTTGGGCGGTACATCAGTATTGCTGTCATGCGGTTGAAACGTGAGTTGGAGTTTCCTGCGTTACCGCTTCCTCCGTTTCCAGCCGTTCCAGCTCCCCATATCTTGCGTCGGTCCATCTGAGCGCGCAAGTTTATCGTAAGGCGGTCGGATATTTTGCTCTTCATGTTCACGACGATGTTGTGCTTGTCCTCTCCGCTATACACCATCGCTCCCTCGTCCTTGTAGTAGCTGTACGACGTACTATACTGCGTGTTCTTTCCTCCGCCATTTACACTGACGCGGTAGTTTTGTGTGAATGTCGTCCTGCCGAGGGTCTCGTCCTGCCAGTCTATGCCCTTGCGGTTGGCGTAGTTCTTGTCGATATCGGCAAAGGTGCCGTAGTCCTGTTCCCATCCGCTCATCGTCGCGTCGCCGGTCAGTGCGCCGAGCGTTCGCTCGTAGTCGGCAAGCACGAACTCCTTGGTATTCAGCACGTCGAGCTTGTTGGCTATCTTTCGCCATCCCACATAGGCGTCGAAGCTCACCTGCGCTTTCGCTCCCTTGTCACCTTGCTTTGTCGTCACCACGATGACACCGTTGGCGCCGCGCGCTCCGTAGATGGCTGTGGCGGAAGCATCCTTAAGCACGTCGATGGACTCTATCTCGGCAGGGTCGAGACTGGCGAGGCCGTCCTCCGTGGGAAAGCCGTCGATGACATAGAGCGGCTCGTTGCTCTGCGTGATGGAGATGCCGCCACGCACGCGGATGGAGATGCCCGAGCCCGGCGCGCCGTCGCTCTGGTTGACCTGTAGTCCGGCGATGCGGCCGGCGAGTGCCTTCGACACGTCGTTCCCCGGAACTTTCAAGAGCTCATCGCCCTTGATGGAGGCCACGGAGCCGGTGAGGTCCTTGCGTCGCATGGTGCCGTAGCCAATGACAACGACATCGTCGAGCGACTGCGCGTTTTCCTGCAAGGTGACATCTACTCGGCTTCTGCCTTTCACCTTGACATTTTTCGATGCCATTCCGATATACGACACGATCAGTTCGTCTGATGCCGCATTGTTGACGGTGATACTGAAGTTGCCGTTAAGGTCAGTGACAGCTCCAACGCCTTTAGCGCCTTTAACCATCACGGTGGCCCCGATGACTTCCTGTCCGTCTTCGCTTATAACCTTTCCTTTCACCGTCTGTTTCTGCGCAAATGCAGGCATTGCAATCCCAGCGGATAGAAGAATTGCCAATAAGGTTTTTGTTCTCATAAATATTATTTGTTAGTTGTTTCTTGTTGGAAGTTGGTCTGTTGTCTCTTGTGTCGTGACATTGCCGTTGGCGTCGCTGTCACGGAGTATGGATGAGAAGTTGCTTGTTCGCTTTATGTCGCCGAACGCTGTCGTCTCACTACTGCCGTAGTCGAAAACCACGGAGCCACTGCTGTTGGTGACTGCAAGCTGCGCGTCACTGTTGGCGTTCAACTCGGCCAGTATTGTCCAGTCGCCCACCTTGAAGGTGTTGCCCTCGCGGGTCACCGCAGGAGGCGTGACGTTGCGGTCGGCCACTGTCAGTATGGCCAGGAAGCGGGCGTTGGATGTCTTTCCCATTGTAGCCGTAAGATGCCATTGCGCAGGATACTTTGTGGTATCTACGCCGTCGGCCAAAGGCGAGAAGAACTTGTCGGTCTGACTGTATCGCAGGCTGTCGGAGGTGAAGAGATGCCCGACGGCAGTGTATGACGCGTTGGTGGTAAAAGTGGACGCCTTGCTGTCGATGTCAAACTGCACCTTGCTATGGAGCAGCCAGTCCCAAGTGACGGGCTCCGTGGCACCCAAGTCGTCATAGATGACGACAATGCCCGGGTCGAGCATTAGCACATGGCGACGGTATTTGTTCAGTGGTGTCTTTCCGAACCCGTACTGCGCCGTCTGACTTATCCCGGCCTTGGCGAATGCGGTCACCCACGTCTCATCGGTACTGATGCCACCATAGGCATGCGACGCGTCACCAAGACAGTAGCTGATGTGACTGCCACTCAGGCTCCGGGCGATATAGCCATAGCCCTCTGTGGAGAAAGGCTGCCCCTTACCATCGACAAGAATGGTATTGTGGGCGCGTGTGTGGCGATAGCTCAGCAGGTTGAAGCGGTCGCTGAAATTGAGGTAATAGCCTGAGGTCAGATAGACATTACTTCCATGATACTGCAGGAAGAACGCATTCTGGTCGGCAAGCGTGTGGCTGCCGGAGCTGAACGGACTGGACCTGAACGAGAGCGACACATCCTTGCCGACATTAGCCATATTGGTGTGCATCATCACCAGTCCCATGTCAGGGTAAACATTCATTTTGTCCATAGTCTGCGGTAGCGTTGAGCCGTAGGTCTTTGAAGAGGACGCCAGTCGGTAAAGCCGTAGAATAGGGTCACGCTGCCGGATGCTGCTTATCTTGGAAGCATACCAGCACGCATAGGGGCCATGCAGCTCACGTGCAAGGAAATCGACAAATGCGGCACGCTGTCTCTGCAAGGTATATTTCAGACTGCCGTCTCCGAACCCCATGCTCTCGGCTCCGGCCATCCACCCGTATGCGAGGCCCTTGCCGGCAGCCTTGTACCAAGGATGCTGGAGGAAGTCGGACCCCGTGACATAGGAGAAGAGCATCGGCACATAGTAGAGCGTCTCCACATTGTTGATGAAATATCCGGTACCGTTGATCCACTCGCCGTCACGGTTCATGCCAGAGGCGGGAGCGCGCGCCGTCCATATCTCGTAGAGGTATTCCAGCAGTTCTTTCATCTCCGTGCGATAGCGCTCGTTGTCGTAGAGCAGGAGCGCTGCCTGCAAATAGACGCGGTAGTTCTCCTGCCAGTAGTGGTTGTCGAAGACATGCGCCTCCTCATAGCCGCAATTCTTGTCATAATAGTAATCCACGACGCGGTACATGGCCTTTTCAATATATTGCCGCTCGCTGTCAGTGAGGCTGTCGTGAAGGAGGTCGTAGACGGGCATGAGGCAGCGCAGCACGTAAGAAGCCTTAAAGTTGTCGTTGCCCAGATCCAGGATATTGTCCGTCAGCGTCACTGTCGTCAGTTTTTCGGCTATTTTCTTAAGATGTTTGTAATAAGCCTCATCACGTGTGAAATAGTAGGCCTGCGCCACATATTCGACATACGACATCAACTCCTGCGCCTTGCTGTACGGATTGTCCAAAGCCAAGATGGCTGCATCTTTGCTCATGCCGTCCTGGGCGAAAGAGAGAAGATATTTGTAATCGACGGAAGAGGTGCTGACCGTCTTCCGCGCCTCTTCGACAGCCTTGTCGAGGAAACAGTTCAGACGAGGAAACTGAGTGGGAAGACTTCCGTAGAAAGTATTGAACGAAGGCGTGACAAACTGTGGCTCGTCACCCTTGACGGTAAAGGTATAGGTCTTGCTCCAGCCCGTCATCGTGCTGTCCGACGACATGGCACGGAAACGCCAGTAGTAAGTGCCTGCGGCGAGAACCTTGTGGAGGTTGAACATGCACCATTTGCGCACGTCACCGGTCACGGTGGCCGTGGAGGAGAACGAGGGCGTGTCGGACCACTGGAACTGCAAACCCGCATAGCGGTAGTGGTAGCCCACGGGGACAATCATCGCCGTGGGGTTGACCAGCAACGTGTTCTCCTGCTGCGGATAAGGCCGCGCGCGCATCTTGTCGTGGTAGGACGAGAGCTGCTCCGGGTAGTGGCCGTCGTCCATGAGGAACACGATGCTGTCCATCGCCGACCAAGGGTAGTAGGCAACTGTTCCCGCATGATGATAGACCGCTATTTTCCCGCTGTCGCCCAAAGCCACGCTGTCAACGGCCTCAGTAGCACAGCTTATGGCAGTGTCGTTTTTTTGGATTAGCCGCATGACGCGTGTCTGGCCGCAGGCTGCGGCGGCCGAAAACAGCAACGGAAGGATGATGATGCTTCTCATATCTCGAGCTTTGGGGTTTTGTCTGTCAGACGAACTGTCTTTTCGTTTTCCTTAATGATGGTTTCCTCTCCTTGATACAATATCTCGGCACCTGTGGCAGTGTCGATGAGATGGAACATACCCTTGCCCTCAGGGCTAAGCCTGAACGACACTTTCCACGTGCCTGCAGAAATGGTGCGGCCGTTCTTGTCTTTGTTGATGGTGACAGGCACGCGTGCCTTGTCTTTCAGCGCATGGGTGTCAATGATGGTGGCAAAATGGTAGCGGCGGCTGCCTGGCGACTTTGCGCTGAAATGCCAATGGTTGGCGTTTGGCTTGAACACGCCCTTATCGTCGGCCTTCAGCCAGTTGACGGCCGGATAGAAGAACTGGTCGGTAACGTCTGTGGTCAGCTTAGTGGGTGCGAAGAGATAAGCGTCGGAAGCGCCAAAGTCGTTGGTCGCCTCAACATGCACGAAGTCTTTTCCGCTGTCCATGCTCAGCGGCTTGAGGACGCTGTGCAACAGGTAGGTCCACGTGATGGCCGAGTCGGCCTCAAGCTCGTCGTAGATGAAGAGCAATCCTGTTTTCCCCATGTTCACCATGTGCCGCCGGTAGGT
The DNA here is from genome assembly GCA_902497035.1 of uncultured Prevotella sp. GTDB lineage: Bacteria > Bacteroidota > Bacteroidia > Bacteroidales > Bacteroidaceae > Prevotella. Next base: position 10,246 of record CABVDL010000053.1, read on the forward strand.
CTTCACGTGGTTCTTGGTATCCCATCCTGTTTTCGGCGATATTTCCACCTCCGAGAGTTTGGCACGTTCCTTCCACAGCGGTGAGATGACAGGGCCGTAGGCATTGCTGGCATCACCAAGAACATAGCCGATTTTCTCACCGACGTACCATCTTGGTATCCATCCGTAGCCTTCGGTTCCAATGCGCTGTCCCATACCGTTGGCGAGGATGGTGTTGTGCGCGCGGGAGGCACGTTCGCAATAGAGCGCGTGATGGTCGATGAAAGAGGTGTGATGGCCGGAGCTGTAGAAGAGCGACTGCCCGCCGTAGAACGTGTTGAAGGCATTCTGGTTGGCAAGGGCGTGGGAAGTGGAGCCATAGGGACTGGACCTGAAGCTCCACCAGGCGTTGCGACGCGGATGGGAGAGGTCGGTCATAAACGATGCGAGTCCAGAGTTGGGAAACACATGTCCTGCGGGAAGCGCTGCCAGTCCGGGACCATTTGGAAGTGGCTTGTCACAGCAGATGCGGAACCACGTGAGGTCGGCTGCCTTAGTAAGAAATACCTTTCGCAAAAAGCCGGGACTCTTGTCCAGCGTCATGCGGACAAAGTCGGCAGCGTAGGTATTGCCGAGTATTCTGGCAAGCGCGTCAAGATAGCTTATCCTGCCGGCGTTTGGCACGAGTTTCTCGAGGTGTGCGCTGCCGTTTCCGCCCGACTTTGAGAACGGCGGCTGCTGATAGATGGCATACAGCACGTCGCGGCCGTACCACGGGTCGCTGAAGAAATTGAAGCCGGAGAGACGCGTATAGAGCAGAGGCACCTCGATGAGCGTGCGGGTGTTGACGGTGAAATAGGAATCGCCGTTATGCCATGCGCCGTCATCGTTGAGACCCGGCATGCGCGAGAGCCAGACATTGTAGCAGTAGTCGGTCCACGTGGTAGCCTCGGGCAGGTCGCCGTAAGTGGCAAAAGCCGCCATGGTAAGGATGCGGAGCGTCATCTGCCAGACGTGATTGTCGGCAATGTGGTTTTCGAGATGATTGTTGTACTGGGCATACATCTTGCCGGCCTTGTCGCGTATGACATTGAGCAGCGTAGCCCGGTCGTCGTCCGACAGTATATTATAAAAGGTGTCGTAGGCCGTCGTAGCAAGCGACAGGAACGTGGCATCGTTGAAATCGCCCTTTACCTTGTCGCTCTTGTCCCAATTGACAATCTGGAGAATTCGGTGCAGTGCCTCGTCGGCATAGCGACGGTCACGGGTAAGCACGTAAGCGCCGGCAAGTGCGTTGCAGTTGCCCTCCTCCTTGTCAATGACACGGCGGCTCTCGCGAGTGAGGTAAGCCTTCACCTGCTGCTCATTCTTCATGTTTTTGAGTGCAGAGGTGGTGATGTCGTCAACCGACTTCATAGGTGTTGTGAGCAGTTTGTTGGCGGCTGAGATGTACCACTCCCGCTCTTCCTTGCCCATGCTTCCGGCTATGATGCTGCTCCACGAGTCAGCCGTAGTCAGGATGCGGGGATGTCCCTGAGGCAGGTTCTTGAGAAGGGCGCTCAACGCAGGCGGGCAAAACTTATTAGGATTTGCCTTGACGACAAACCTCAGCTGCGCCGACCACCTTACGGCATTGCCGTCAACATAGCCATACTGCCAATACCAGGTGCCGGGTTGGAAGTCGTTGTCGGGATTGTACATCGGCCACCGGGTATCGATGACCGTAATGCCTTTGCCCTTGCCGTCGGCGGGTATCGGTGAGCGTGAGAAACGCACCTTATACGCTATTCGCGACTTATCGACCCTCACTCTCGGAGCATATCCGTCGAGCGGTGAGTCTGCGTCATTGAGACTTGCCTCCATCGGCCACTGCAACGATACCTTACGGTCGGCTACCGTATCGCCGTCGAGCGGACTCGGCGTAGCGCGCATCTCGTGCATGAGCGTCTTGGCCTTGATGATAATGCGTGATTGTCCGGCTGAGGACAGCGCGGTCACTGACAGGGCCGTGAGGAGTATTGTTCTTAGGATTTTCATTGCAATTGTCTGTTCTTAATCGTTAGGTATCAGCTTGTCTTTGGTCGCTGTATGTATAGAGGGATGTCTGTCCATCCATCTCCGAAGCAACTTGCGATGATGGCGCAGCACCTCTTTATATTTGTTCTCTACCGCGAGATTTCGCATCTCGCCGCGGTCCGTCCTCATATCGTAGAGTTGCTCACGATAGCGTCCTGAGTCATAAAGCACGTATTTATAATCTTTAGTGCGTACCATCCAGCCGAGCGTTCCCGCAGTCTGCATGAAGTTGGTCTCGGTCACCACAAAGGAGCTGTCGCCATCATGCTTCCCGTCGGCCTCCGCGGTGATGCTTCTGCCCTTACACCACTTTGGGATTGCGATGCCGGCTGTCCGGCAAATGGTGGGCATGAAATCCTCGCCGTTGTTGACGAGCTGATGACTGACAGTGCCTTTTTGCTTTCCACCGGGCAGGCAGACAATCAACGGTATGTTGGCAATGCTCTCATAGAGGGCCGTTTTCTGATTCCACTGGTGCTGCGCAGCGCCGTCGCCATGGTCAGCGGTGAAGATGACAACGGTGTTGCGCCATAGCTTCTGACGGTCTATTTCGTCAACAATCTTGCCTATCTCGGCATCAACGGCCTCAATCAGTCGATAGTAGGCATTGAGATACCGCCGCCAGTCGTCAGGCGTATAGTCCCACGTGGGATAGAGCAGCTGGCTCTTCGTCTTCTCGTAGCCCAACACCGAGGCGTCGTAGGGATTGGGATAGAAATTGGCAGGCAGCTGGGGACAGTCGCCGACAGACGGCTCGCTAATCTTCGCCGCAGGCGGATTCTGATGACGGGCATATTCGCATATCCCATGAGGATTGTTGAATGAGGCTACGAGGAAGAAAGGCTTCGAGGCATCTCTGTCTCGCAGATAGTCCACCGCGGCCCCGGCAAGTCCGTTGTCGTCATGGCCGTGCAGATTTCTAAATCCGAAGGCTTCCTTGCCCGGCAGCGAGTTGGTGGGGATATGCCACTTGCCGGAATAGGCGCAGTCGTAGCCAGCGTCTCTCATCAATGTGCCGAGGGTTCTGCCCTTGATGGAGTCGGGCATTGGGTTCCCGTTCTCCTCCATGCCAATCTCTGACGGCGTGTAGCCCGTAAACATTGCGGCGCGCGACGGCCCGCTCAACGGAAAGGCACAATAGGCATTGTCGAAGCGTATGCCGTGACTGGCAATCCTGTCGATGTTGGGTGTGCGCACGTCCGCATTGCCGGCACAGCTCAGCGCGGTAGCGACATGCTGGTCGGTCATGATGTATATGATGTTGGGCTTTTGGGCTGCAGCCGACAGAGACATCAGTGTCCCGCAGCCCATCAGCATATTGACCGTAAATCTGTCTGTCATCTTCTGTTTGTAGAATTATTCGGCGTAGGTGACTGTCATTCTCACGACATCTATCTCGCCGCGTCCAGGCTTCTTGGTGAGCGTCACGGCTGTTGCCTCGCCAGTCCAGGTACGTGTCGGCTCGTCGTAGTCGCCGGTGTTGAACTTGTAGTTGATGTCGTTGTCACCGTTGTCCAGCACCTTTGTGCGGGGTTTGCCTTTGCCGTAAACGAACTCAATGCTTTTTATCGTTTTACCCTTAGACGTGACGGTAAGATTGTTGCGGGAGAAAATGGACACCCAGCTGCCACTATAAGCCGGCACACCCATCTTGCCGCCCTTGTTGGTGAAGGAAACCGTGCATCCCTTGCCTTCGACGGTCTTGTTGAGGAGCTCTGTACCTTGCTCCCAACCTTGGGCTGTCAAATTTATCACTTCCTTTGTCTGAGCGTCCGAAAGACTTGGAACCAGTGACATCACAAAGATGAGTAACGAATAAATTGATGTTTTCATAATTTTTAGGAATTGTTGTTTCTATTGTTTTCTATTCTTCTATACAAAATTATACTATCGTTCTTAGATAGCGTTTCTAGAAAAAGCGTACGCCCCAAGCAGGATATGGCTTGCTCGGGGCGCAAGTTTGCGGAGTATGGGTTTAATGTCCTATTCCCAGCAGGAGTCCCAGGCGTTCATAGGCTTGGCATAACTGTTGTCTTTCGTGTCTTTGTTTGGCGTGCGGCCGTAAAGCCCGGGGGTAGAATACTGCATGATGCTTTCGGCTCCTATGGCCCTATTCCTTACCATCGGTTGAACATATCTTTTTTTCATGATGCCTTGTCAGTTTAAAGATTACTTGTTGATGAATTTCTTACCGTTTACAATCACCACACCCTTATAACTTGCATCGACGCGCTGGCCGCTCAGGTTGTAATAGATGTTGTTGGCGCGTACCTTATTATTATTGATGGCATTGATGCCGGTAGTGTTGCCGTCAAGAAGGAACACGCGCTTTGCCGATGCCGTCTTGGGTACGGCAAGGTATGCACCTCCTTCCTTTGCATCGAATTTCGCGCCGTCGTCGGCACCCCAGTAGAAGCCGAGATCAGTCTTTTTGTCGGCATCGTCGTAGGCGAGCTTGTAGAAGCAGTAATCGCCATTCATCGTCTCTTTATCTGAGGCCGGATGGAGCATGTTGTTGCCAGCCAGGTCCTCAATGGTCTTTCCATAGACTTCGTAATAGCTGATAGTGGATTTGTCAGCATTTACGAGTACGCCGGTGTTAGCCGGAACAAAGCAGCCTTCCACAGCCTTACTGTCTATGGTGGCCTCATCCTCTGACAATGCTGAAAGCTTGAGTGTACCATTGTCAACAGCTACCGTATTTACGTTGACACCAGTAGGGAAAAACGTTGCCTGACCGCTGCTGAACGTTGCCCAGTATCCACTTCCGTTTTGTGCCTTCAGCGTGATTGATTTCTGGCTGTAATCTATATCCTTGGTATAGACTACGATAGAGGCCACGTCAATCTGTCCACCTCCGGGTGCCTTGCCGAATATAACCTGCGTAGAGCTTGGGCTGCTCGTCCAAGTTTTATTATTGCTGAAATCCCATCCGGGCAGCTTATAATTGTCATCGGTAGCCGGACGGTCATCTTTCGGATCAACTGTGACCGTCCAGTTAGGCGACTTCACACCAGTGTTCTTATTTTCGCTTATCCTTACCGGGTTCTTGTTAACAAATGTAAATTCTAACTTGGTTATTGCCTTGCCCGGGTGTGCATTTATAATAATGTTGCAGCGCCCGAAAAGACGTACACACGACTTTGTGATTTTATCGCCATCCGGCTCAAAATACGTCGGCAGCCCCTTAAATCCTGAGGTATTTCTGCCGGCAGTACATTCGAAACTTAAATCCACCGTATTTCCTGGCACCCCCTTCAGTGTAAGGGTGTCACCGTTGGTCCATCCCTGCTTGGTGAAATCAATGGTTTCCTGTGCTTTTACCAAAGCTGGCGAAAAAAGCATCATAAAAACAAATAATGAGTAAATTGCAGTTTTCATACGTTTTAAAATTAGTTTGAAATAAAATTTCTGTTCGCCGACAAAATTACGGCTTTTATACAAAGCGCCCTTTCAATCATGTATTTTCCACTTTTGTATTTGTGCAAAAAAGCAGACGCACACGTCATTTCAACAAAATCAAAAGCCTAAAAGACAGGAGGAAATACTCCTGTAGACGATATTATGTAACTTTGCGCAACCAAAACAAAAAACAATTCAAAATCATTTTTTATATGAACATCTCAAAAGCCATTTTCTCATTATTTGCCATGCTGATGGTTGTTGGGGCAAGAGCCGCCGACGATGTTGCCATCAACAGACAAGCGTTCTCGATGCTTGACCTCAACCGTCCCGGTCTTGAAAAGGTAAAGGCGGCATGCGTCAAAGGCGACACCTCGAAAGCTGCCGTTGCCTTGCTCGAATATTACCGGCAGCGGACAAGCGTGAAAAACATCGACATCGACTTAAACCACGTCACCCTGAGCGACAACGACCGCAAGATGGCGGACGACGCGCTCGACCACGTATTCTTCGCGCACAAGGGCTACAAGCCGCTCAATTACGGAAAGGACATCAACTGGCGCTACTGGCCCCAGAAAGATAACGAAGTGCGCTGGCAGCTGCACCGCCATCAGTGGTTCGTGCCAATGGGCAAAGCTTGGCGCGTCACCGGCGACGAGAAGTATGCCAGGGAGTGGACGCTGCAGTACATGGACTGGATAAGAAAGAACCCCTGCGTGGATGTGACCGCGGAACAGTTTGAGATGAACACCGCCATGCCCAAGGACGAAGCCGTGGAGAACGCGCGCTTTGCCTGGCGACCCTTGGAGGTGAGCCACCGGCTGCAGGACCAAGTCTTACAGTTTACGCTCTTTATCAACGCCAAGTGCTTCACACCGGCGTTTCTCACCCAGTTCCTTGTCAATTATCACCGGCATGCCCAATACATACTGCACCACTACTCGGCCAAGGGCAATCATCTGCTCTTCGAGTCGCAGCGCATGTTCTACGCAGGCACTTTCTTCCCGGAGTTCAAGGATGCCAGGACGTGGCAGGAAAGCGGCATAGGCAACCTCAACCGCGAGATAAAGAAGCAGGTTTACAACGACGGAGGCCAGTTTGAGCTCGACCCAAGCTACCATCTCGCCTGCATCAACATCTTCCTGAGGGCACTGCAGATTGCCCGGGCCAACAACGTGGTGGGAGTGATACCAGAGTCTTATATAAATAACGTGAGTTCGATGAATTTAGAACAGAGTAAGTTGACGGTCAATGGAACGTTCAACGGCAATGGAGGGCTTCTTTGGGAAAAAGCAATATGCAGCCAAGGCT
>CABVDL010000054.1 GCA_902497035.1 uncultured Prevotella sp.
GAAGGGCAGTCCGGCCAGGTTATAGTTCAGTCCTGCCGTCATCTGCGCCCGCATATCTTCCCATCGTGTGCCGATGTCACCGCTCCACGTAGCTGTGGAATAGCGCTGTTCACCGGCAAAACCACTGCGGGTGAGCAGGAAGACACGCTGGTTGGGGTTCACCTCCCGCTGTCCGTTGTAGATGGCGTCGGCGTTGACAAGCGAATAAGCGTTGAAGTACTCGGTCGATGAGCCCAAGGCTGTCGGTCCGCTGAGCGCCTTGCGATACCACATCGGCGTGCAGTCGCGCACATTAGGCTCCGAGGCATCCATCCACCAGGCATCGATACCGAAGTGATATTTCGAGTAGAGATTCTCGTCCATCTGCCGCCAGAACATCTTGCGGGCGCCGTCGGCATAGGCATCGTAGAACGAGTTCATATAGCCGGGGCCCACCCAGTCGCGTATGGAATCGGCGATACTCTGGTGATACATCCAGCCGTGGGCATCGAGCTCTTTGTAGTTTGTTGTATTGGGATAGAACTTTGGCCACACCGAAATCATAAAGCGACCGTGCATCTGATGCACGCTGTCGAGCATAGCCTGCGGGTTGGGATAGCGCGAAGCCTCGAACTGATGGCTGCCCCACTGGTCGTCGGCCCAGTAGTTCCAGTCCTGCACAATGTTGTCGACGGGGATATGGCGGCGGCGGAACTCCGCGAGCGTCTGCTCGATGTCGCCGCTGGTCTTGTAGCGTTCGCGGCTCTGCCAGAAGCCCAACGCCCATTTAGGCAGCACCTGCGCCTTGCCGGTCAGTGTGCGATAGCCGTGGATGACCTCATCGGTGGTATTGCCGGCAATGAAATAGTAGTCAAGATCCTTGGCCATCTCACTCCACACAGTCAACTGTTGCTGCCGTTCCTCACTACGTGGAGGCGCCACTCTCAGCGCGCAATACGACACGTCGCCGTCTGGCAACCAGTCGATAAGCAACTTCACCTTCTGTCCGGCCTTCATCGCAACGTTGAAGCGGCACGCATTCGGGTTCCATGCCTGACGCCAATGTTCGGGCACCACCTCCTTGCCGCCGACATATACCTTGGTATATCCGGCGTAGTAGAGATTGAAATGATAGTCGTTGTCAACGGGAGCCTCCAGGTATCCCTCATAGGTCACATGGGCGCCGTTGAGTTTGAAACCGGCAGGCAGATGACTCACGTCGCCGTCGCTGTTGCGCTTCAGCGCCAGAGCCGGCAGGCTCACCTCGTAGCAGATGCTGTCCTCAGCGCGTGTGATGGTCTTGCCGTCGCGGTCGGTGTAGGTGCCGGTGAGGTTTCCAGCCACTCCGTTCTTATCGTAGAGACGGAAAGCACGGTTCAGCGGCAAGTTCTCACCAGGGTTTCCGAAGCGGCAATAGCTGTAGGAATCCCACAGGATGCCATATCCTTTGTTGCTCACCACAAAGGGCACGCTGACCTTGGTATTGTACTGATAGAGCTCCTCGTTCAGCCCTTTCATGTTCAGCTCATTGGCCTGGTGCTGCCCGAGTCCATAGAGCGCCTCGTCCTTATTGTCGGCGAAGCGCAACAGCCACGTCCATCCATGCTTCTGCGCATCGGTGAGATGACTGTCCACGCCTATCTCTCGCTCAGGCACCGTATAGGGAAATAGCTGTTTGCCACCGGCGTCCTCAGCGAGAATCTGTTTGCCGTTCTCGTCATAGAAGCGTACGAGTCCCGTTTGCTTGTCGACTTTCGCCACGACCGCCGATGTGTTGATCTTCACGTCGCGGCTGTCCTCCGATACCGAATAATTAAAGGTAGGCTTCGGCTGCTTCACGATGATGAGACTCTGCTTCTCGGGGAATGTCTTCTCACGGGTAGCTTCCACGCGTATGATTTTCTTGCCGATGACCTGCAGGCGCACCCATTGCGGATCGTTGGGACCGGGATGAGCCACCTCCACAGTGATGAAGTTGCCGCTGCGCGTAAACGACGCTGCGGCCAATCCCATACTGGAGAGCAGCATCAAGGCGGCTATCAGGTATTTGTGATTAAAGTGCATGATAATATAGTGATAAGTTTGCTTTTGAGATTCTTAAAGAACTTTCTTTTCAGTCCTTGACATATTTCTTACCTTGAAACACATAGATGCCCCTCGGCAGGCCGGCCCGGCGAATGTCGCTCACATGCGTCTTGACCACACGGCCACAGAGGTCATAGACGTTGTCCTCGCTGCTTTTCTCAGCAGAGACGAGGCTGATGGCCGTAGTGGGCGGTGCCGGATAAGTGCTCTCGTAGTCTTCCTTTGCCTCACTGACGCCTGCTGTGATGCCGTTCAGATCGTACTGATCATAGACTGAGCCGTCGCGACGATTGACAATCGTCATCGTGTTGGAACCCGTAGCATTGGTGTCCCACACAAAGGGGATGACACCGTCCTGCATAGCCTCAGTGGTAATCAGCTGATACCAGTATTGTCGGCTCTCGTCGTGCTTGGCCTGCGTGCCCTCCGAAGCTGACAAGGTACGACGGATGGCACCGTACTCTCCGAGGATGACGGGGTAGCCCTTGTCGACAAAGGCAGCGTTGAGACTGGCAAAATTATCCTTGATAGTCTGCTCGTCCCGCGTGTTGGAGATCTTAGTAGCCCGCTTCGGTCCGTGTCCCACCCAATAGTAATAGGCCGACGCAGCATCCTTGTTCTGACAGAAGTTATACGGCTCATAGCAGTGGATCTCTACCATCAGCCGGTCTTTGGCCGTGTCGTTGATGCGGCTGGCATCGAAGTGCTTCACCGTATAGCTGATGGTTGTCATCGGTCCCTGCACCACGAGCACACGCTTGGCGTTGTTGCCACCCGTCGCTCTGACAGCGTCGACAAAGACATTCTCGTAGTCGATGAGCCGCTCGGTGAACTTCGTGAGGTCAGCGTCTGAGGGATCCCACTGGTTGCCCAGCATCAGCGAGCCCTTGGCATCGGGGCTTGCTCCACCCACGCCCGGCTCGTTGAGACCTGCAAAGATCACGCGCTCGTCATAGTCCTTGAGCGCATTGGCAATGTTGGTCCACAGTTTTCTGAGCTGTTCCTTCTTGGCACTGACATCGGCTCCGGTGGTGAATCCGTCGTACTCCAGCCAACCGCCGTCCCAATGGTCGTTGATGACGACATAGAGTCCGGCGTTGATGCAGTAGTCGATGATCTCCTTGACACGGTTCATCCACGCCGGGTCGATGGTCATCGCAGCCTTGTCCGCTATATGTCCCATCACCCACGCGCAGGGGATGCGCACGCTTTTGAAGCCTTTCGCCTTGACGGCGTTGAGAATCTTCTGCGTGGTCTTTGTCGGTTGCCACGAGGTTTCAGAAGCCACGCCGGCGTTATTGGTGAAGTTGTTGGCACTGCTGCCGGTCTCCAATGTGTTGCCGAGGTTCCATCCGGGAGCCATATAATGCGCCATCTGTGCGGCGGTGAGATCCATCGCCTTCATGCCGGGATGATCCTGAGCGAAGGCAGTGGTGAGAGAGCCTGCGAGAAGCAGGGCGAGATAGAGTTTCTTCATACAGTTCAAATCTAACAATCCTATTCTTTGTAAGTGAATGGACTGGTTGTCATGGAAACGCACCAGCCCATTCCATAGTATTCAGTTTCAGAGATTAATGAATCTTTCCGGGTGTCTCCACGCTGTTGATCGTGACCTTCACCTTTGCGGGATCCACAAGATCTTTCCAAAGGTTATAGAGTTCGATCGTCCAGACAACAGCACCTTGGCACTCGCCCGGCAACGTAGCAAAGACAGAATAGGTGCCGTCGCCCTTGACTGTGGTGCGTCCGAAGCTGCTGCCACCCCAGTAAGAAGGATTCCAGTCGGCGTCGGCATAGCTCAGTTCTGTCTTGTAGCTCTTGGCGGCTCCGGCCTTGAGGTTGCCGTCGATGCCCTTGATCGTGAAGTTGACGATCATGTTGCCGGCGAAGTGGAGGCTTGAAGCGTCCACGCCATTCTTCTTGGTATTGCCGTACTCGTTGCGTCCGTCGGTGCCGTTGCCGTCTTTGTTGACAAACTCCGTCTTGGAGTAATCCATGCTGAAGGCGGGATCAGGGTCGAGCGAGATGTTCACGATCTCGGCTTTCACCTTGGAAGCGTCGACGAGATCTTTATCGAGATTGTTGATGTCGATACAGAAGACCACGGCGCCGTCGGCGGTCGTACCGCCTGTCTCCATCCAAACGGTGTAGGTGCCGTCGCCCGTGATGCGTGCATCGTACTTGTCGCCAGTGAGTGCCGACCAGTGGGAAGGATCCCAGGAAGCGTCGGCATACTCCAGTCCGGCTATGTTTTCCTTAGCGGCACCACTCTTGTAGTTGCCGTCGAGACCACTGATCTTGAAGGTGACCGCCATGGCTTTGCTGAAACGTATCGACGATGGGTCGATGATGGAATTGCCCTTGGTGGTGCCGTACTCGTTGTAGATCTCGATACGTATGCGGCCATTGTTCTCCAAGTCGCCGATGGCGAGCTTGCCCGATCCGTTAGGCTTCAGCTCTGATTATGGGCGCACGGTACGCAGGCAGACGCCGTAGTGGCGCAGCGAGTTACCGTTCTTCACGATACCGTTGCCGTCGAAGGTCAGCGTGTTGGCATAGTTGCCGTCGACCTTACTGGCGGTTCCGGTCCAATAGAAAGCCTTGCCGTCGTTGATGATCTCCTTGCCGTCGCGGTAACCGGTATATGGCAGGAAGATGGAGTTGCCGTTGGCGGCAGTGAAGCGGATGCCCTTCACGCCATTGACGGTGTCGAAGGTTTTCTTGGTCTTCTCGATGAGTTCCTTGACCTGGTCGAGTGTCGGCATCTGGGAATAGAACGGGAACGATCCGTCGATGTCGAGGTTGTTGGTGAGGTCGAGTTCCGTGTTGGCAATGTCACCGGTGGAATAGTCAGCGTTGTCCTTGGAATACTGTTCGGCCGTCTTGTCGCCGTAGCCGAAGTAAGCGCCCACACCTTCCTCGCTCTCCGCGCCAATGTTGCACTTCGCCCACGTGACGCTGAGTCCGAGATCGACATATTCCATGGTCTGCGTCTTGGTGGTGAGTTGCTTCACGGGACCGTATACATATCCGTCGCCGACTTTGACGAAAGCCTTATAATAATAGGTGGTGCCGGGCAGCAGCCCACCCACTGTGGTGAGATCAAAGTCGCGCGCATCGGAGAGCAGATCTTTGCTCATCCCTATCTTCATGCCTTTCTCCACCGTGCCGAGGCCTTCGAGTCCGGAAAAAGAGGCTGAGAAGGTAGCCTTGGTGTAGCTGATGTCAGTGGCGTCGAGTGTCTCGGCTTTGGCATCCGTAGCGACAAAGGTCTTCACCTCACCATATTTATATACCTTGTTCTGCAGGCAGACATAGGTGGCATAGTGGTAGGTAGTGCCGGTGTGGAGACCACTGAGACTGGCTCGGATGGTGTCGGCCGACAGAGAGCCGCGCACCTTGGTGCCGCCGGCGGTGGGATCGTCGGCAGTGGAATACATCACGCCGACCTCATAACTCGACGGATCGGCAGAGGAGAGATCATCGACGGTGCCATCGATGGCAGCGCTGACGGCCGTCACAGCGGCGTCGCCCGTGGTGATGGAGGTGACGATCGGCGTGGTCGACACCGAGTAGTTGTCATCGTCGGAACAGGAAGTGATGATGAGCGAAGAGGCCAGCAGTGAGGTGGCCATCATCATCAGTCCGGGAAAATATTTCAGTTTCATAATAACTTGCTTTATAGTAACACTATCAATTGATGCTGGACCGTCAGCTGTTCCTCAAGCTGTGGAGGACCGACGACTCACGTCGTCTTTGTCCTCCCGAACTTGATGAATGAAGCCTAAATCCAATATCTATAAAAAACAGAGCGGTCCTTATTTGTGTGAACCACGTGTGGCACGATGATGCGCTTTGGCATTGTCTGGTTTGACAAACGGCGCGCCAGTGTCCATCTTCACGTCTACTGTCACCGAGAACGTCTTGGAGAAGCTGCATTGAGCGGCAAGTCCTGCCGAGGCTCCCCAAGGATTGACGATATAGCGACGTGCCGTAGATTCCTTGTCACCGACTCCCCGGTCAATGGCAGCGTCGTCGAAGGCAACGTCCTTGCCGTCGGCCTGAATGCTCTTCACCACGATGTCGCAGTTAGGATGGTCACCGAGCAGTTTCTCTATATCGAGATAGACACCATAGACATTGTTGCAACTGCCGTTGATGGTGAAGGTATAGGTACCGTCAGAGCCGTCTTTGACAAAGACGTCGTCGCTCTGCTGGAAGGTCCAACCCGCGTCAAAGAGGTGCAGACCACCTTTGTAGGTCTTGGCCACACCGGCGCGCACGACAGTCCACTGATAGCCCATGTACTGATAGAACTTACCCTGATCGTCGTACTCCCGTGCTCCCCACACGATATTGTCCAGTCCGCCGGTCTGCGGATTGCAGTTGGTCTCCTGGCTGAATCCGAGGATACGCAGACTGCTTTCGTTGGTGGTCATCACGGCGCGTCCGTCCTTGCTGATGGCAAAGGTGGGCAGCGCGGGCGTGAAGGTGTAGACGCCTTCCTTGCTCAGCGTGTAGCTGCCCTTGGTCTCGTTGCCGTCGGGAGCGGTGAACGTGTAGCTGTGGTTGCTGCTGTTCATTACGATGGTGACATCCTCAAGGTTGTCGATAGCGTCGAAGGCGGTCACGCCCTTGGCCTTTCCGTCCTTGGTGTACCAGTCAAAGCCGGTGAGCTTGTAGGTGATGATGCGGTCGTTCTTCGGTTCCACGAAGTCCATCCAACCGTCTTCCATGGTTGGGAAGACCTCCACCTCAGGAGCCTCGTAGTGGTCGGCATAGTCTTTCGATACGAAGTTGAAGCAGAGCCACCACTTGCCCTCGCCGGAGGTGTCAGGGTTGCGAAGGATGGCGAGACGCAGCTGGTTGTTGGTCAGCGTGACGATATGGATGTCTTTTTGCCATCCGACGGCGTCCTGACGGTCATCCCATTTGGGTGAGTGAAGCAAAGGAACGTCGGTCAGGTTGAGCTTGTGATTGTCGAGATCGAGCAGATAAGTACCGGACTGAGCCTTGGCAACGCCACTGGGATCGTAAGTCACACTCTGCACGTTGGCACCATCCTTCAAGTCGAAGGTGATGGAACTCTTCATGAAGTTGCCCGACTCATCCTCGTGGTTGGCAGCAGGATCCCAGTTGCTCGTGAAGTTGTTCCACTCAGCATTGGTGGCCGAGGGGTCGCCATAGGATATCTCGCCCGAGCAGAGCCCATAGTTTCCGTTGTCGGGAATCCACGTCTTGCTCTGTCCGACACCACCGGTGAGCATGGTGTAGAGTTCGTTGTTGACAAAGTCGGCACAGAACTCATCGACGGTGAAGTGAGCAGTGTCGCCGTAGACATAGCCGCCGCGTGTGTTCACACCGAAGAGCACGTCGTAGGTGCCGGGAAACGGAATCTTCAGCGTGACCTCTTTCTCCTGAGACCGGCCTTGCGGCTCAATCCAGTTGACCTGATAGCGGTCGGCCATCTGACTCTTCAAATACACGATATTGGGGTTCTGATCATCGTGGGTGATGCTATAAGCCTGTCCTTCGACAAGATCAGCCGACGTGACATCCTTGTCGCCGAGGTCGTAGTCATCGGGCGAGCACGCTGCCATGCCGAAGAGCATGAGCGCCGCCCCTGCTAAGGCATAGATATAATGATTGATTTTCATAATGAGTTTTCTATTTAGTCCATTCTTTGTTGATGGTGAAAGGAAAATGTTTGCTGCCCGAGGATTACCATCCGGCATTCTGCTTGAGCAGGTTGTTGGAGCGCTGGATCTGCGTGAGCGGAATCTGGCAGAAGCCGCGTTTGCTCTTGATGTTATCGGCTTTGATGGTCACCGTCTCTTCTCTGCCGCCGGAGACGACTTTCTCTCCACTGGCGGCAATGGTGTTGGCAGCCACGTCGATGCCTTGGCGCAGCAGATCCCAATAGCGGATGCCCTCACCGACGAACTCGAGCTTGCGCTCTTTGAGGATGTTGCTCTCCGTGGCAGGCAGCTCTCGATAGCCATTGCTGATCGTGCCGTCGCTCTGCGTGAAGGCACGTTTGCGCACCTCATTGAAATAGGTTTGAGCCTTCGGCGAGCCGAGTTCTGCAGCCATCAGCAACACGTCGGCGTAGCGCATGAGCACGTAGTCCTGGGGCTGGGAGATCTGGAAGTCTCCCGCCATGAGGCCCTGATAGTAGTGTGTCATCGACCAGGAGCCGTCAGTGCCCTTGGTCCACTTAGATCGTGGCGTGTATTTCTTAATGGTAAAACCAGTGTATTCGCGCTGGTCAGAGGCCACCTTTTTCCAGGCATCGAGCTGCGTGATGCCTTCCTGGGCCATGTTGATGATGGAAGCACTCTGCCGGCTGTCGCCGGTGGCGAAGTCGTTCCATGTGGCTGTGGTCACCGTGGCGCCGCCCCAGCCTTGGCCGTAGGGCACACAGATCGTGCCGCCGGTACGCATGCCAAACATCACGATGGAGCGGTTGCCGGCATTGTTGCCGTTGTAGTCACCGGTATAGTTGAACTTCATGCTCAGCACCGTCTCGCTGTTGCCGTCGCCGGCATAGGTCGAGTCGTTGGTCCAGTTGCCGGCAGCGTCCTGCACCCAGTTGTCGCTGGCAGCGGGCCAGAGGTTCTTGAACTGCGGCACGAGGCTGTACTCGCCGCTCCCGATGACATCCTCCAAACCGGCCAAAGCCTTAGAGGCAGTCAGTCCGCCGGGCATCTCCTTGCGCTCGTTGTTGTTGTAAACGCCGTCGTAGAAGAGATAGACACGGGCGAGCATGGCCTCAGCGGCATACTTGGTGATGCGGCCATCGTTGGCAGCAGCCTGACTCTTGGGGTAAGCGTTGGCCGGAATGTTGTCGGCGGCGTAGGTCAGATCGTTGACGATGAGCGCATAGACACTGTCGGGATCGGCCTGAGGAACATTCTCGTCGGTAGGCGTGGTGAGCAAGGGGATATGCTCGAACATGCGCACCATATCGAAATAGCACAGTGCACGGATGGCACGTGTCTCGCCGAGGATGCGGCCCTTGACGGCGTCGGAGGTCCACGGCGTGCCCTCGGTCTTGAGCAAGAGCTCGTTGCAGTTGTAGATCGCCTTGTAGTAGTATTCCCACAGATCGTTGTAGATGTTGGTCTGCGAAGCGTCCTGGCTAATGTCGAAACGGTCGATGACCTGAGAGTTGCGCGCGTCGTTGGCACCCGTACCGCCGAAGCACTCGTCGCTCATATACTCTGCTGCCATCTGGAAGGTAAAGGTCGGACCGAGTGACACGGTGCCCTGCCAACCGTCGTAGCAACCGATGAGGGCACGGTCGGCGTCGCTCTGGTTCTTATAGTAGTTGCCCGTCGACGTCTCTGTCTTTGACGAGACATCGAGGAAATCATTGCCGCAGGAGGTCATGCCCAAGGCGAGCAGTGCCGTGGCGGCGATGGTGAATATCTTGGTTTTCATTGTCTTCTGAGATTAAAGGTATTAGAACTTGAGATTGATACCGACCAGACAGGTGCGTGGCCGTGGGTAGTAGCCCAGATCCACACCGCTGACCCATCCGTCCATACCGTAGCCCACCTCGGAATCCATGCCGTTGTAGTGCGTGAAGGTGAAGGCATTCTGCACCTGGAAATAGAGGCGCGCCTGCGAGATGTAAGGCGTATGGATGAGCTTGGCAAAGTCGTAGCCCAGCGTGATGTTGCTGATGCGGAGGAACTTGCCGTCGTGAATGAAGAGATCAGAGAACTGATAGTTGATGTTGGTGTTGGTCACGCGCGGGATCTTGTTGCTCGTGCCCTCACCGGTCCAGCGGTCGAGGATCTCTGTCGTGTAGTTGGCCGTGGTGGCACCCACGTTGCGATAGCTCTGCACGATCTTGTTGCCGGTCTCGCCGTTGGCGGTCACGGAGAAGTCGAAGCCTTTGTAGTCGAAGCCCAGCGAGAAGCCGAAGGTGAAGTCCGGCATACCGTTGCCGAGGTTGACCTTATCGGCATCGTTGATCTTGCCGTCGTGGTTGATGTCGTAGTATTTCACGTCGCCAGGCTTGGGATCAGCCTGCAGCACACCATTGCCGTTGGCGATCCAGTCTTTGATCTCCTGCTCGTTCTGGAAGATGCCGGCAGTCTTGTAGCCCCAGAAATATCCGATGGGCTCGCCGTTGCTGGCGCGATAGAACTCCGAGGAGTTGTCGTAGAGCTGATTGGTCTGTCCGTGGATGATGCCGTCCTCGTTGGGGATGTTGCCCACCTTGTTGTGGTTGTAGGCACCATTGACGTTGACGAAATAGTTGAAGTCGCGGCCGATGCGGTCGTTCCAACCGAGACCTACCTCAACGCCGATGTTTTTCACGTCACCACCATTAATATATGGTGCACCTGTTCCTGCCGTGGCGAGGATAGGCGGCTGCACGAGCCAGTCCTTCGTGGTTTTGTAGTACCAGTCAAAATTGACGTTGAGCTTACCGAGCACACGGGCATCGAAACCGAAGTCGGTCTGTTCAGAGGTCTCCCAAGTGATGTTTTCGTTGGCCAGACGCGTCACGCGGGCACCCCACTGGTCGGCAGCGGAGCCTTTCGTCGTACCAAAGTTGTAGTAGACATTGTTGAAGGATACAGGTGCGGTATACATGTAGTTACCAATGTTTTGGTTACCGACCTGTCCCCAGCTGCCGCGCAGTTTGAAGTAGTCGACGACCTTTGCCAGCGGCTTCCAGAACTTTTCGTTGCTCATCACCCATCCGGCACTCACCGAGGGGAACCAGCCGAAACGGTGACCGCGGGCAAAGCGGCTGGAACCGTCGCAGCGCAGTGTGGCCGTAGCCATGTAAGTCTCTTTGTAGTTCCACGACAGACGGCCGAAGTAGCTCACCATGCGCTCTTCGTCCCAAGGCGACCCGCTGGCGCTGAGTCCTTCCTCCTGCGACTTGGCGGTGCCGTTGCTCACCCAGGCATACGGCCAGGTGTCGAAGCCCTCACGCAGGGAACCGTTGGCGGCATAGAGGCTGCTGCCATTGGTGCGGTAGGCCTCAGTGCCGAGCATAGCGTCGAAGAAATGCTTGCCAAGCATCCAGTTGTAGGTCAGGGTGTTGGTCCAAGTGATGCCAAAACCATCGCTCTTGCTCTGGTTGGCCGACGTGCGCGTGTCGTTGTAGCTGTAGACCGAGAAATGATAGAGCGGGTTGAAACCGCGGTAGTCGTTGGAGTCGTACTTCACGCCGAGCGTAGAGCGGAACTTCAGATTCTTGATGAACTGGAACTCAGCGAAGACATTGCCCGTAAAGGTGGCGTTTTGCGACTTGTTGATGTTGCTGACCATCATCACGCCGTAAGGGTTGCCGTCGGCATTGTACCACGGGCTGTTGGTGGTGTCGTTGTAGGGACTGCCATACACGCCATTGTCGCTGTAGACCGGTGCCAATGGCGAGGTGCCGAAGGCGGCGCGCAATGAGTTGTTGTATTGGTTGCCGACGTTGAGTCCGCGCTTCTTATAATAGATAAAGGAGACCTGCTCGCCGACCTTGAGGAAATTGTCGATGACATTGTACTCGGAGTTGACACGGAAGTTGTAGCGGCCGTAGTAAGAGACATCCTTGCCGCCGACGATACCTTCCTGGTTCATATATCCCAGGCTCATAGCGTAGTTGCCACGACCACTGCCGCCGGTGATGCCGAGGGTATAGCTCTCGGTTTGCGCGTTGTCCTTGAACATCTGGTCCACCCAGTCGGTGTCGTAGATCTGTCCGGTCGTCGGATCTGTGATGCCCCACGTGGTGACGTTGCCGTCGGCGTCTTTCTGCGTATAGTAGCTCTTCCAGTCGTAGGCCTGACCGCCGGAATTGATATTCTGCTCGTCCATGATGGTCATATACTGCTGGGCATTGAGCATCTTCACCTTGTGGATGGGTTTCTGCCAACCCTTGTAAGCGTCGAAGCTGACCACAGCGCGGCCATTCTTACCGCTCTTCGTGGTGACGAGCACCACACCGTTGGCCGACTGCGAACCATAAATGGCGGCAGAGGCAGCGTCCTTCAACACGTCGATGCTCTCGATGTCGGCAGGATTGAGCGTAGCGATGTCACCGCGGATGCCGTCTATAATATAAAGAGGAGAAGAGGAACCGGTGGTGCCGATACCACGGATGTTGACCTTGAGTCCCTCACCGGGCTGTCCCGACTGCGAGATGATGGTCATGCCGGGGGTCTGACCTTGCAGTGCCTGCAGAGGATTGGTGGTGTTGAGCTTGGCCACGTCGTCGCCCTTGACCTGAAGGGTGGCACCGGTGACGAGTTTTTTCTTCTGTACGCCGTATCCGATGACCACGACATCGTTGAGCGAGTTGGCCTCTTCGGCAAGCTGAATGGTAAGGTTGTTGCCTGCCACCTTCACTTTTTGCTGCACAAAACCAATGTAGGACACGAGAAGCGTCTGACCGTCATTGGCCTCCAAGGAGAAGTGTCCGTCGAGATCCGTCACAGTACCTGTCTGCGCGCCGACGACCTTGACCGTCGCTCCCGTGAGCGGCTCGCCATCAGTGGCTGACTTGACCGTGCCCTTCACAATCTTGGCGTAGAGGGCTGAGCCTTGCAATACGCCGATCGCCGGAAACAGCAAACATGCTATTAGGGCAATTTTGCATAAGATAGATTTACGCATGGTTCGTTTAGTTTTAAATGTATAATAATTGATGTAGGTATGACTACCTGGTATTGATCGTTATTAGGAATGACACTGCAAAATTAAGTTTTTCCCAACGAAACAGCCTGCAACCATGTTACAGAATAGGTACACATATGTTACATATCTGGCATTTATAGGTCCACGGAAGTACAGATATGATGCAAGAATAGCATAAATATGGGGGCGACACCAATATTTTCACGCTTGCATTTCACGGTATCAGCAGAAAAGCGTAACTTTGCGAAATGAGAGAATAGAACAGACGGAACAACAGATTTCGCCACAACACATATTTATACACACATGGATTACAAGATGATCGTGCTCGATCTCGACGGCACACTGACAAATAGTAAGAAAGAGATGACGCCCCGCACACGCGACGCACTGCTGAAAGCTGAACAGCAGGGCGTGCGCATCGTACTCGCATCGGGACGACCCACTTACGGCATCACGGCACTCGCTGAGGAACTCGACCTGAAGACTTACCGGGGATTTATCCTTGCCTTCAACGGCGGACGCATCACTGACTGCGCTACGGGCAAGGTGGTCTTTGACCAACCCTTGAACCCTGAGGCCGTCCCTCCACTCTACGAGGCGGTCAAGAAGCACGGCATGGAGATGCTCACCTACCAGGATGAGAAGATCGCGGCAACGAAGAAGGCCAACAAATATGTCCTTCACGAGGCGTTTATCAACAAGATGCCCGTGGAGGAATACGCCGACTTCATCCATCAGATCCGCTACCCTATCAACAAATGTCTGGTCGTTGGCGACCCAACTCCGCTGCATGAGCTTGAGCTGCAACTGGCCGGGACGTTCAAAGGCGTGATGGATGTCTACCGCTCAGCCGGTTTCTTCCTGGAATGTGTGCCGCCCGGCATCGACAAGGCTCACTCGCTGGAGCGTCTCTTTGAGTTGACCGGCATCCGTCGCGAGGAGGTCATCGCCTGCGGTGACGGCTACAACGACCAGAGCATGATACGCTTCGCGGGACTCGGCGTCGCTATGGCCAACGCACCGAAAGACATTCAGGACACCGCCGACTACATCACCTACAGCAACGAGGAAGACGGCGTGGCGCATGTGGTCGAGAAGTTTATCCTGAAATAACTTTGTTGGGATAACTGACATTTTTCCGCCCATTTCCTGGCGTTCTTTTGCACCAAGGTGTCCTTTGCTCCGATTTTTGCGAATTTCAGCGATTTTTCGTAATTCTCTGATTACAAAGCAGATACAAAGACACCCATGGTTGTTAATGCACAAAAGCCCACTTTGGTCCTAAGCTAAGCACTGAAAGTAGGTCTCAGAAAGGCTTTCTGATGCTGTCATCTAAGCGCGATGACATGATGAAATCAGCGTGATGACAGGGTCAGAAAGCGTTTCTGATAGGTACAGAAAGGCTTTCTGACAACATCATCTCGGAATTCTCTCCTCTTGCGCCTTTTTGGCTTCTCTAGAATGAAAGTCCACGGTGAACTACTTTTGTAAGATTCTTTGCAACTAACCGACTTGCCTTGCTCACCCTACACCTTATTATATATATAGCATACTGTCATTAAAGGCTACTTTATTGTCCGCTTTTACCAACGCTTGAAAACAATTGGTCAAACAATGTAAAAAAACTGATTTTTAACTGCTTAAAAGTTGCAACATATTGCTTTTTTCCCTATATTTGCCATTGTAAACGGACGCGATGAGAACTGCTCCGTACTCGTGTCTAACCATTCAATCGTCTTGCCTTATGAACTTACCTGTTGTCTTTTGGCTCATCCCGCTGGCCTCTGTCTGTGCCCTGATGATGGCATGGCTGTTCTTCCAAAATATGATGAAGGAAGACGAGGGCTCACCACGCATGAAGGAGATCGCCCTCTACATCCGACGGGGTGCGATGGCCTATCTGCGACAGCAATATCGGGTGGTACTCATCGTGTTTATCGTGCTGGCCATCATCTTCGCCATCATGGCCTACGGCTTCAATGCCCAGAACCCGTGGGTGCCGTTTGCCTTCCTCACGGGCGGTTTCTTCAGTGGACTTGCCGGATTCTTCGGCATGAAGACGGCTACCTACGCCAGTGGGCGTACGGCCAACGCGGCACGCGAAGGACTGCACAAAGGACTGAAGATCGCGTTTCGCTCCGGCGCTGTCATGGGGCTCGTCGTCGTAGGACTCGGCCTGCTCGACATCGCCGTGTGGTTTCTGATTCTCCATGCTTTCTATAGCGACGTGGATCCGCATACCGCACTCGTCACCATCACCACGACAATGCTCACCTTCGGCATGGGCGCTTCCACACAGGCTCTCTTCGCACGTGTCGGTGGCGGCATATACACCAAGGCGGCTGATGTCGGCGCCGACCTCGTGGGAAAGGTGGAAGCTGACATCCCCGAAGACGACCCGCGCAACCCGGCAACCATCGCCGACAACGTGGGCGACAACGTCGGTGACGTGGCCGGCATGGGCGCTGACCTCTATGAGAGCTATTGCGGCAGCATCCTCTCCACGGCAGCTCTCGGCGCCACGGCCTTTGCCATGAGTGCCGGAGACATGCAGCTCAGAGCAGTCATCGCACCGATGCTCATCGCCGCCGTCGGCGTCTTCCTCAGCCTCATCGGCATCTTCCTCGTGCGCACAAAAGACGGCGCGACGATGAAAGACCTGCTCCATGCACTCGGAGTGGGAACGAACACAAGTGCCATCCTCATTGCCGTGGCTACCTTCGCCATTCTCTATTGCCTGCAAATCGACAACTGGCTGGGCATAGGATTCTCGGTGGTCAGCGGGCTCGCCGCGGGAGTGATCATCGGACAGGCCACGGAATACTATACCTCGCAGAGCTATAAGCCGACGCAACGCATCGCCGAAGCCAGTCAGACGGGCGCCGCCACGGTGATCATCAAGGGCATCGGCACGGGGATGATCTCTACCTGCGTGCCCGTGCTCACCATCTCGGTGGCTATCATGCTGAGCTTTCTCTGTGCCAACGGCTTTGACATGAGCATGAGCGCCTCCAGCATCAGCCTCGGACTCTACGGCATCGGCATCGCTGCCGTGGGCATGCTCTCCACACTCGGCATCACGCTCGCCACAGACGCCTACGGTCCTATCGCCGACAACGCGGGCGGAAACGCTGAGATGAGCGGACTCGGCGAGGAGATACGCCACCGCACCGACGCCCTCGACGCACTCGGCAACACCACAGCCGCCACGGGTAAGGGCTTTGCCATCGGCTCCGCAGCACTCACCGCACTGGCTCTGCTCGCCTCGTATGTCGAGGAGATCAAGCTGGCTATGAGCCGCGCTGTAGCCGACGGACAGCAGTTTCTCGATGCCGCCGGACAGGTCTTCGACCCTGCCAGGGCGACGATGCCCGACTTCATGAACTTCTTCCAAGTGAACCTGATGAATCCGCGCGTCCTCGTCGGAGCGTTTCTCGGGGCCATGGCGGCCTTTCTCTTCTGCGGTCTGACGATGGGTGCCGTGGGACGCGCCGCTGAGAAGATGGTCAGCGAGGTGCGCCGGCAGTTCCATGAGATCAAAGGCATTCTGGAGGGCAAAGCCACTCCGGACTATGGCCGCTGCGTCGAGATCAGCACGAAGTCTGCACAGCACGAGATGATCCTCCCGTCGCTGTTGGCCATCATCATCCCCATCGTGGTGGGTATGGTGCTCGGCGTGGCGGGAGTTCTCGGCCTGCTCGTCGGTGGACTGGCCGCCGGTTTCACCCTCGCCGTGTTCATGGCTAACGCCGGTGGCGCCTGGGACAACGCCAAGAAGAGCGTCGAGGAAGGACGCTTCGGCGGTAAAGGATCACCCTGCCACAAGGCTACGATTGTCGGCGATACCGTCGGTGATCCGTTCAAAGACACCTCTGGCCCCTCGCTCAACATCCTGATCAAACTCATGTCGATGGTGAGCATTGTCATGGCAGGACTGACCGTGGCATGTATGTAAAAGGCACAAGAAAGGCGCGGCAATAATGTCGCACCCCGTATTGTAGCCTTAGATAAGCCTAAAGTCTGTATCCCACACTGATCGACCAGCACTGTACACGCTCGTTGCCACCGGGATTCTTACCATTGGACTGATAGACCTTCGACAGCGGAATGCTATAGCGAAGGTCTACGATGACGCGCTCATACTCCACAGCAACACTCACAGGCACGCTCCACAGTACGTTG
>CABVDL010000055.1 GCA_902497035.1 uncultured Prevotella sp.
AGCGCTGCTGGCTCGTGGCTTCGAATCCCAACGGAATCACTATTTTATCGATACAGCAACAACCAAAGCGCTGCTGGGTCTTGGGTTCGAATCCCAACAGAATCACTATTTAGTTGGGCCTTAAGTTCGAATCCCAACGGAATCACTATTTAGATGGCTCTTGGGCTATTATCCCAACGGAATCACGAAAATACGGTTTTTATGGTATTAGTGTAGTGGCCGGCCTTGTGCCGGCCACCAGCCGTCGGTGACACGGGTTACGCAGGTGACACGGGTTACGCAGGTGACGCAGGTCTGTCTCCATCTACGAGACGAGCGTCAGCACAACCGATTTTCTCGCTGATTGCACTGACGCATGAGGAGAAAGCCATATACCAAGGGCTGGTGGCCGGCACCAGGCCGGCCACTACACCAATACCCATGGGCACCAACCGTATTCCGATGTCATTCAGGGCGTCCCCGCTGCTTTAGCTTGCCACAAAGCCTCTCCTCAGATGCCTGTAGAGCAGGAAGAAGGCAGGGAAGAGAAAGAGGTCGGCAAACACCCAGGCCGTAGGGTCGCCGAAGCACACGCCGGTGAAGCCAAAAGCCGGCACCAGCCAGACGCTCACGCCGCAGCGCGCTATCATCTCCATGACGCCCGAGAGCATCGAGAGGTTGCTGTAGCCCAGGCCCTGGATGCTGTAGCGGAAGATGGTGAGCATGCCCAGCACGGGATAGAAATAGCAAGAGATGCGCATCACGCGGGCGGCATTGCGCACCACCTCCTGCTCGCCGCTGTCAACAAACAGCTCCATCATGCTGTCGGCAAAGGGGAAGATCACGGCCGCCGTGAACACAAAATACACTAGCATGATGGCCGTGGCCGACCATTCGCCGCGGCGGACGCGGTCAATGCGGCGCGCCCCGATGTTCTGTCCGCAATACGTAGCCATGGCCACGCCTATATTCTCAAAGACGCACGTGAAGAGGTACTTGATGCGGATGGCAGCCGTAAACGACGCCACATACACGGTACCCAGCGCGTTGTTGGCGCTCTGCAGTATGATGGACCCTATGGCGGTAATGGAAAACTGCAGGCCCATCGGCACGCCGTTGTTCAGCAGGATACTGACGCGCTTGTTGTCGTAGGCGCGCTCGTCGCCGTGCGGAATGAGCAGCTGCATGTGGCGCGCGATGTACCACACGCTCACCCCCACGGCAAGGGCCTGCGCGAGCATCGTGGCCAGACCGGCTCCCAGCACGCCCAGGCCAAGGCCGAGAATGAGGGCCACGTCGAGCAGTATGTTGACCAGCGAGGCAAGGATGAGGATAAGAAACGGCTGCTCGGAGTCGCCCAAGGCCCGCATCAGGCCCGCCAGAAGGTTGAAGCCCATGGTGAGGGGGATGGCCAGGAACTGCAGCAGCAGAAACGTATAGGCATCGCCGAACACGTCGGCCGGCGTGTTGACCAGCCTGAGAATGCGGTCGCAGAGGATGGCCGTCACCAGCGTCACCGCCCCGGCCATCACCACCGCGATGCGCACGGCATTGGCCACATAGACCCGCATCTTGCGGTAGTCCTTTGCCCCGAAGGCCTGGGCAACGGGTATGGCAAAGCCCGCACAGGCTCCGTTGCAGAAGCCCATGACCAGAAACATGATTGAAGACGACGCGCCCACGGCCGCCAGGGCGCTCACGCCGAGCCAGCGACCCACGATGGCGGCGTCGATGATGAGATACATCTGCTGGAGAATATAGCCGAGAATGAGGGGCCACGCAAAGTGAATGATGCCACGGGTGGGACTGCCCACCGTCATGTCGCTGATGTGCTTGTTATCCATTTTCATGGCAAAATTAGGCAAAAATAATAGGACGGGCGCACACTCTCCAGATATTTTTCCACACTTTTTTCCGCCAGGCCACCGGCATTAGCCCGCGTCAGCCACTACATGAGGGCTTGCGGAAATGAGGTTCATCAAAATCTTGACAAGACGTTCAAGCTAAACCGTGCCGTCAGAGACATCACGAGAAAAGAAGATGGGACTGTAAGTTTCACTTATTATGCTGATCCTTATACGGGGCATCCGGACGTTGTCCCTGATAAAAGTTGGGGCGATGGAGTCTTGTTTTGGGAGACTTTTAATAAATGTGCGGGTACTGGTGGCAATGACAACGTATGGAATGGCACTATGACATCAACTGATTATGAGCCGGATTTGAATGGGTGGAATTGCACGGGTCAATATATGCTGCGGATAAATGCGCGCGTTTCGGAACTTCCACGACACCGGCCATTTTGGATTCGCCTGCGTTCGGAATCAACGGAAAGGCTCAATTGGAGTTCCGTGCATCTGCCAATAAGGCTGACCGCAAACTGGGCTTAAAGGTGTCGACACTCAATATTAAGGGAGAAGTCGCCAGTGCCAGTTTCACGCTTGACAAGGGTGCCTAGAAGGATTACACTATGGACATTGACGGTAACGGAGTTGTACGGCTGCGCTTTGAGGCGGAAAGCTGTGAATTCTTGGCTCATCTCCAGAAACTCGCCGCGAGTGCCGCAATGGCAATGCCTCCCTGCTTGAGGAGTATCTTCGGATTGCTGCTCAAGGCACCGAAGAGGGCGACAAGAATGACGTAGGCCAAGAGCAGACGGCACCAGAGCAGGTCCTGGCTGTAAACGGCAAATGCCAGCAAGACGGCCAGCAAACCGTTGTAGACACCCTGGTTTTTAAGCAGGGTGGAGATGTGGCGGCTGCCCAGTTCATCCACACTGATGCCGAATGTCCTTGATGTTTGGCGTGAGCTCGTCGCCAAGGTCTCCAAGAACATGATGTAGAGATGCTCTGCGGCGACTAATGAAGTGAGTATTGTGGAAAGAAGATTCATCGCTTATTGAAATTCAGTAATTGCCCTCATCCACGATGGGATAGAGTTCTATGAACTCTCCGTTGTGGCGCTTTCCGTCGTCAATGAGTTTCTCAATCTTTTCCCCAATGACGTCGGGCTGGTGGGAGCCCGGCCCGGAGTAGTGGTTGTTGAGGTCGGTGGAAGTCGCCCCGGGATGTATGTCGAAAATCTCGAGGGGCTTCTTGAAGTGGTCAAACTCCCAGGCCATGATGCTCGTCATTGCGTTCTGGGCCGCCTTGCTGGCCACATAGGCCATGGGATGCCAGTAGGGACTGAAGATGGAGGGCACGGTGATGTTGACAATCCGTCCCTGGTTGCTCTCCAGGACCGGCAGCAGGAGCTTCGTCAGGCAGAACGTGCCGATGTAGTTCACCTGCACGGTGTCGGTGACATCGCGGAGTGTCTGCTCATAGCTTGGCACCGCCATGTCGCCGGGGATGCCGACGTTGTTGACCAGGAGCGAGAGGTCGGGATGTCTCTCGCCAATCTCTCTGGCTGAGGCCTCAATCTCGCCGTTGTCGGAAAGGTTGACGTATTGCCAGCCTGCGACGTCGGCCCCGTCGGCCCTGAGCGCCTCAACGGCCTTCAGGGCGCGCTCCTCATTTCTTGCGCCGACAATCACCTGCCATCCGGCTTTGCCTAAATGCCGGGCAATCTCAAAGCCAATGCCCTTGTTGGCACCGGTAATCAATGCTTTCTTCATGTTGTCGATGTTTATGTTGATTCATTCAAATGCTCGTCTAAAGTTTCTCGGTCACTCTCACTATCTGCTCGCCCAGTCCGATGGTGTAGCCCCTGGAGGCGAACACGATGCGGTCGAAGGTGTCGGCGATGATGAACACCGGCAGGGGGGAGCTGTCGCGCATCTTCAGGCTGGCGGTGAGCTTTCGGAGGATGTTGCCGTCGCTGTCGATGCCGAAGATGGTGTTTGCGGGCAGTCCGGGGAACTCAGCCTGCTGGGCGCGGAACTTCGAGGCTTCCTCCTCGCTGGTGAAGAGCAGCACGAACGGACGTCCCCACTTGTCGAGCTTCTGCCTCATCTTCGCGATGTCGCGCAGGGCATGGTTGGTGGGCTCCTTGCCCACGCCCAATACGCCAAGCACGTAATAGCCGCGCCCGGTCTGGCTCAGGATGGACACTCGGCGGCCGTCTTTGTCGAACGTTGACTCGCTGCTGAAGGAGCCGATGACCTTCACGCCTTCGGTCTCCTGGCGGACGATGAGGCCGACGTTGGTGGTCTGGCCGGGCAGAATGTGGAAGATGGTGTTGTGGGCCATCACGCTTCCGTCGGCCATCCGCTGTCCGGTGACCAACAGATAGGTGCCCTCGTCGAGCTGTGTGCCGTTTTTGAAGACGTTGGCCCAAGTGGTGCCGCCGCCCATGTCCACCTGCCCCTCGTCGAAGTTGAGCAGCTGGGGCTGTCCGTTGGTTATCTTGCTGATGGTGAAGTGGTTGTAGTATTTCGGATCGTCGAGCTGTGCCGTGGGCTTGTAGCTGAGGACGAGCCTGCCCGTGCTGGCCATATGCTGCACTGTCGCGTCGAAGTTCACGTCAACCCATTGGCCGCCAGCGCGGTACTGCACCTTGCCCGTGACCGGGTCTTCCCTTGCCTCGATGTTGAGGCTGCGGGCCACATCGACGAAGAAGATGCCGCGGCTGCGTGAGTCGGTGAGCCGTGCCTCCCACACGCTGATGGGTGTCTGCGCAATGCGCAGGGCGCGCTTGTCGGGATTGATGCGTATGTTCCTGACGGTCCAGGCCACGAGCTGTGACGGGTCTTTGCGGAAGCGGGCCTGCTGGGCAGGGCTGAACGCTTTCTCAAAGAACTGCTTGAAGGGATGCAGTATCATCTCGTTCTCCACGCGGGGACAGAGCTGGTCGCTCGCCGCAAGGAAGTTGTCGTCGAGTATTTCCATCGGCATGTCCCTGAGGTCCTTGTCGCTGAGCGTGGCCAACAGGGCCACGGCGCGCTGCAGCTTGTCGGCGTGCTTCTCGATGAAGGCCTTGATGACGCTCCAGTTGCCGCGGGCCTTAATAATATAAGGTGTCGCCTCGGGATAGGCATAGCCTTTCATGGTCTCGGCAGTGGGGAACGTGGCGGTGTAGGCATTGCGCATGGAGTCCTCGGCTGCAAGCCGCCTGTTGTTTTCGGCGCGCTGCCCTGGCGTCACCTCTGGCAGGTTGGCGTGCTCAGGAGGCGGCACGATATCGAGGTCCTGGCCGCTGAGCGAGCTGGCGTCGTCCATGCTGAGCGTGATGGTAACGAGCTTGTCCTTGCCGAACGAGGCACGCGCGAAGCCGTACTTTCCGTTCTTCGAGGCCCATACCAGCATGTCGCCCAGTCCCGCCGTGAGGTAGGTGGCGCCTTGGTGGTCGGTGTATTTGGTGACGGCCGTATAGTACTCGGCGTAGTTGTATATCTTGAATTCCACCTTGGCGTCGGCCACGGGCTGTCCGGCGGTGTCGATGACCCTGAAGTCGGTGCGCCCTGTTTTCGCATAGTTGTCGATGAGGTTGATTTCGGTGAAATTGCTTGTCCGCAGCATCACCTCCTCCGGTCCGTTGTAGTCGCCGAAGACACGCGTGTGCATGAGCATGGCTCGTGAGGCGGGCGCGTTGAACCATCCGAGGTTGAGCACCGGCTCTGGCTCGCATGCCCCGAGGAAGTACCACTTGCCGTCGGCCCATGCCTCTACCCAGGCGTGGTTGTCGTCGGTGTGGGCCCATCGGGGCGTATAGACCTGCCTTGCGGGAATGCCGACGGCCCTCAGTGCGGCCACGGTGAACGTGCTTTCCTCTCCGCAGCGGCCGTGGGCGGTCCTGACGGACTGCAGGGGCGACGACGTGCGCGCGTCGGAAGGCTCGTAGGTGACGCGCTCGTGGCACCAGTGGTTGACCTCGAGAATGGCGTCTTTCATCGACAGTCCCCTCACGCGATCTTTCAGCTCACGGTAGAAGACGGCGCGCGAGGTGTCGAGCGGCTCGTTGTTGACGCGCATCGGTACGACGAAATGCCGGAACAGCAGCTCGGGAACCTTGCTGCCCCAGGGCATCTCCTGGCGGGCGCGCAGGGCCGCGCGGACGCATTGCAGGTGGTAGGCGGTGGTGTAGTCGGTGGCGTCGGCTACGGGCATGTAGGCATAGAGGAAGCGCAGGGCCTCCTGCTCCGCGGCCGTGGCGCGCAGCCCCTTGAGCTGATAAAACTTCGGTCCGATGAGCCGCATCTTGGCTTTGAAAGCCGAGTCCACGCGCTGCCGGCAGGCGGCGTCGGTGATGAAGTGCTGGGCGCCCGCGGCCAGGCTCATCATGGCCAGGAGCATAGTTAATAGACAAGTCTTTTTCATGCTGTTCTTTTTCATCACATGTTCAACTGCAGGGCGAATGGCTCGTTTCTCATGCCGTCGGGCAGCGTCACGGTAACGGTGCCGTTGTGCCTCTTCATTCTCAGTGTCTTTCCGGTGCCGAGCATCCTCACGCTTTTGGGGATGTTGACTGTCCACGACAGCGTCTTTGGCAGTGTTTCGCCGTCTTTTAGGGCATAGATGGCGTAGAGCTGCCTGCCGTCCTTGCTTGCCGTAAACCACAGGTCACCCTCGTGATAGTGCCTGGTGATGGTGGTGCCGTAGATGGCCTTGCCGTAGCTGCGCAGCCATTTGCCGATGACTTGCAGGCGGCTGACGGCCTCGGGCTGGATGAGTCCCTCGGGCGAGGGTCCCACGCCGAGAACGAGGTTGCCGCCCTTGGCCACGACCTCAGTGAGGGTGTTGATGACGGTGACGGGCGATTTCCACGTGGGGTGTCTCACCCAACCCCAGTCGTTGGACAGCGGAATGCAGCTTTCCCAAGGATAGTCAAGCTGGGTCTCGGGCACGGTGCGCTCGGGTGTCTGGTAGTTCTCATAGGGTCCGTGTATGGTCCGGTCAACGATGATAAGGCCGGGCTGATGCTGTCGGGCCATCCTGGCGATGCGCGGCATGTCAATGTCCTGGTTGTTCTCCTTGCACACCCAGCCGCCGTCGAGCCAGAGAATGTCCACTTTGCCGTAGTTGCTGAGCAGCTCGTCCAGCTGGTTGTAGGTGAACTGCTTGAAGGCATTCCACCGCCAGGGCCATTTCTTGATGTCGTAGTTGACGTTGCGCCCGTTCTTTGTGGGATAGACATCCCACCAGTAGTCCTGCGAGTGCCAGTCGGGCTTTGAGAAATACTCACCAATCATGAAGCTCTTGTCGCGGAAGGCCTGCAGCACGTACTTCAGCACGTCGCGCCTGGGATTGTTCTTAAAGGCGTGCCTGGCAATGGAGAAATCGGTGTATTTGGAGTCATACATGCAGAAGCCATCGTGATGCTTCGTGGTGAAAATCATGTATTTCATGCCGGCGTCCTGGAATACCGAGGCCCACTGTGCGGGATTGAATTTCACTGGATTGAACTTCTCGCTCTGGCCCCAGTACCAGTCTTTGTATTGCTGGTAGGTCATCGTGGTGTCGCGGGTGATCCAGTCCTCGTCGCATATCGACCACGACTCCACGATGCCCGGCACGGCATACAGCCCCCAGTGCATGAGGACGCCGAACTTAAAGTCCTGCCAGTGCCTCAGGTTGTTGACCACCTGGGGGTCGGTTGGCCATTCATAGGATTTTGAACGTTCATACACGTCGCCCTGCGCAAAGGCGAAAGACGAGGTGAGGAGGACCGAGAGTCCCAAAATGATTTGCTTGATATTCATTGTGATGGATTATATGTTCGTCTTCATTCTGACAGTATTCCTTTGTCAATCAGCGTGATGCTCATGCAGGAGCCATTCCACGGCTTTCTCCCTCGTGGCCTCATAGGTATTGGCCTTGGGCATGTAGCCCAGTCCGGGGTGGCGCTTGTAGATGACGCTGCGGGCGCGCTTTTCCTCTTTCTTCCTGATGAACTGGTTGTACCATTTCCATTGAGCCGTTGTGTCGGCGTCGGTTGCCAGGTAGCTGCCCTGCGCCTGGTCGATGTATTTCTCAAAGTCGGCCTTGGCGTCAGCCGGCCACTGTCCGGGGTCGGGGCCGAGGTTGCAGATGAGATGGTAGTGGCTCAGCGAGCCTTTGGCGTAGCTGTCGGCTGGTGTGGTTACAGTCACGTCGTAGCCCCGTCTGTCTCCCAGCCGGGTGAAGAAAGCCACGTCGTCGGCATGCCTGCCGTCGGTTATCAGCAGTATGCGCTTGTGTGGGATTGTGGCCTTGCCATTCCTCATGAGCGAGAGATACACGGTCTGCATCAGGTCGCCTTGCGCGTCGTCCTCGGTCACTTCCCAATACATGCCGCCCAACAAGTCCTCGTCAAGGATATACTGGCACTTGGCCGCGATGGACCTGGGGTTGTCGGCAGCCCAAACCAGCTGCCCCGACCAGTCGGTGAGGTAAGGCACCTGCCCCACGCTGTCCCAATGCTCGGTGTAGAGGCCTGCGGTGTAGCCGGTCTTCATGTATTTGTCGAGCACGGGATTGCTGTGGTCGCCCCTGCCATATAGCGGCATGCCCAGACAAATCTTGTCCTTGGGCACTCCGGCCGCGATGTGGGCCTCGACGGCCTCGGCCGTGGTAATCTTGCCCGACAGCGGCGAACGGAAGAGCGTGGTGTGATGCTGTGGGGGGTTGGCCACGTCGTAGGCCATGATGTTGATAAAGTCCATGTATTTGATGCAGGCCTTGAAGTCGATGTATCTTGCGTAGGCTATGGTGGCCGCGGTGAGCAGCTTGTCCTTGCCCAGGGCCTTGCGCAGGTCGCGCATGAGGAGTGTGAAGTTCTTGGTGTCGTTGGGCGAGCATGAGATGCCGGCCTCGTTGCTGGTGGGATACTCCCAGTCGATGTCGATGCCGTCGAGCCCATATTCCCTCACGATGCGCGCGCAGTCGTTGGCAAAAGACTTGCGGCACCTTGCGTCGGCGGCCATCTCGGAGAAATTGCCGCTTGTCCAGCCGCCCACTGAGAGCTGGACTTTCAGCTTGGGATTAATCTTCTTCAGGGCGACCACCTTTCTGAGGAACGGCTCGTTCTGAATGTCGCATCCGTCGAATGTCTTGTTGACATGGCCGAAAGCGTAGTTGATGTTGGTCATCAGCGAGGGGTCGGGCAGGCGCAGGTCGGTCCACGAGCACACGTAGGCAATGACCAACTTCTGTT
Organism: uncultured Prevotella sp.; assembly: GCA_902497035.1. GTDB lineage: Bacteria > Bacteroidota > Bacteroidia > Bacteroidales > Bacteroidaceae > Prevotella. Next base: position 9,049 of record CABVDL010000055.1, read on the forward strand.
TTGCGGAGGACGCGGGAAGCGCGACAAACAGCAATAATGCGGTCAAGAGCAGCAGATGGGGTATTTTCTTCATTGTTTATTTAGCTGAGGCGTTTTTACTTTTTTGCATTTGCAATATTATTGCAATAGCAGCCCGACTCGTCGAAGCCTACGACCTTTGACTGCATAATGAGTTCCTTAATTCTGTCAATGGCAGGCTTCGCTTTTGTCTTGGCCTCGTTAATCCAGTTAACCATTGAGCCCTCGCTTATCGAAAGATTACATACTTCAAGCAAAAAGTCGGCAATACGCCCATAAGGTAGAAACTGTACTACAGAAAGGTAGACGACGAGACTTTTGACAGAAGCATCATAGACAACTGCATTTGTCCCACGTTTTCTTGCAACGTGGGGTCGGATTCTTGCGCCACACTTACTACAGACGGCAACGTAACGCCTGACTTCCTTTACTATGGGCTTCAATTCAGAAAGGGAAATCACCTGTGTAACATAATCCAACACAAGCTCACTATCTTCGAGCGAGTTGCCGCATTCGTTACAGTAATTAGGGATTATATTCTCAACGGAATCTGGACTTTCAGTCTTCAAAAGCGTACTGCCTTTGTGACCTGCTTGTCCGCCCGGCTTAAGACCGCTCGTTTTGCGTAGCGTCTTAGCACGCCGGATGACTTCGTCCTTCATCTTCTCCTTGGAAGGTGGCGTGCTGATGTTGTTTGAGTTCTTGTCCTGTGTTTCGTACTTTGCAAGACGCTTTTTAAGATCCTCTATTATCGCATTGCGCTTACTGATCTCGGCGTTCAATTTATCGATATTACGGTTAAGCGAACACATGGTCTCGTACTGAGAATCGATGTCTTTTTGCATCGCCCCCAGCTTCTCGTTCATGTTTTTCAGCACATCTGCTATGTCCGTAACTGTCGGTTTCACAGATACAAAGGTACAAAAGATATTTGAAACACGCAAACGAAAACAGAACTTTTTCATACTTACTTTACTGATTAATAGACGTTTAAGCGCATCTTCAGAACGTGGGATTTATCCCAAGATGGAATTGAAATGCATTCGCTGAATAGTTACCCTTTCTTGCCATCGGACAAGCTGTAAATGCACAAGCAGTTACTGAAAAGCCAGAAGGCACTTCCACAACGCTGACGAGGACAGCCCAAGCTTGGTGCTATGACGAATATTATGTGAACCCGCCAGAGATTTACAAGTTGAAGAAGCAGGCCGGTGAGCTCATCGAAGAGGCTGACGGCAAGACCGTATGGCTCAAGAACCCCGTCATGGGCGCAGTGGACACCGCAAGCGGAGCCATGCTGTTCAACCAGAACAAGGATGAGCTGTCGAGCCTTTCTGTCATCGATTACTTCATCTCCCCGGAGCTGAGCTATTACGGCGACCCGGCGCTCACTCCCTCAACTCCCGAAATAGCAGGTGGCATGGAGAAGGGCTCATCAAAGAATGGATATGTCTCATTCAAGCTGCCCACGGTTTCCGAGGACGGCAAGATACTCAACCCCGAGAAGCTGTATTACAATGTCTATTACGACAACGACGAGAGCGAGCCTATCCTGTTTGAGCCGGACGCTTACACCACGCTGAGCGCCGCCACGACCGACATTCCCTACCTGATGGACGACAACACCTATTTCACGACAGCATACGGCGTGGGACTGCAGTTCAGGTTCCTCGAGGACGTGAAGGCCGTCGGCATTCAGGCCGTTTACAAGGGCGGAGACGAGACCAGGCGCTCCAAGATTGCCTGGAGGCAGTTCGCATCCACTGGCATTGACAACGCCACCACGACCAGCGAAGCCGTGAGCGTGGAGTACCGCGACCTTGCGGGACGCAGCGTCTCACAGCCCAAGGCGGGCGTTTACATCAAGACGACGACCTATCGTGACGGAACACGCAAGAGTATCAAGACCATCATTAAATAAGGCCAGTCACAAGATAATAGCCACAGAGGCAAGCGCCAGCCGCGCTTGCCTTTTTTTTGAACGCCAACGATCGCAGGAAAGACCAAACGTCCAGCATTCCTATCAGACTAAGGAATGCGGGACGGAAAAAGAATAAGATTAGACTAAACTAATGACTGGAGTATTGGTTACTCGTCATTGAGAACGTCCTGTGCCAATACGGTTGTTATATTACCGTTGTTGTCGGCTATCACGATGCTCTCACCATGGAGGGCTTTCTCGCGCAGCAATTTCTGCTGTGCTTGTCGCACGCCTTTCATTACCTTGCTTGCGAACTCACTGTATTGATTGTTATTTTCCATATTCCTTTATTTTCGTGAGTTTGTTTTCATCATAAACCTTGATGGTTTTACCCATTCCTCCCTCTGCAACCATTTCCTGCCTGAGGAGGCTATTGTCAATAATCATCCATTCATCTACGATGGGAATGAAGATTCCGAAAAGGTTGCGTATGCCCAGCGTATAGCGGCGCTCAATGACATCAGCCGGAATATTGTGACCACCCTGAGACACTCTATCAGCTACTCTTTCCTTTGCCAGACGAGGACTGTTGAGCCAAAAATAAACCAAATGCACTATATAACCTTGTCCTTGGGCACGATGTACGAGCGTCGCGTAAGAGCGTGTTGCCAGTGTGGTCTCTATGGCGAAATCGCTTCCTTTTCGCAAGAGCTCATCTATGCGAAGGAGCATCAAACGCCCTGCTTCAATCGCCATTCCTTCAGGGTTGAAGGGGGACAATCCTCGAGCTATTTCATCGGCATTCACAAACTCATCTACTCTGAGAATTTCAGGCAACACAGTGTAGGAAGCTGTGGTCTTGCCAGCCCCATTACAACCGCTGATGATATACAGATGCTTATTCATGTAGGCAAAGATACTATTTTCGGCCGACATTTCAAGCATCATAGACCATCTTTTTTCCTTTTCCGTCGTGTATCATTAAAGAATAATTAACGCAAGGCCAAGGGAAAAAATAAATTTTTCTCACTCCAGATGAAGTCGTTTACAAAAAGACTTTGTAAATTTGCACTTGCTAATTTACTACCCCCAGCTGCGTTTTCAATAAAAAAACTATGGACCGAAGCGACTTTGAGATTGAGATTTGCGCCAACAGCGTGGAGAGCTGCGTGGCTGCCCAGCAGGGCGGCGCCGACCGCGTGGAACTGTGCATGGGAATACCCGAGGGCGGCACCACGCCCTCCTATGGAGAGATAAAGGCGGCGCGCGAGGCGCTCACATCCACACGCCTGCACGTCATCATCCGCAACCGGGGCGGCGACTTTCTCTACACGCCCGGGGAGTTGGAGCGCATGGCTGCCGACATAAACGTCTGCCGGGAGCTGGGCATTGACGGCGTGGTGTTCGGCTGTCTCAGGGCCGACGGCACCATCGACACCGAGGCCAACCGCCTGCTTCTCAGCCACGCCAGGGGCATGAGCGTCACCTTTCACCGCGCCTTCGACCACTGCAGCCAGCCGGAGCATGCCTTGGACGAGCTTGCGGCCCTCGGCTTCGACCGCGTGCTCACCTCAGGACAAAAGCCAACGGCCTTTGACGGCATCCCTCTGCTGCGCCAGCTGCAACAGCTCGCGGCAGGCAAAATAAAAATCATGGCGGGCTGCGGCGTCAACGAAAGCAACATCGCCGACATACAAAGGGAGACCGGCGTCAACGCCTTCCACTTCTCCGCGCGCGAGCCAAGGCCAAGCAAGATGGAATTTGTCAACCGTGAGGTATATATGGGCAGCAAGGACGCCGACGAGACTTGCGTGATGGTCACCACCCAGCGGCGGGTGGAGAACACCATTCGGGCGCTGACGGGAGCATAGCGTATGATGTGCGCCAAAGGTGACAGTGTAGTGGCCGGCCTGGTGCCGGCCACCAGCCCTTGGTATGCATTCATCCCAATCGACATCATTGTAGGTCATCACGCAGGCAACGATTTAACCAATGAAGACACATCTGCTCAACCGGCGGCTGGCCGGCCACTACACTGTCACCAATGGCGCGCGCCTCATCCCATTTCAACCGCCGTGCCATGATGGGAACCCGTATTTTTGACGACTGGCGCGCGCAGACTTCTGCCGGGGTATAAGGGGTATAAGCAGAAGACCCAATTTTCCTAATAAACTGTTTATCAAAATGAAATATTGATTAAACGTTGGAAAAAAGTGGCTCAAAAATTTGGATAATTGAAAAATTACTGTTATATTTGTCGTGTCCTAAAAAGGCATAAATCTAAATCAATTATTTGTATTATGAGTAATGAGACCTTAAAAAAGTTAGCCGGCATCTTCCAGGAAGAGTTTTCTTTCATGCGGAAAGCCGATGACACCAATCCCGATCACAAATTAGGCGGAGAAGTTTGGTATGAGTGATTTTGATTCCCATTCGCGGCGTACGTCGCCGTGCGTTCCTTTGATATAGGCTATCCTGTTATTCGTGGTTACAGGATAGCTTTTTTTATGGCGGCGCGACCCGGGCTAAACTGTTGTCGGAGAATGGCTTAAATGATAATGGAGAATCGGTCATTTCTCATTGCGCCCTTCCCGGTGCCAGTGTAGTGGCCGGCCTGGTGCCGGCCACCAACCGCCGGTATGGCTCACGCTCTTGCTCCACCAACCGCCGATATGGCTCACGCCCTGGCTGCCGGCTTTGACAGCAGCCACATGCCGGCAAAGGTGAGCAGGGCGTTCAGGATGAGGATCTCGTAGCTGAAATGATAGCCGCCGAACCACCGCTCCGAGTTCAGATACAGCACGAGGCAGACCATCGGCGAGATGACGGCGATGAGGGGTACGGCCCGGTCGCGCGTCTGCCTGCGCGTGAGTATGCCGAAGGCAAACATGCCGAGCAGCGGCCCGTAGGTGAAGCTCACGAGCGTATAGACGGCGTCGATGACGCTCGTGTTGTTGAGCGCATAGATGATGAGCATCGTGACGCCCAGCAGCACGGCCATGCCCACATGCACCGACTGGCGGACGCGCCTGAGGCGGTCTTCCTGCTCGTGGCCAGCGCCGAGTATATCTACGGTGAAGGAAGTCGTAAGGGCGGTGAGCGCCGACCCTGCGGCATTGTAGGCCGCGGCCACGAAGCCCACTATGAACAGCACGCCCACCACGACGGGCAGCCAGGGACCGGTGGCGATGACGGGAAAGAGCTTGTCGCCCGTGGCCGTGATGCCGTGACGGCCGGCGAAGAGATAAAGCAGGACGCCGAGGCAGAGGAAGCCCGCCACGACGACAAACTGGCAGAGAATGCTGATGATCATGTTCTTCTGCGCGTCGTGAGTGTTGCGGCAGCTCAGGTTGCGCTGCATCATGTCCTGGTCGAGGCCGTTGGTGGCAATCATCGTGAACACGCCGGCCAGGAACTGCTTCCAGAAATACTGCTTGTCGTTGACGTCGTCGAAGAAGAACACGCGGGCATACTTGCTCTCGCCGATGGCCTGGGCCAGCGTGCCAAGGCTGTAGTGCATGTCGCGGGCAATGAAATAGATGCACAGCACGACGGCCACTATGAGGCAAAGCGTCTTGAACGTGTCGGCCCAGATGAGCGACTTCACGCCTCCGCGGAAAGTGTAGAGCCATACGAGGAAGGAGGAGACGGCCACATTGATCCAGAAAGGCACGCCGAGGGGGTCGCAGACGAGCGTCTGCAGCGTGATGCACACGAGCATGAGCCTGACGGCCGCGCCCGTCATCTTGGAGATGAAGAAGAACCAGGCCCCCGTGTGGTAGCTCTGTCGCCCGAAGCGGTTGCTGAGATACTCGTAGATGGAGGTGAGCTGCATGCGGTAGTAGAGCGGCGTCAGCACAAAGGCTATGACGAGCTGGCCCACGATGAAGCCCATGAACAGCTGCAGATAGCCCATTCCGCTGGTGGCCACCATGCCCGGCACCGACACGAAAGTGACGCCCGACAGGCTGGCGCCCACCATGGCAAAGGCCACCATGTACCAATGCGACCGGCGGTTGCCGATGAAGAAGCCGGCATTGTCGGCCTTGCGGCCAGCCAGATAGGAGATGAGAAACAGGGCCGCGAAATAGGCCGCGACGGTAAACAGGATAAGGGTTGGTGTCATTGTTGGTCAGGATAAAGTAAATAGGGTTTGCGCTGTTGCCTGAATTTCTCCACGTCGCCGCGCCATTGAGCCTCAATCTCGGCCGCGCCGCAGCCCCGCTCAATCATCTTCCTCACGTAGCCCACGCCGATGAGCTTCTCGAAGAACGGCGTGAAGAATTTGTCGCCCAGCCCAAGCGTGCGGTAGGCGTCAATCACATAGCTCAGGTTGAGCTTTCCGGCCCAGATGGCAGAGTCGGGCATCTGGCTGAGGTCAACGCCATGGCAAAGCTCATTGAGCAGCGGCGGCGTCTTGGCCCCCGGCATGCTCCGCGGCGTGAACGTGTAGGGATGGCCCTTCATGCCGGGATGGCCGTAGATTTGGAAAGGCTTTCCGGTGCCGCGGCCGAGGCTGACCACAGTGCCCTCAAAGAGGCATAGCGAGGGATAGAGGTAGATGGACTTCATGTTGGGCAGGTTGGGCGACGGCGCCACCGTAACCTGATAGCGTGTGGCGTGGGTGTAGCCCCGGCACGGCACCACGGTGAGGCGGCACTGCCTGCCCCCGGGCAGCCATCGCTCGCCGTTAATCATAAGGGCCAGCTCGCCGAGCGTCATGCCGTGCACCACGGGTATGGGCAGCGCGCCCACCCCGGAGCGGTAGTCGTCGCGAAGCAGCGGCCCATCGACGTAGAAGCCGTTGGGATTGCCGCGGTCGAGCACCATCATCTGCTTGCCGTGGGCGGCGCAGGCCTCCATGATGTGGTACATCGTGATGTAATAGGTGTAGAAGCGCAGTCCCACGTCCTGGATGTCGGTCACCACGATGTCGGCCTTGGCCATGATGCTGTCGGCCGGGCGTCCGTGGGCGGCGCCATAGAGCGAATAGATGGGGATGCCCGTGGCGGCGTCCACGCCGCTCGCCACCTGCTCGCCCGCGTCGGCCGTTCCGCGGAAGCCATGCTCCGGCGAGAGTATGCCCACCACGCTGATGCCGTGGCGAAGCAGGATGTCGAGTACGTGGGTGCCGCCCACCTCACCGGTCTTGTTGGAGAAGAGCAGCACGCGCAGCCCGCGGAGCTGTGGCAGATAGACATCAGTGCGCGCGTCACCGTTGACCACGCCGCTCGCCGAGGCCGTATCAGCCGATGCCGTACCCACGGATGCCGTACCCGCCGATGCCGCAAGCGCGCCCTGCGAGGGCAGCCCCGCCACAGGCAAAAGCAGCGCAGCCAATGCGAGACGGCGCAGGAAAAGGGAAAAAGAAAGCTTCATATTCATTATTCTCAGACGATGGGGGCGGGCGCGTCTCCCGGCAGCGTGACCACTGCCCTCTCAGGTGTCCTCCCCGCCCCAGCGTGCAAATTTAATGAAAAAAGCAGTAAGTCCAAAGCGGTGCCACCACTATTCTCCTTTTTTACTCAAAAAAAATCGCGAACGGGTTGCGTAACTATTTAGCGAATGCTGGTCGAGAAATAGGAGGACAGTTACGAGCGGAGAAGCAAGGAGTGAGAAGTGAGGAGTAAGAGTGGGAAATGCCTTACCAGGCGGCTGGTGGCCGGCACCAGGCCGGCCACTACACTGCCACCGAATAGCTACAGGGACGTTAATCATCTGCTTGCCCGCATTTCCGCCTCCTCTCCAGTGGAATTTAGGGTTGACCTCAAGGGTGATAGTGTAGTGGCC
>CABVDL010000056.1 GCA_902497035.1 uncultured Prevotella sp.
CGCCTCCTCTCCAGTGGAATTTAGGGTTGACCTCAAGGGTGATAGTGTAGTGGCCGGCCTGGTGCCGGCCACCAGCCCTTGGTGCTGAATATTCTCTATGCATCAGCGAGATCAGCGTGAGCTAAAAAGGCGCCAGGCCGTCCACGACACTGCCACCAAGGGAGATTAGCCGTCTCAAGACAAAGGATGCGTCTCCCCTATTACCACCGCACCCTCCTGGCGCTTTCCGTCAACCATGATTTTCAGCGGCCTCTCAAAGCGCACGTGACGCACGTAGGCGGTCTCGCTCACTGCGGGCATACTGTCGAGCAACGCCTTGTTGACGAAGCCGTCTGACGACTGGCCGTTCTCATCAATCGTGAAATAGCCCACACCAAACGACGTGAGGTTCTGGAAGAAGTGCGTGCCCTGACTGTGGTCGACGCGATAGCCGGGCAGCGTCACCTCCACGATGACGCGGGCAGCCGACAGTGCGGGCCACTTCACGGGAATGCCGAGCCACGGGTCGCTCGAGCCCCATCGGCCGGGACCTATAAGCACATAGTTGCGGCCATCGTCGAGAAACTGCCGGTTGACGGCCTCTATGTCCATGGCCACGTCGGCATTGTGGGCGGCCGAATAATGCTCGTCGTATTTCACATACACCACGTCGGACACGTCGTGACTGATGCCGTTGCCCAATGCGCTGTGGCTGCGGAGCAGGCAAGCCTCGTCGGGGACCTCGGCCACATTCTCCACAATCTCCTGACGGACATCCACCATCGGCCTTATCTGCAACGGGCAGAACTCGCCGGTACGGTCGTCATTAATGTTGCAGGCAAACTCTATCTCCACCGGGCGGCGCATGGCCTCGGCGCCGAACTTCAGCACCATGCGCATGAGCTCGGGCAGTGGGAAAACGCCCTGCTTTAGCACGCCGCAGAAAGAGACCACCTTGCGGCCGCCGGGATAGAAGCCGTCGTACATCATCTCGTCGTCGGCATTATAGGTGGAGACGATATAGCGCAGGGCGCCGTCGCCCTCGGCCTGGCGCACGCGGAGCCTGAGGATGTTGAAGCCGTCATCTACCTTGAAGTCGGTTCCCACGCGGTGGGTGTCCAAGGCATAGAAGCGGGTCTGCGTGTCCTTGAGCGCAAGCGAGACGTCAGACAGCTGCAGCACCTGCTCTGGATGGCAGGGCGAGACGCGCAGGGTCTGCCCTCCGTCCACGATGTACTTGCCCAGGCCCAGAGCCAGCGAGGCTATGCCCTCGTCGGCCCGCTCGTCGCCGATGGGGTAATAGTTGATGGAACGCAGCACGCCCGAGATGTTGGGATAGAAGCGGTCGCCGTAGTCATGGCCTACGACCTCCTGCAGGATGACCGCCATTTTCTCCTGGTCGATGACGTTTGACGTTGCCGTCATATAAGCCTTCGAGTCGTGGTAATAGACAGAGGCATAGACGCTCTTGATGGCCGCTGCCAGCATGTAGAGCATCTGCTGCCGGTCGGCCAGACGGGGTATCATGTAGGTGGAGTAGATACCGGCAAAGGGCTGGTAGTGGCTGTCCTCAAGCAACGAGCTGGAGCGCACGGCTATGGGGCCATGGGTGGCGTCGAAGAAGGTGAAGAAGTCGGCAATGTAGCTGTCGGGCAGCTGCGCCTTGAGGAAACGCTGCAGGATGTCCTCGTCGGGAGCGTCGCTCAGCGCAATGCCATAGAGGTCGTTCTGCTCCATGAACTGGTCGAAGACGTCGGTACACAGCACCACCGTCATGGGAATGTTGACCGACGCTCCCGGAAACTGACTGAACTCAGGATGCGACTTGATGATGTTGTCGAGAAAGGCCAGGCCGCGTCCCTTGCCGCCCAACGACCCCTCTCCGATGCGCGCGAAATGGGCATAGCGGTCGAACTTGCCGCGGTCGAACACTGCCACCACGCCCATGTTCTTCATGCGCCGGTACTGCACGATGGCGTCGAAGATGATCTGGCGGTGGGCATCCACATCCTGCAGCCGGTGCCACGTGACGTGCTTCAGGAAGTTGCTCACGGGGAAGATGGCGCGGGCGCAGAGCCAACGGCTGATATGATTGCGCGAGATGTGATAGAGCATCGAGTCGGAGGGAATCTTGAAGATGTTGTCCTGCAGTTCCTTCAGCGTATGGATGCGCATAATCTCGCGGTGGGTCTCAGGGTCGCGGAAGATGAAGTCGCCAAAGCCCATGTGCTCCTCCATGAGATGGCGCAGCTCCACCGACAGCACCTTGGAGTTCTTATCGACGAAATGAAAGCCCTCGGCCACGGCCCGCTGCTCGTTGGCCGTCTCAGCGCTCTCCATGATGAGCGGCAGGAATTCGTCCTCCCTGCGTATCTGCTCAAGCAGAAGGAAGCCGGCCTCGGCGTTCTTCTCGCCGTGCATGGGGAAGCGCACGTCGCTGATGACGCCAAGGCAGTTGTCCTTGTAACGCTCATACAGGGCGAGAGCCTCCTCGTAGCTGCGGGCCAGCACCACCTTTGGCCGGCCGCGCATGCGCAGGGTGGCCGCGTGACGGTTGAGCGCCTCGGTGGCGAAATTGTGGCTCTGCTGCAGGATATAGCTGTAGAGGTTGGGCAGGATGGAGCTGTAGAAGCGGATGGAGTCCTCCACAAGGAGTATCATCTGCACCCCACCCTCTCGGAGGTCGTGGTCGAGGTTCATCTTGTCCTCGATGAGCTTGATGATGGAGAGTATGAGGTTGGTGTTGCCCAGCCAGCAGAACACGTAGTCGAAGATGCTCAGGTCCTCGTGCTCCATGCGCCTCGTTATGCCGTGGGAGAACGGCGTCAGCACCACGCAATGGATTTTTGGGAACCGCGTCTTGATGGCGCGCGCCACGGTGAACGCGTCGTTGTCGGCGTTGCCCGGCATGCAGATGACCAGGTCCACCTGCGTGGTGGCCAGCACCTCCTCGGCCTCATCGATGGTCGATACCTGCGTGAACATCGGCGGATAGCGCAGGCCAAGCTCCATGTATTCGCTGAAGATTTTCTCGTCAATGCGTCCGTCGTCCTCGAGCATGAAGGCGTCGTAGGGGTTGGCCACGATCAGCACATTGTTGATGTGGCGCTTCATGATGTTGAGGAACGACACGTCCTTGAGGCTGACATTCGACCATTCCTGAGGGATTTTCTCGTTCATAGGCATTAAGAGGGTTGTTGATTATTCAATTCGCCGGCCTTGTCCTCGCAGTGTCGGGGAAGCAATACACGCGCCGGCCTGCGGCATGCAGGCCGTAGCTGTCGGCCGCGGTCACCTCCACCCGATGCACGCCGGAGCGGGCCGGCTGCGGCAGCACGAGCTCCCACAACTGGCGGCTGGGGTGCTTGCGCAGCGGATTGCGGCGGTTGTTGGCGGTGGGATAAGCGCCGGTGAGGTTCATCTCCCGCGTCCGCGCGACGTTGGGGTCCATGCCCTTGCTCCTGACGCACTGCAGCCACGGGCCGCCATCGATGCGGCATCTGACGGTGGTGGAGTCGCAGCCGCCATAGACGGTAACGAGAAGCGTGGCAGGAGCCACATTGGCAAAATCGCGAAGGTGGCGGTCAAGGGTGTCGATGCCCGTGACATAGATGGTCATCTGGCGTGCGGCATCCTCTCCTACGGCCTTGCAGCGGAAGTCGTAACGGTTGCCGTTGAAACTGACCTGAAAGTAATTGCGGGGCGTGCCGCCCTGCTGCAGGGCCGCGGGTATGCCGTCCCAGTCTTTCTCTCCCACCCACCAGAAGCCACAGGCGGCGCCGGCACCGAGCTCCGGCACCATCACCTTGCCGGCCCTCGGGAAGAAGCGGGCAACCTGATGCAAGTGGCCCGACAGCGCAAGACGGTGTGGATGGTCGCCGAGCAGGGCGATAAGCGCGGCGCGGTTGTGGGTGGTGGCAAGGGGAATGTGCATGCAGACAACAACCAGACGGTCGGCCGGAACCAGACGGAGGTCGTTGGCCACAAAGCGCAGCTGCCGGTCGCTGACGCGTCCCTCATAGCCCCGGGAGCCCTTGCCGGAGACGTTGTTGAGGATGATGAAATGCACCTCTCCCTCATTGAAGGCATAGGCGTCAGCGCCAAACCAGCGGTTGTAGGTGCGGTTCTGACGGGTGACGACGCTATCGACATCGCGGTCGTGGTTGCCGGGAAGCGTAAGAGAGGTCTGGGGCAGCAGCCCAATCATGTCCGCCAAGGCGGGATAGAGCGAGAGGTTGTTGTTGACCAGGTCGCCAAGGAAGAGGTTCACCTCACTGCTGTCGGCCGCCATCAGCTCGGGCCAGAGCGTGCGCGAGAGGTAGTCGAGCTCCTGATAGTCTGACACTTGTATGTCGCCGATGGCATTGAGCCGGAACGCCGTGGCTACGGGCTTTGACCTCAAGGCAAAGTTGAAGGTTGCCACGGAAGCCCTGCGGCGCCGCTTTCTTGGCGCGGACGGGCCATCGGCATAGTCGATGAAACGGAACGCCTTGCCAACCAGCCGGCTGCCGGAAAAGGCATAGTTGGCTGGGACAATGGGGAAGACGCTCATGCCCGGCCCGACAGGCAGGCGGTAACGGCCCTCGGCATCGGTCACGACGACTGTGTCGCCATTAGACACGGGAATGCCCGGCAGCCCCGTCTCATGCCGGCCGCATAGGCCGTCGGCATCGGCATCGTTAAAGACAACACCCTCGGCCACGGTCTGGGCAATCGCGGCTGAGGGTGCCAACATCAGGGAAAGGCAAAGGGCCAGACGGCCCAATGACTTTCCGCAAAAGCCCTTATTTAGACTCTCCATATCGCATCAGATGGATGTGTTGGTCTCCATCGGTAAACGACACATAGCCCGTGCCGTCCTTGGCAAAGGCGATATTCACATCAGCGGATGCGACTTCGGCCAGGCGCACCGGTGTTGACCACTGCTTGGTCTCCGGGTCAAGATACATCACATAAGGATAGTCGTTGTCGGCCTCATTCCTGTAAGCCACGTAGGGCGTGCCGTCAGGAGCCACCGCCACGGCTATCGAGGAGTGGGTGGAAAGCTTGAAGTTCAGAGGCAGGATGTTGCCGCCGACCACCGTCCAATCATTGGAAGCGGCGTTGTAGCGCTCCAAGCGGACCCCGTAGTTCTCCTTGTTGTCGGCATTGTCGCCGGTCCAGATGTAAAGCGTCCCGTCGGGAGCGACCGTTATGCCATAGCCCGCTATACTGGTCTGAGAGGCATTGGGGCGGACATAGTTGGAGCGGAGCGTTGACCAGGACGTGCCGTCATACTTGACCACACTCATGCCATAGTTGACGCCATCCACCGCACCACGGTTGATGTAGAGCGTATAGGCATTGGAGCCGTCGCCTGCCGTGACGCAGGTGTAGATTTGGTTTGTTGTGGCTTCCTTGTTGTCCCATGTCGTCCCGTTAAACACCGAGGACACCATGACGCGGCGGGCGAAATCACCCTTGGTGCTGTTGTTCTGCTGGTTGACCACCAGGCGGTTGCCGCTGAGCGCGGCCAGGCCGATGTAGGTGGACTGGGCCTTCAGCACGCTCCCACCGCCGACCCAGGCTTTGCCGTCATAGCGCATCACGCTCAAGGCTCCGGTGAGCAATGTGGACTCGCTGTTGCTGTAGGCCACGTAAGGCGTACCCTCGGGCGAAATGTCGAAGTCGTAGCTTGAGCTGCTCACCTTAGAAGAGAAAGAGGCGCTGCCCACCGGGGCAAGGCTGCTGCCGGAGAGCTGGACCACCGTCATCTTGTCATCGGCGCGTTCCTTGAACGCAATCATCGGGACGTTGTTGGCAGAATTGACCTTCAGCACGGCCCCGGCAAAAACTTCTGATGCCGAATAGACGGCAGCCTCTGACCAGCTGACGTCTGTCGCCTTGCTGATGGTCACCGTATAAAGTGCGTTGATACCGTCGGAATTGGAAACGGTATAATCCACTGGCACGGTGAAGTCATTCTTAGTGGATTGGCTGACCTGCGTCACGCCATTGACCAGCACCTTGTCGCCCTCATTGGTCGTAAAACGGGCCACAAGGGCAGTCTTGTTGACTGACGCCGGCATGGAGACGCTGATGGCTTTGCCCGAGATAGTGGCCACATAGTCTTTCGACAGCAGGCCGGCATTGTCCTCGGCGTAGAAGCCAAATGAGGTCAGGGCCGGAGCCGGGGCCGCTTTCTTTCCATCATCATCGCCGTCGGAGCAAGCCGCCAACGAAAGCACGGCAAGCAACAGGATGCCTGCCCATGAAAACAATTCTTTTACTCTCTGCATAATAATAACAATTTATGGACGGCCACCTGGGCCGTCGTGTTAAACATTTGTCAGTCTATTTCATAATGCCCGTCACGTGGCGCGCCTCCTTGAAGGCCTGACAGAGGAAGTCGGCCAGCTGCCGGTCGGTGACCGCCTGCACGCGCCGCTCATAGGAGATGAGCCGCGGCCAGTCCTCGTGGCCCGTATAGACGGCATTGCGTATCCACGTCGTCCAGTAGGCCGGGCGCTGCGACTGCCGCCGGTATTCCTTGAGCAGGTTGGCCTTGGCATCGGCTATCAGGTCGCTGAAAAGACCGGGGCGGTTCACCAGGAGGCCGATGACCTGCCGTGTGGCGGAAAGCAGTGTATCGACATCGGCAGGCTCGCAGACAAACGAGACCACCCCCTGCTGCTCAAACGTGGGATAAGGCGTTGACGACAGGCCCACGCTGACGCTATAGACCTTGCCCAGCCTCGTGCGGAGACTGTTGAGCAACGCCTGGCGCAGCACATTCTTACCTAAATCCTCCAGCAGCTGCCGGTCGAAGTACTCCGTGGTGTCGCGGTATTGCAGCGAAAGCATGGTGACCACCGCGCGCCGGCTGCCGGACGACGCAGACACGATGGTGGTATCGCGTGAGACGACGTGCCGCGCCGGGGCCTCATCGACCGCCCTGCCCTTTCCGCCGGGCAGTCCGCCGATATAGGTCTCTATCACAGGGCGCAGCCTGTCGAGGGACTCTGCCGAGGAGACGATGAACGTATAGCCGTCGGCAGGACCGTAGAACCACCGCCGCATGACGGGCAGCACGTCGGACTCGCGCGCCTCTTTCCGGATGCGGGCAGTCGTCAGCTTGCGGTGGATATAGCTGTCGCCGTTTAGCACGCGCCTAAGCTTCTCGGTGAAAGCGTCCTGCGGCGTAGTGTGGCGCGTGCTGTCGGACTCTCCGATTTTTTCCATTGTGAGCTGATAGACATCGTGGTCGAGGCGCGGCCGGGTCCAGCGAAGCCAAAGCAGCTGAAACATTGTCTCCATGTCGGAAAGCTGGGCTGTACAGGAGACTCCCGTGCGCTGCTTATCGACGAGGAACCTCACCGAGGCCGTCGTACCGGCGAGATAGGCCGAGAGCGCGTCGCGGGAGAGGTTGCCCGCACCCGACAAGGAGACGACGGGCGGCCCAACTATGCCCGTGACGTAATGCGCGGAATCGACGGCATTCTGGCCGCCCCGCCGGAAGCCCGAGACCGTGATGCGGTCGCGGTCGGCTGCGGTCTGGCGGTAGATGACACGCGTGCCGTTGTCAAGGCGGATGTCAACGGCGTGCAACTCGGGGATGGGACGCTCGCTGACAATGTGATGCTGATAAGGCACTTCGCACAAAGTGTCGGGAATGTATGCGGTTGTGTAGTATCGCGGCGGCAAGGGCTCCTGCTCAACAGAAGTGATGAGCCGCCGCAGGGTGGAGTCGTTGAGGTGGATGTCACCGGCGTTACCCGTCAGCAGATAGTGACGGGGCGTGGCAGGAATGAAACCGCGCATGGCCTGAAGTACGGCCACGGAGTCGATGGCAGGCAGCTGACGCCGCATGAGGGCAAGCTCGTCGCGGAGTGAGATAAAGCGGTTGCCCGCAGTGAAATCGCTGTAGATGCTCTGCATGATGTCGCTGCTGCTCACGCCCGTACGGCTCTCGGCCTTCAGTCTCAGCCTGCGCTCCAAGGTGCGGGCAACGCGGCGTATCTCGGATGAGGTAAATCCCCACGCCATAAGTTGACGGTATTGGCGCAGGAAATCGGCTATGCCACTGTCAATCTTGCCTTTGGAGAGCGTGGCAGAGGCGTCGAGTACACCTGCCGCTCCAATGAGCGGCGCATACTGGACGCTGGCATCGGCATACGCGGGGTCGGCAAACGACACCGACGTGAAACGGAGCTTGAACAGTCGGTTGACCATTGCGCGCAAGAGGTAGCGGCGGTAGCCGTCCTCAGTGGTGACGGCAGGCGGCATGGGCCCGCGGGCAATCATCTCAAAGACGTTGCTTGTGGCACTACGGCTGGTCCGCACTTTCACAAGGGTCTGCGCATAAGGAGGGAGGGAGAGGTCGGGATGGGGCACATTGCCCGATGGCCTGTAAGCCGAGAAATAACGCTTGATGAGCTTTTCCACATGCCTCACATCGACATCACCGACCACCGCCACTGCCATGCGGTCAGGCGTATAGCACTGCTCATAAAAGCGACGCAGCTGGGCTGCCGTGGCATGGCTGACGACGGTACTGTCGCCGATGGGCAGACGACGGGCATAGACGGACGAGGCAAAGAGCTCGTCAAGTAATAGCTGCCGGTCGCCGGCCTCGCTGCCGCTGCGCTGCCGACGCTCGGAGAGAATGATGCCACGCTCCCGCTCCACGGCCTCGGGAGCAATCGACATGCCGCCGCATGCCCAGTCGGCAAGCAGCAAAAGGGTGGAGTCAACCACGCTGCGGTCGGCCGTGGGCAACTGAAGCTTGTATTCCGTCTCAGTGAACGAGGTCTGCGCATTGAGGTCGGTGCCAAATTTGGCGCCGTTGGACTGCAGGAAGCGCATGATGGACTGCCCGGGGAAATGGCGCGTGCCGCTGAAGGCCACATGCTCAAGGAAATGGGCAAGACCTGCCTGACGGTCGTCCTCCATCGCCGAGCCGGCTTTTACAAACAGCCGATAGACAGCCTCGCCCTTGGGCAAACGGTTGGGATAGATGTAATAGGTAAGGCCATTGCGCAAGCGTCCCATGCGCAACTGTGGGTCGCGCTTGAGCACACCCGTGGCGCAAGTCAGCCGTAGGCCGGCTGTGACCATCACCAACAACAGAACAAGACGACGCATGGGACTACTCGTTTTCCTTCGTTATGACTAACTGCCGCTGAGTCTCATCGGGACCAGGATAGCCCATCGTAAAGTTCTGGCTGTTGCTCACAAGCCTGATGGTGAGCGTGTTGTCCTTATTGGGGTCAACGGTGTGTTCCAACCATTTGATGCGGATTGGCATCGCATATATGCCCGGAAGAAACGTAATCTGATTGGAGGGATTGACCAACTCGAAGTCAACACCCGACTGAAGGCCGTCACCAATAATCACCTCATAGTTGACCTCAAGGTTGGCTGTGAGGGGCCTACTGCTTAAATATATATAATAGGTGTTGATATTCTTAACGTTGGACCTCACCACCGTGCTTGCGGCTCCGGTCTCTGTTGAGATGCGGATAAAGGGTTCCGTGAACGTCACCGACTCGTCCTTGCCGCAGCCGGCAAGGGTGAGCAAAGCGGTTAATAAGAGGATTATCTTTCTCATTGCAGATGAATTGCGGGGTTTATTGATTGACGGTGGGATTGCCTTTCATATTGGTGTTGGCATTAAGTTCCGTCTGAGGAATGGGCAACACGAATCGGTCGTTGGGATAATTGAGCCGCTTCAGTGTCGAGGTGGTATGCTGTTCGCGCACGAGATTTTGTTTCCAACGGGTGATGTCGAAGAGGTTGTGGCCCTCAAAGCAAAGTTCTTTCACTCGCTCGCGCCTTACCAAATCGAGCAACTGGGCATCGCTGCAAGCCGCAAGACGGGCCTCAGCCTTGTCCTGACCGACGGCACGGGCGAGAATGGCGCCGACATACTGCCGCGCCACGCCGTACTGTCTCAGCTCGCAGGCTGCCTCGGCGGCATTAAGATACATCTCGCTGAGGCGGAACACAAAGGGGTCATCGCGGTTGACATCGTTGTCAGGAACGGTGGTGGCACTGTATTTCGAGCAGTGATTGGAACCCGCTTTCCTGAGCAGACTCAGGCGGATGTCATCCGCGTCGAAAAGTGAGATCAGCGTGTCGGCAGGCACGCAGCTGCTTTCGTAGAATGCGCGGAGATAGCCGCGGCGGTCTTGTCCGCTAAGCCTGAAGATGGCTTCTCCCTGATAAGAGAGGTCGCTGAACATGCGCAGATAGTCGTTGCCCTGCGCCAGCGGCTGCCCTGCAATGGCACGCTGCGCATAGGCAAGCGCCTGCTCCCAGTTCTCCATATAGAGATAAACCCGTGAGAACATCGCATTGACAGCCTGCAGAGACGCGTAATGATAATTGGTAGTCACCTGCCCGGAGAGCAACGTCGAGGCTTGTGCAAGGTCGGCAAGCACCTGCTCATAGACTTCCCTCACCGTACGGCGCGACACATTGTCGTCGGGGCCGGGCGTTATGGTGAGTACGGGTACGCCAAGATGTGACGCGTCGGCCGTGTAGTTGTAGGGCTGGGCATAGGCACGGCACTGGTCGAAATGGCACAGCGCGCGCAGGAGCAAAGCCTGCCCGAGGATGCTGTCGCAGAGGGCCGCACTCTCAGGATAGCCGGCCTTGACGGAGGGCGCATACTGGATGATGTTGTTCACATTAGCCTGCGCCACGTAAATCTTGCGCCAGATATAGCCCACGGCTCCCGTCTCTTGTGAGGCATCAGAGGTGTAATTGTACTGGTCGATCATGTCGGAGACACCCGCCGACAAGCTTGCCATGTTGCCGGCAACGTCGCCATATTTGGTAAATTCATTGTCGAGGTAGGCATACATCTCATTGTAGGCGCCTACAAGTCCCGCCTTAAGTCCGCTTGGGTCGCCGAGAAACGAGGGAATGGTAGCCCGTCCCTTCTGTTCGACGGAAAGGAAATCGCTGCAGGAACTCAGCAGTATTGCAGCAAGGGCAAGAATGGTTAACTTAATATTTCGCTTCATTGTCAAGTCATTGTGATTATCTATTAAAAGCCGATATTGACCGCCACCGACAGCGTCCGCTCTAAGGGATAGCCGCTCATGGTGGTCTTGTAGGAGTTGTGGTCACTGCCCGAATAAGGAGAATAAGTCAGGAGGTTATCTCCCACAAACGAGAGGGTGAGGTCGTTGATGCCCCAGGAATGGGCGATTTTCGAGGGAACCTGATAAGAGAAGACAAGATTTTGCAGCCTGATAAGCGTCTTGTTATACAGATAACGGGTGGAGTTCATCACCGAGGAGGTGGAAATGCCCCAAATCGGACGCGGGTTCTCAGCCACGTCACCGGGCTGCTGCCAGCGCTTGAGCTGGTCGATGCCCTGGTTTTCTGTCTGGATGTTGAGGCCGTCGGAGAACGTGCTGCGCCCGAAACTGGTGAAAGCGTAGCCGCCAAACTGATAGTTGAGCAGGAAGCGCAGCGAAAATCCTCTATAAGAAAAGGTGTTGGTGACACCGCCCGTTACATCGGGATTGGAGTTCTTGTAAGGCACGCGGTTGGCCGTGCTGTAGGTTTTCGTCACGTTGCCATTGGCATCATACCACATCGGCATGCCGTCATAGGGGTCGACACCGGCCCATCGGACAAGGAAGTAAGTGTGTATATCGTAGCCCTCGATATAGGATGTGGTGTTGAAGTTCTTCTGTATGCCGTTGTACAGCTTCTTCAGGATGTTGGTGTTATGCGAGAGGTTCAGTTCCGTTGTCCAGGCGAAATCTCCCTCCTTTTTCGGCACGAAGTTGCGTGAGGTAAAGGTAAACTCAATGCCCTTGTTTTCTATTTCTCCCACATTGCGATAGACGCGCGTGTCGCCCGTAGTACGTGAGACGTCGAGGTTCGACAGCAGGTTCTTTGTGTAGTTGCGGTAGGCCTCCAGCTCAAAGTCGAAGCGGTTGAAGATTTCCACGCGCAGGCCGAGGTTAGTCATATAGGTGGTTTCCCAGCTCAGCTTGCGGTTGGGGCTACCGCTCTGCACGCCGCCAATCTCGCCGTTATAGGAATAGGAGTCGCCGTAGGTGTAGAGTCCCATGGCCTCAAGCGACCCGATGCGCGAGTTGCCGTTGGTGCCATAGGTGGCACGCAGCTTCAGCACGTTCATCCAAGGCAAGTGGAAGAACTTCTCGTTGTGAACGTTCCAAGACACGCCGACCGACGAGAAGTTGGCCCAGCGCACGTCACTTCCGAACTGGGAATTGCCGTCGCGGCGGGCATTTACCGTCAGATAGTAGCGGCTGTCGTAGTTATAGGATGCCTGTCCCAGAAACGAGGCCTTGTGCGAGGTCTGGTCGGTGTTGGTGCCCAGCCGGGTGTTGGCGTAGCTCACATTCTGTATTCTGTCGTTGATAAAGCCCGAGCCCGTGGCGCCAACCGTGGTGTAATCGGTGGCGTTGGCCTCAAAGCCTAACACCGCGCCGATGGTGTGCTTGCCAAAGGTACGGTTGAAGTTGAGCCGGTGAATGGTGGTCCAGGTATTGAGGTGGAGGCTGCTTCGCGATGAATAGCCGGTGCGGTCGGTCAGCGAGCTCATGCCCGTCCAGTTGTTCATCGAAGAATACATCTCCTCAAGGTTGCTCTGGAAGTTGGCCCCGAACTGCCCCGTGTAATGCAAGCCCTTGATGATGTCGTAGCGCAACGTGAAGTTGCCGCTGGCATAGAGCGCTTTCTGATTGTTCTCGTTCTGCTCACGCTCGGCGACAGAGTTGAAGAACTTGGTGTTGCCAAACACGGGATTGCCGGCTGCGTCCAGACCCGTCACGGCGCGATTGAACAGGCGGAGCGTTCCGTCGTTGTTGTAAGGCGAGTAGATGGGCAGGTTCTCATAGTAGTCACGTCCCATATTGAAGATGTCGTTGACATTGTAGCTTGCCGACAGGTCAAACGTCAGGCGCACCTTGCGGTGAACTTGGAACGAGGTGTTGGAACGGATGGAGAAGCGGTGCTGATAGTTGCCCTTGACCGTCCCCTTGTTCTCATAGTAGGAGGCCGAGAGGTAATAGTCGGCGCGGTCGCTGCCGCCATTGGCCGAGAAATTGGCCTGAAGCGTATTGCCCGTACCGTAATACACGTCCAGCCAGTCGGTGTCAGTGGTGGAATAACTGTTAAGCTCGTTGTCCTGAAACGGGAAGAGTGCGCTGTTGCGCCCGGAGTTGGCATAAGCCTCGCGCGCCAGTTCCAGGAACTGACTTGCATTGAGTACCTTTGGCGCGGTGCTGCGGTCGATGTTGGAGATGCCATACTGTACGTTGGCGCGCATGCTGAGCCTGCCCTTGCTGCCGTGCTTCGTGGTGATGAGAATGACGCCGTTGGCACCGTCGGCTCCGTAGAGCGTGGTGGCCGTAGCATCCTTCAGCACGGTAATCGACTCTATATCATCGGGATTGAAAAACGACAATGGACTGACGGTATAGTTCTGGCCCGGCATCTGGTTGGTGGTGCCTCCGGTGTACATCGGCACGCCGTCGACAATCCACAGCGGCTCATTGGAGGCCGACATCGACGCATCGCCGCGTACACGCACGTTATAGCGCTGGCGCACATTGTCGGGCGAGTCGGAATTGTAGTCAATCTTTACACCGGGAATGAGGCCGTCGAGCAGCTTGTCGAGCCTCATCTGAGGCATGTTCTGCAAGTCCTTTGAGGTGACCTGATAGGCACTGCCCACGAGGTCGCTGCGCCGCTGGGCCGTGCCATAAGCGCCAACGACCACGACATCCTCGATGGTCTTGTCGTCGGACTTCAGCCTCACGTCAAGCCGTCCGTCGGCAGCAGGCGACTTGGAAAGCGTCTTCATGCCGATATAAGAGAACATAAGCAGCGGATGAGCCGAACTGGTCGCTATCACATAACGGCCGTCAGCATCGGTCACAACCTTATTGTCAGTGCCTTTCTCGGCAACCGTCACGCCAGGGAGAGGCTCTCCCATGTCGTCGGTGACCAAGCCGCTGACCGTACGGTTGGAAGACTGCTGCACGACCGGGGACAAGTCATTGGCAGCGCTGACCGGAAGGGGCGCCATGCCGGCCAGAAGGAGGAAGGTGATTAAAAACCGTGGAGTCTTTTTCATAAATTACATCTTTACCATGCAAAGGTAACAAATTATTAACAAAATAAAAATATAAAGCCTTTTATCCTTACAGTTTCGCGGATTAAATTATGTTAACTCCCACCCCGGTTACAGCCAGTTGACGGGTTGAGACGGCTTATTTGACGAAGCAGGGCGGCCGCAGCAACGCTGCAGGGCGGTCGCAGCAGTTGTGCGGGGCGGCCGCAGCAGATGTGCGTGGCGGTCGCAGCAGATTGTCGGTCAATCGAGTTGAAGGCGTCGTTCAATCGAGTTGAAGGCGTCGTTTCGCTAAGCCGGTGCCGGTCAGTGACCATGCCTTGGCCTGCAATAGGACGCGCTTGCAGAGCTGTTGACTGAGACCGTTATTCCTTAAAAATGTGCAAAAAG
Organism: uncultured Prevotella sp.; assembly: GCA_902497035.1. Lineage (GTDB taxonomy): Bacteria > Bacteroidota > Bacteroidia > Bacteroidales > Bacteroidaceae > Prevotella. The sequence goes on from CABVDL010000056.1 coordinate 14,474, forward strand.
TAAGCGTAAGGCCCCAAATTTCCCCCATTTTATTTGGACGGAACGAAATAAAAGCCTAATTTTGGACTCAGTTAAAACCTTTTGCAACTAAACACCTTTTACTATGGAAGTCGAACAAATACTGAAAAGGCTGATGTGGAAGCACTCCGACGAGCCGGAATTCCTGCAGGCCGTAAAAGAAGTTCTTATCTCAATCAAGGATGTCTACAACGAACATCCCGAATTTGAAAAGGCAAAGATTATCGAGCGTTTGGTAGAACCCGAGCGCGTCATCATATTCCGCGTACCTTGGGTTGACGACAACGGCGACGTGCAGGTCAACACGGGCTACCGCGTGCAGTTCAACAGTGCCATCGGTCCCTACAAGGGCGGACTTCGCTTCCACCCGTCGGTGACGCTGAGCATCATGAAGTTTCTCGGCTTTGAGCAGACATTCAAGAACGCGCTCACCACACTGCCCATGGGCGGCGCCAAGGGCGGCTCCGACTTCTCCATCCGCGGGCGGAGCGACGCCGAGGTGATGCGTTTCTGCCAGTCGTTCATGCAGGAGCTGTATCACTATATCGGGCCCGACGAGGACGTGCCGGCAGGCGACATCGGCGTGGGCGGCCGCGAGATAGGCTATCTCTTTGGCGAATACAAGAAGCTCACGCACCAGTTCCAGGGCGTCATCACCGGCAAGGGCCTGGAATGGGGAGGTTCCATCCTTCGCCCTGAGGCCACCGGTTTCGGCGCGCTCTATTTCGTCAACGAGATGCTGCAGACCCACGGCATCGACATCAAGGGCAAGACCATCGCCCTCTCCGGCTTCGGCAATGTGGCGTGGGGCGCCGTGAAGAAAGCCGCTGAGCTGGGTGCGAAGGTCATCACCATCAGCGGCCCCGACGGCTACATCTACGACCCGGAGGGCATCAGCGGCGAGCGCAACGACTACATGCTTGAGCTGCGCGCCAGCGGCGAGGACATCTGCTCGCCCTACGCCGAGGAGTTCAAGAGCGCCACGTTCTTCCCGGGCAAGAAGCCGTGGGAGCAGAAGGCCGACATCTATCTCACCTGCGCCACACAGAACGAGCTCAACGGCGACGACGCCGACCGCATCTTAGCCAACAAGCCGCTCTGCGTGGCCGAGGTGAGCAACATGGGCTGCACCGCCGAGGCCGTGGAGAAGTTTGTAGGCGCCAGACAGCTCTTTGCTCCGGGCAAGGCCGTCAACGCCGGCGGCGTGGCCACGTCGGGACTGGAGATGACGCAAAACTCCATGCGCCTACACTGGAGCGCCAAGGAGGTGGACGAGAAGCTGCACTACATCATGCACTCCATCCACCACCAGTGCACCACATACGGCAAACAGCCCGACGGCTACATCGACTACGTGCGCGGCGCCAACGTGGCAGGCTTCATGAAGGTGGCCAACGCCATGATGGCGCAGGGCGTAGTATAACTGTGAATGGATGAAAACAATATAACAACATGGCTCAGGTACTGCTGCCTGAGCCTGCTTTTGGTATTCGGCCTTACCCCTATGGTTGCACAGAAGCATAGGGGCAAGGCTACTTATTATTCAAAACGGGCCACCGGCTCACGTACGGCGAGCGGCGAGCTACTGCACCACGACAGCCTGACCTGTGCCCACCGCACCTATGCCTTTGGCACACGACTGAAAGTAACCAACCTGAGCAACGGCAAGTCGGTCATCGTGCGCGTCACCGACCGCGGCCCCTTTGCCCGTGGCCGCATCATCGACCTCAGCTATGGGGCCGCCCGCGAGCTGGGCATGCTGTCGCAGGGCGTGGCCATGGTCGAGGTGCAGCGCTACGACGAGACCACGGTGCCTTACCGCAGCAAGCCGGAGGAGGAAGAGACCGGCCTCCCCGCCTTTGAGTTTGACTTCGGCAAGGTCACCACCGACAAACTCGCACGGCCAAAGAAAGTCAAGCTGAAGGCACCGCCAAAGAAGAGCATTAAGGTGGAGACCAAGCCATAGAAAACAGGCGAAAAATGTAGGGGCGGGGTTCATCCCCGCCCTAACCCCAGGATGGCAGCGACGGAATATCGGATGGCCTGCGAGGT
>CABVDL010000057.1 GCA_902497035.1 uncultured Prevotella sp.
CTTGCGGCACTGGTGTTTGAGACCAGCGCGTCTACCTATTCCGCCATCTGGGCATCGGTGGTGCAAAGGTACGAGGAAAATTTGAGAAAAGAAAAAGAGTGGCGACTTTTTTAGTTATTAATGATATAAAATCGGTTCAAAACAATGTAAGGAACATATTTTTGACTAACTTTGCATGAAAAGTTGCCAAGAAAAGACCTCGTTAAGATGAAATACGATATTTGCAGCATTGGACACATCACGCGCGACAAGGTTGTTACGCCCTCAAAGACCGTCTTTATGTCGGGCGGGACGTCCTACTATATGACCTACGCCATCAGCCGCCTGCCGAAGAGCGTGAGCTATCAGCTGGTGACCAAGGTGGGCAGGAGCGAGATGCCGGTTGTGGAGAAGATATGGCAGACGGGCATTGACACCGTCTGCTATCCCAGTCGCGACACCGTGTTCTTTGAGAACATCTATGGCGCCGACAGCAATGAGCGCCGACAGCGGGTATTGGCCAAGTCGGACGCTTTCACGCTGGAGGAGATGAAGCCGCTGGATGCGAGGCTGTTTCACTTGGGATGCCTGCTCGCCGACGACTTCTCTCCCGAAGTCGTCGAGTACCTTGCGTCGAAAGGCACGGTAAGCATTGACGTGCAGGGCTACCTCCGCGAAGTTGTCGATGAGAGCGTCCATGCCGTGGATTGGAAAGACAAGCGCCGCATCCTGGCCTGCACGGGCATACTGAAGCTCAATGAGGAGGAGACGAGGGTGATTACGGGCGAGCAAGACATCCGCGAGGCTGCCAAGGCCATCGCCGGAATGGGCGTGAGAGAAGTAATCATCACTTTAGGAAGCTATGGCTCAACCATTTATGCCGACGGACAGTTCCATGACATTCCGCCATATCAGCCCTCCGCGGTTGTTGACGCCACAGGCTGCGGCGACACGTTCTCCGCAGGTTACCTTTACTGCCGCGCCCAGGGAGCAAGCTATGAGGAGGCCGGGCGGTTCGCGGCCGCGATGTGCTCTCTGAAGTTGGAGCATAGCGGTCCCTTCGACCGCGACATTGAGGCCGTAAGGCGCGTAATGGAGGCGTAATGGGGACTTAATGGGGACTTAATGGGGGACTCGGACGCTTCCCCTTACCAGTATTTATTGAGCTGGTCCTGCAGCTGTTGGCGTGAGAGGTCCTCAAGTCCGCCGTCGCCTAAGGTCAGCAGGCGGTCGGCAGTGTGCAGCGCAATGTCCAGGTCGTGAGTGGAGACAATGATGAGCTTGTCCATGTTGCGGGCAAGGTCACGGAGCAGCCGCATGGTCGCCACCTTGCTCTCATAGTCGAGAAACGCCGTAGGCTCATCGAGCAGTATGACCGGCGTCTGCTGCGCGAGCGTCCTCGCAATCATCACTTTTTGTCGCTCGCCGTCGCTCAGCTCACTGACCTCACGGCGTGCGAGGCCACTCATGCCCGTGAGCCGCAGCGACTCCGCCACCACCTTGCGGTCGTCGTCCGTCATCTGGTTGAAGAAACCCGTATAAGGCATGCGCCCCATAGCCACCAGCTCCTCCACGGAGAGCAGCCTCACCCCTGCCCTTTCGGTCAGCACCACGCTGACCAGTCTTGCCAGCCGTTCCTTTCCCAGGCGGTTGAGCGAAAGCTCCTCGCCAGTGTCCCCGCGCAGCACCACGTCGCCGTCCAATGGCCGGAGGAAACCCGACAGCGTGCGCAGCAACGTCGATTTGCCCAGTCCGTTGCGTCCAATGAGACAAGTCAGCTCACCACTGCGCAACACGGCCGACAGGTCTTTGGCCACCACCTTATGGCGGTAGCCGATGGAGAGATGCCTTAGAACGATTTCCTTCATAGTACGCAAAATTAGCAAATATCTTGCTAAACGCTTTGTCCAATCGGGCGTTTATGATATTTTTATATTGCTTTTTCTTGCACATTCCCCTCGTTTGCACTATCTTTGGATAAGATAAGGCTGCACTCGGGAGTGTGAAAGAAAAAGACGAGCTTTTTCTTGCACATTCCCCTCGTTTGCACTATCTTTGCAGGGAAACCATGTATCAACAGTCAGTCATACAGTCACTACAACAACAGCGTCTGCTGCTCCAGATAGAATATCAGACCGAGAAGGAGGCGTTTCGCAGGCAAACCGAGGCCATGGGCATCGGGCGCAAGGTGAAACGCGGCGACGCGTGGTTTCCGCTTCGTGTGGGCTCTTCTTTCTATAACTCGCTCAACCAGATGGCCGTTGAGGTGTTCCGCACCACCGACCAGGATATCACGCACAACTTTGAGTTTGGCAAGCCCGTCCTTTTCTTCCGCATGCCGGAGGCAAGCCTCAGCCCGTCTGAGAACGGTGCCGCGCCGAAGTCTCATGTTTCCTATTTTTCTTTCACGGGTACCGTCTCCTATGTTGACGGCGACCGCATGGTGGTCATCGTCCCTGAGGGTCACGCCCTCGACCTGCAGAGCTGTGAGCAGCCCGTCGGCGTCCAGCTGTCGTTCGACGAGACCAGCTACCGCACGATGTTTGACGCCCTCGACCGCGTCATCAACGCCAAGGGCAACCGGCTGGCCCATCTGCGCGACCTGTTCTATTCCAGGATGCCGGCGCAGCGCTTCAGCTTCGACGCCATGTCCTTTCCCTGGCTCAACAAGACGCAGGAGCAGGCCGTCAACGAAGTGCTGTGGGCCAAGGACGTGGAGGTGGTGCATGGTCCTCCCGGCACCGGCAAGACCACGACGCTCGTCGAGGCCATCAACGAGACGCTGATGCGCGAGAGCCAGGTGCTGGTATGCGCGCAGAGCAACATGGCCGTCGATTGGATCAGCGAGAAGCTCGTTGACCGCGGCATCAACGTGCTGCGCATCGGCAACCCCACGCGCGTCAACGACAAGATGCTCGGCTTCACCTATGAGCGCCGCTTCGAGGCCCACCCCGACTATCCGCAGCTCTGGGCCATACGCAAGGCCATACGCGAGCTGCGCAAGCAGCGCAAGGGCCGCACCGACAGCTACCACCAGAAGCTGGAACGGCTGAAGTCAAGGGCTACCGAACTGGAGATACGCATCAATGCGGAGCTCTTCGGCGAGGCGCGCGTCATCGCCTGCACACTCGTGGGCTCGGCCAACCGCCTGCTTGAGGGCCAGAAGTTTGCCACGCTTTTCATCGACGAGGCCGCACAGGCGCTTGAGGCGGCCTGCTGGATACCCATCCGCAGGGCCAACCGCGTCATCCTCGCCGGCGACCACTGCCAGCTGCCGCCTACGGTGAAGAGCATTGCCGCTCTCAAGGGAGGCCTGGGCAAGACGCTGATGGAGCGCATCGTAGAGAACAAGCCCGAATGCGTCACGCTCCTCCAGGTGCAATACCGCATGAACGACGACATCATGCGCTTCTCGTCGGAATGGTTCTACCAGGGCAAGGTGCGCACGGCGCCCGAGATTGCGCGCCGCAGCAGCATTCTCGACTACGACATCCCCATGGAGTGGCGGCAGGTGGAGCCGCTGCCCGACAACCAACCGCAGCACGAGGCATTCATTGCCGAGTCATACGGCCGCATCAACCGCGCCGAGGCCGACCTCACGCTGGCCACGCTGCGCGACTATTTCACCAAAATCGGCAAGCAGCGCATTCTCGACGAGCAGATTGACGTGGGCATCATCTCGCCCTACCGCGCCCAGGTGCAGCACCTGCGCAGCCTCATCAAGAAGCAGGAGTTCTTCAAGCCCTACCGCCGGCTCATCACCGTCAACACCGTCGATGGCTTCCAAGGGCAGGAGCGGGACATCATTCTCATCTCCATGGTACGAGCCAACGACGAGGGACAAATAGGCTTCCTGCGCGACCTGCGCCGCATGAACGTCGCCATCACCCGCGCCCGCATGAAGCTCATCATACTCGGTGACGTGGCCACGCTCTGCCATCATCCGTTCTACAAAAAGCTCCACGACTACACAGAGCAGCTCCAACAACAATATCACCAGCAAACAGAATGAAATCTACCAACATTTACCGTACCGTCCTGACGGCACTCTTTCTCAGCACCGTCCTCGCGCCCGCAGTGGCCGACAACAATGATGTTGTCATCAGCAATGCCGAAGAAAACTATCGTGTAACCCTCCGCGGCGGCGTACCCGTAGTGGTGAATACCGCCGAGGTGAACTATCAGCTCAACAGCACAATTGGCCAGACCATACAGCCTGCGGTCTATTACGGCGACTTTATATCGCTCAACAAGGCCGACTGCTCCCGCTCTGCCGCCGCATACAAGACGGCCACTCCCGAAAACGTGTTCTACGACGACACCAAGGTCTGCTTTTTCACCACCGTACTCGACCGTAAGCACAAGGCGGCCAAATTCACCTATACGCGCACTTTCAACGATGCCCGCTATTGGGCCCGCGTCTATCTTTCGGCCGACTGTTTCGTACAACATAAGCAGGTCACCGTCACCTTGCCCAAGTCACTGGCTGGCTGGCGCATCGTTCCCCGCAACTGTGGCAGCAACATCCGGTTCAGCAAAAGTGCCACGTCGTCCGACTCGGTGTTCACCTTCACCATCGACAGTCTGCCGCCATTGTCCGACGACGACAATCAGCCGCCGCTGAGCGCCGTGCAGCCTCATTTCATCGTCGTGGGTCCCTTTGCCAATGTTGACTCCCTTTACCGCTGGACGAGCCGCATGCAGCAGGTTGACTGCTCACTGCCCGACCAGGCCCGGCTTATCGCAACCATCACGAAAGGCTGCCAGACACCGGAGCAGAAGATAAGTGCCACCTATGGCTGGGTGCAGCGCAACATCCGCTATGTGGCCTACGAGGCCGGCGTGTCGGGCCATCGTCCCGACCGTCCCGCCGAGGTGCTGCGCAAGCGCTACGGCGACTGCAAGGGCATGGCGCTGCTGCTCCGCACGCTGCTCAGGGCCGAGGGCATAGATGCCCGTTTGGCTGATATAGGAACACGCGACAACGTCACCATCCGCATGAGCGACTTCCCCTGTCTAGCGGCTTCCAACCACGTCGTTTGTGCCGTCATGCTCAAGGGCCGCACCTACTGGCTCGATGCCACGGTCAATTATACACCCTACAACTATATACCCCAGCACATACAGGGACAGCAGGCGTTGGTGGAGAATGGCGACAGCTACCTGCTTGAGGATGTTCCCACATTGCCCGCATCATCGTCGGTTGACCGCCTTTCCTATCATTACAGTCTCGCAGCTGACGGCTCGCTCAAGGGCACGGCCGAATACCGCGTGTCGGGCGACATGAAAGAGTATATGTTCAGCGTGCTGAGCCGGTTGAAGCACAAGGAGCAGAACGAGTTCTTAGCCGACAACCTCAACAACGATGACCACAGCAATGCGGTCAGCGACGTGGTGTTCGGCGGCGAGCACCCCGAACAGGAATGGGCCACCTTCTCCGGCAAAGTAACCAACAGCCATGCGGTACAGCGGCTTGACGGCGACACCTATATTGAGCTGAACCCGCACAACAACTATTTCACCATGCGCATCGACACCGCCGGGCGCAAGCAGGATTTCATGCTGCCGCTCTATTGCAACATCGAGCGCGAGGTCAACGTGGCGCTCCCGTCGGGCAGCAAGGTCACATTCCTGCCCAAGCCGTTCACCGCCACACTGCCGCAAGGCACGTTGAGCTGCACGTTCCGGCAGGACAAAGGGCGCGTCGTCTTCGTCCAGCAGATGCACATCACCAACCGCCGCATAGCCCTCGCCGACATTCCGGCGTGGAACAAGGCTATCGACCAATGGACGGAAGCCTGCAATCAACAAGTCATCATACACTAAACCTCTAATTATCATTATGAAGAAAGTCCTGACCCTATTCATTGTCGTGTGCTGCACGCTCAACGTGCTGGCCTTCGACGAGGAAGACTATCGCGCCTATGCCGCCACCATGCGCGAGCAGGTATGGAAGAAAACCAGCCTGCCGGAGTTTGACAATCACCGCTGTCCGCCATCCATGAAGAAGGAGTCGGCGGTAATCCTCGCCTCCTACGACGAGGTCACCATCGACCAGCGCAAACGGTTGCGCGGCAGCGCCATCAACCTTACGCTCTACAGCGTACGCCAGCTCACCTACAACCACATCAAGCGCCGCATGGTTGTCATCAACGACAAACAGGCGTTGGATCGGTTCTCGCAGTTCGACTACCAGGCCTTTAAGAAAGACCACACCTACGGCATCGGCGACGACGTGAGCTGCATGGCGCTCGGCGTGCGCGTCATCAAACCCGACGGCACCGTCAAGGAGGTGAGCACCGACGAGTTTGTGCAGAATGCCGAGGGCAAGAAAGGGCAGGTCAAGCGCGAGAAGCTCACCGTGCCGGGCCTGCAGGTGGGCGACGTCATCGACTATTTCATGGCCACCATGCTGCAGGTGCGCGAGGAGAATATCCCCCCGATGCGCATCTCCTACATCAACGACTACCCCACGCTGTCCTTCCGCGTGCATATTGTCGCCGACAAGAACCTCACCACGCAGTACCGCACACTCAACGGGGCTCCTGATTTCAAAGCATCGACCGACGGCGAGGGCAACGTGGTGCTGGACGCCAAAGCGGACAATATCACCAAGACCGAGCCTGACCTTTGGTACAATACCACACGCCAGACGCCTACCGCCATCGTCTGCGTAACCAGCAAGAAAATCAAGTCTGAGTGGGTGCCGAAGAGCGTTAAGGACAAGGGGCTGCAGGCCAATCCAGACGCCGCTGTCATCGTAAAGGACGGCTGGGACTACTGGAGTGCCATTTCCTCGGCGCACTCAGTGTTGTACAGCAAGCAGGATTTGGGCAAGCAGTGCCGCAAGCTCAAGTCGCTCACCACCGATGTGCAGAAGGCTGACTTCCTCTATCTGGGCAGCATGCAGAACCACATGGCTGTATCTGATTTTAAACACGAATACAACAGCGAGGAGTTCTTTATCGAGGAGCTTGCCCGCATGTTCCGACAGAACAAGATACCTTTCAGCCGCATCGTCACCACCTCGGTCGCAGATGAGCCCATCGACCAGCTTATCAGCTACAGAAACACCCACTGGCTGCTGAAAGTAGGCGACCGTTTCTATGCCTACAACAAGGGACCCATGGGCCCGGACTATATACCCTCTTATCTGCAGGGGCAGAAAGCCATGATTATGGCCGACTGCAAGAATCTCGACCAGGAGACGCAGGCCGTCACGCTGCCCGAATACCCTGTGTCGGACAACACCGACTCTGTCACCGTCAATGTCGCATGGGACGGCACACTGGCCAGGATAAGCCGCGAGGAACACCGGCGCGGGGCTGCTAAAGAGAACGCGAGCTTCTATCTGCCCACCACGCAGCAGTTGACCAACGCCTACGCCGACAAGATGGCTTATGCCATGTACCGTTACGGCGACAAATGGAGCAATAAGGATAAGCAGTCGTTGCCCGAGATTATCCAAAAACAGAAGACGGCCCAAAAGGAGAGCTTCAACAGCGAGGTGGAGAACTATCTTGGTGAGAAGCCGCAGTCGGTTGACAGTTTTGCCATAGGCAGCCTGGGGATTATCGACGCGCGCGCGCCTTTCTGCTACAACGTGAGCTATACGCAGAGCGGACTGATGAAAAAGGCCGGTCCCAACCTCATCCTGTCTGTCGGCAAACTGATTGGCGACCAGCTCAAGGTGGAGGGCCGTGAGCGCGAGCGCACGGTTGACGCCTGGCGTTCGTCTGCCGTAAGCTCTCACTGGGACATCACCGTCAATCTGCCCGAGGGCTATAAGGTTTCAAGCCAGAGCCTCGCTACGCTCAATACAAGCATCGACAATGCCGTGGCCGGCTTCACGGCAAAGGCCACGGCGCAGGGCAATAAGCTCCGCCTGGTCGTAGATAAGGTCTATAAGACCCGCATCATTCCCACGGCCGACTGGACGCAACTGCTCAAGGTGCTTGACACGGCCTACGACTTCACGCAGAAACAGATTGTGGTGAAGAAATAGATTACCGAACATGTAGGGGCGGGGTTTATCCCCGCCCTAACCCCCGGATGGCGATACATATCCCCGCCCTAACCCCCGGATGGCGATACATATCCCCGCCCTAACTACTTTACCAACATATATAAGTTTAACTTTTAAAACTAATGAGTATGAAAAAATTGTTTACTTCAATGATGTTGCTTTGCGCCCTCGGCGCAAGTGCCGACAATGGCACGCCCATTACGGTTGCCAGTGGCTTCAATGCCGATGTTATCATGATGGCCGACGCTGACGCGCCGAAAAGCCAGGGTGCGCTCGACGGCCACGGAAGTACGCTTGTCAGCTATGGAGTGACAGGCATCAGCCAAAGCGATAAAGTCATGCCAATTGACGGAAAGCTCACCGTGAGCAACGGCCACGTCTATCAGCTGGCCAAATACACGGGCAACAACGCGCTCTACATCGGCATCAGCAAGGCCAACAGCAACGAGCTCGGCACGCCCGAGAGCGGCACGCTGACTTTCTCAAATGCCACGGCCTGCGACACGCTCGGCATGCTCATTGTGGGTGCCAATCGTGAAAATCTCGACCTGAAGTTCAAGCTGGTGGTCAACTATAGCGACGGCACCACGGCAGACCTCGGCTCCTACAAGGTGAGCGACTGGGGTCAGGACAACGAGCACGACGCTGTCTATACCTGCAACAAGCGTTATCGCTTTGATGCCGGCAGCAATCCTGAGAGCGGTACTTACCGTCTGTCGGAGGTGAGGGCCGTCGTTGACGCTGCCAAGACCATCAGCTCGGTCACCATCACCACTGAGTGCCAGAACGACGCATGGGGCTATGGCTGCCTCACGTTCCTCGGCTTCACAGCCATCAAGGCTGAGAAGACGGGCATAAGCAGCCTTGCGACGGCTGCCAAGGGCGAGGCCACGGCCTACACCATCGGTGGCGTTCGCCTGGGCAAGGTGCAGAAAGGCCTCAATATCGTGAGAGAGGCCAACGGCAAGGTGCGCAAGGTAATCGTCAGGTAAATGAGGACTGCCATTCTTCTCATCGGCCTGCTGTCTCTGCCGTTTACGGCATGGGGGCAGCAGGCTGACAACTTTCCGCCCGACGTGACGACGGTAGGGCAGACGGCTCTTGCCACCTCGGCCCTGCCCGTGGTGCGCATCAGCACCGGCGGACAGCAGATAGCGCGCCGCACCGACATCCAGGCCGACATTGCCATCGACGGCAAGACCCTGATAGCCAGTACCGAGGAACGGGGCGGCCTGCGCTACTACGGCTGGACGGCCTTCACCAACAGCGACAAGAAAGCCTACCGCATCTCGCTGCCCAAGGCGGGCGACTTCATACTGCAGGCCCCATTCTCCGACCGCAGTCTGGTGCGTACCTCGCTGCTCGGCGTCGTCGCAGGGGCGGCGGGCTTGCCGGTGAGGCAGCCGCAGCCCTGCGAGCTGGTGGTGGACAATATATATTATGGTGTCTATCTGCTGCTCCCGGCCTCGGCCGCCCTCCATTCCGCCGGACATGAAGCCGGGTTCTTCCTGACTGCGGAGCTGGCCCATTTCATCGACGGCTACCGTTTCGACAACCTGACCGACGGCAGTCTGGCCTTTGGCAACTGCGACGCCTACGACGCTTACCGCACCGACACCTGGGCCTGGGCCTCCAACAGCCTGCTGCAGGCGCAGGTCGCGCCGGTGCTTGTTCCCGCCAAATGGGACAGTCTGATGAATGACGTCCAATTTCGCCAGTCGGTGAAAGCCAAGTGGCTGGCACTTAGGGCCGGTGCGTTGGCCGACCGTGCGCTGTCCGACAGTCTGGACACCCTTGTCGGCAGGCTGACCGCCTCGGGAGCCGCCACGCGCAACCATGAGGCCTGGCCCAGATGGGGACAGACCCTGTGGCCGAACTACAGCGTGCCGACATCCTACGACGACGAGGTGGATACCCTGAGAGCCTGGCTGTCGAGACGCCTTGAATGGATGGACGAGAACATCGGCAAGTTGGGCGAGAAGCCCGAGACGCTCGTCAGACAATGCACGCCGCTCACCGTCGTCTCGGGTTTCAATACCGACTGCATAGCAGAGTCCGACGCCGCGGCTCCCCGCGACAAGGGCAGCCATCCCGCCCTCGACGGCCACGGCAGCGTGTTTACCACAGCCGGTGTAGCGGACAATGCGCGCGCCATACCCGACGACGGACTGTTGACGGGCAACGGCCTGAGGTTCCAGTTGGGCGACTTTGCCGCCGACAACTGTCTCTATCTCGCCAAGGGCGGTGAGAGCGGGACGCTGGCTTTCAGCACCGCGTGCAGGGCCGACTCCATTGCCCTGCTGACGGTCGGAACCAACCGCGGCTACAACTATGACCTGGGCTACAGCGTAGCGCTGCACTATGCTGACGGCACGACGGCCAATGCGGGCAGCTTTACCGTCGGCGACTGGGCGTTCGGAGGCGACTTCAGCTTCTACCGCTGGCGTGCCGACAATGGCGGCGGCAGCCTTGAGACCAACCAGACCTACGCCATGAGCGTGCAGCTCTTGCCCTGCGACAACAGCCGCGCGCTGTCATCGGTGACGGTCAGCTCCGCTTGCCGGAACGACACGTGGGGCTACGGCATGGTGAGCGTCTTTGCCGTAACGGCCATCAACGAGGTGAGTTCCGGCGTCGATGCCGTCAGCATTGCCGGCCGGTCGCTGCCGGCTGCCATCTACGACGCGGCTGGCATCAGGCGCAGCGGAATGGGCAAGGGACTGAACATCGTGAGATATGGCGACGGCCGCGTCGTCAAGGTCATGAAGTAAGGCAGCGCGACATTCTAAGCTTTCCGTCAGCAGCTCATTCAATAAGATATGAAAATGAATCGACTCTTTCCTTTGGTGGCAGTGCTTTGCCTGTGCGGAGTGCGGCCTTCTTATGCACAGACCGGCAGCGCCGCAGAGCCGGTGGCCTATGTTGGCGGCGAGATATGCAATCCACGCCTTCACGACGGCGGTTTCCGCTATGCCATCGGCACGGAGAACGTTCAGGTGATGCGGGCCAACCGCCATCACGGCGCCATTGCCGACCCCAATATCGCAAAGGGCGACAGCAGCAACCTTGTGGGCTGGACCTACAACCATGCGCCTAACCTGACCTATTGGAATGGCAAGTTCTATCTGGAATATCTCTCTAATCCGAAGGACGAGCAGCAGCCGCCCGGCCACACGCTCCTCGTGACCTCTGCCGACGGCCGCCGGTGGGGCAAGCCCGTGGTGGTGTTTCCCATGTATAAGGCTCCGAGGGGCGTCACCATTCCCAAGCCCTACTACGGCTACATCATGCACCAGCGCATGGGCTTCTACACGGCTCCCAACGGGCGGCTGCTTGTCGTGGGCTTCTACGGCCACAGCTACAATCCCTTCAAGGAGGGCGGCATCGGCCGCGTGGTGCGCGAGATGAGGCGCGACGGAACGATGGGGCCCATCTATTTTATCCGTTACTCCTCGCATGCGCATTGGAACGAGGGCAATACGGCCTACCCGTTCTTTGAGCGCTCGCGTGACAAGGGCTTTAAGGAGGCCTGCCGCGCGCTGCTGGCCGACAAGCTCAAGACGCTGCAGTGGATTGACGAGGACCGTGGGCTCGACGGGTTCTATACGCTCAAGGACTCCATCAACCGCGTGCAGGCCACAAGCTACTACCACCGGCGCGACGGCAAGGTGGTGGCCCTGTGGAAGTGGTCGTATGCCGCCCTGTCGCCCGACGGGGGACAGCGCTGGTCAACGCCGGTGCGCTGTCCGTCGCTCATCATGGCCGGTGGCAAGCAGTGGGGACAGCGTACCGCCGACGGCCGCTATGCCTTGGCCTTCAATCCGATAGAGACACAGCCCTACCGCTATCCACTCACCGTGATGACGGGCTGCGACGGCATCGTCTACGACTCCATCTGCGTGGTTCACGGCGAGGTGCCGCCCCGCCGCTTCATGGGGGAGAACAAAGACTTCGGCCCCTGCTACGTGAGGGGCATCACCGAGGGCGAGCAGACACCGCCCGGCAGTAATCTCTGGCTGACCTACAGCGTCAACAAGGAGGATATTTGGGTGAGCCGCACGCCGTTGCCCGTGCGCACCGTATGGGAGGGACCCGTGAGCGACAACTTCAACGACATCAGGCCCGGCGAGCCTGTGCCCAACTGGAACATATACCGCCCGCAATGGTGCGAGACGGAGGTTGACAGTGCCGGGCACCTCTCGCTCACCGACGCCGACCCTTACGACTATGCCCACGCCATACGCGTGTTTCAGCCCTCGACGTCAGCCACCATCAGCTTCCGGCTCAATGTGGATCGTGAGGGCGACGAGCCGTTTGAGGTGGACGTCACCGACCGCCACGGCACGCGCGCGCTGTCGCTGGCTTTCGTGAAAGGGCAGATAATGGCGGGCAGTCAGTTTTTCGGCACCTACCGCAGGGGAGAATGGCAGACGGTGACGATAACGCTCGACGGCTGCCGCATCACAGTCAATGGACTGGCCGTCGAGCCGCTGCATGCCGTCAAGCGTGTGGAGCGGCTGAGCTTCCGCACCGGGGCCTACCGCGAGCTGCCCGACCGCAACACGCCCAACCAGAAGCCGGCCCCGCCCCTGCCGTATTGCGACGAGCCGGTAGCAGCCTCACACTATCTCATCGACGACGTGAGCATAGACTGAGCCACCAAGGCAGCCGGCAACTCAAAAAGCCAACAGAAACAATAGGGGAGCCAGGCGTCGCAGGTCGCGCAGCGCCGCTGAGATATGCGCCTCGACGGTGCGCCGGCTGAGGCCCAGCCGGTCGGCAATCTCCTGGTTGGAGAGGCCTTCCTCACGGCTCATGAGAAATATCTTGCGCCGCTTCTCGGGCATGTGCGAAATCTCGGCATACACCATGTTGAGCAGCTCCTGGTATTCCAGGTCGCGCTCCGTGTCGTCGCCACTGTCACGGCTGACGGCTGCGTTGCCGATGGGCGTCATCGTAAGGGTCAGGGAGTGGCGGATGAAGTTGAGCGTCTCGTGGTGGGCGACGGTGAAGATGTAGGCATCGAGGTCTTCAATGCCGCGCAGCCGCTCGCGCTTGGTCCATAGCTTCAGGAAAATGTCCTGCGTCAGATTTTCAGCCTCGTCCTCGTCATGGCACATGCCCAAGACAAAATACTTCACCTTAGGATACAGCATCTCGAACAGACGGTCGAACACCGCCCTGTCGTCGTGAGCTAAGGCTGAGGAAATAAGATTGTCTTGCTTGCCCATGTATTAAGTTTCCTATTATGCCGTCAAAGTTAGACAAAAAAGTGGAGGTTGCCAAGTTTTTTAGTAGAAATATTGGATACCTCTCCGTATCGTTCAAATAAAAATATGTAACTTTGCATCAGCAGCCCGGACCGGGCGATGAACGTTTATCCTCACATTGTTTTGACTATGGAGCAGAATTTATTGATTTACAATACGCTGTCGCGCAAGAAAGAACTGTTCAAACCGCTTCACGCACCCCACGTGGGCATGTATGTCTGCGGCCCTACGGTTTATGGCGACCCGCATCTGGGCCACGCCCGTCCGGCCATTACGTTTGACGTACTTTTCCGTTATCTCAAACATTTAGGCTATAAGGTGCGCTATGTGCGCAACATCACCGACGTGGGTCATCTGGAGCATGACGCTGACGAGGGTGACGACAAAATAGAGAAAAAGGCACGCCTCGAACAGCTTGAGCCCATGGAGATAGCGCAGTACTACACCAACCGCTACCACAAGGCCATGGAACAGCTCAACGTGCTGCCGCCCTCAATCGAACCGCATGCCACGGGCCACATCATCGAGCAGGAGGAGCTGGTGAAGCAGATTATGGCCAACGGCTACGCCTACGAGAGCAACGGCTCGGTGTATTTCGACATTCAGAAATACAATAAGGACCATAAATACGGCATTCTGTCGGGACGCAACCTCACCGACATCATCAACAACTCGCGCGAGCTGGCCGGTGTGGGAGAGAAGCGCAGCCAGGCCGACTTTGCCCTTTGGAAGAAGGCCTCGCCCGAGCACATCATGCGCTGGCCGAGTCCCTGGAGCGACGGCTTCCCCGGATGGCACTGCGAGTGCACCGCCATGGGCCGCAAATATCTCGGCAGCCATTTCGACATACACGGCGGAGGCATGGACCTCATCTTCCCGCATCACGAGTGCGAGATTGCGCAGGCCGTGGCCGCGCAGGGCGACCAGATGGTGCACTACTGGATGCACAACAACATGATCACCATCAACGGACAGAAGATGGGCAAGTCGCTCGGCAACTTCATCACCCTGGAGCAGTTCTTCACGGGCAACCATCCGTCGCTTGACCAGGCTTATTCGCCCATGACCATCCGCTTCTTCATTCTCTCTGCCCACTACCGCGGCACCGTCGATTTCTCCAATGACGCGCTGAAGGCCGCGCAGAAAGGCTACGAGCGGCTGATGGACGGCATTGCCAGCCTCGACCGCGTGCAGCCCTCGAAAGGCTCGCAGCCCGATACGGCGAAGTTCGTGAGGGAACTGCGCCAGCGCTGCTACGACGCCATGAACGACGACCTGCAGACACCGCTCGTCATCAGCGCGCTGTTTGAGGCCTGCCATCTCGTCAACATGCTCGTTGACCACAAGACGAAGATCTCGGCCGACGACCTCAAGGAGCTGGCCGACACCATGCGCCTGTTCACCTTTGACCTGCTCGGCCTGGAGAGCAACCGCGGCGCAGGGTCGCCCGAGCGCGAGAAAGCCTACGGAAAGATTGTCGATATGGTGCTGGCCATGAGGCAGCGCGCCAAGGAGGCCAAGGACTGGGCCACAAGCGACGAGATACGCGACACGCTGGAGCAGGCCGGCTTCATCGTGCAGGACACGAAGGACGGCGTGACTTGGAAACTCAATAAGTAGGGCCATGAGCAGGACGCGCGGCACATTAGGATGCCTTGGCCTGATAGCAGGCTTCGTGATAGTGCTGGTGCTGGGGGCCAGCGTCTATCTGCTCAACTTCGCCCTGAAGCCGGAGGTGAACAAGGGACGCGACTACGCCGGGCAGCTGAGAGCCATGAAGGCCGGCTACCCGTGGATAGCGTCGTGGGTGGACTCGGTGACGCAGACCAAAGGCGCCATGCGCGACACTACCGTCGTCTCACCCGACGGAGACCGCCACCACGGCGTGCTGATTGCCGCACCCGGGCGGACCGCCCGCACGGCCGTGCTGGTGCATGGCTACACCGACTGTGCGATGAGCATGCTCCACATTGGCTACCTATATAATAAGGTGATGGGCATGAACCTCGTCATCCCCGACCTGCACGCGAGCGGCAAGAGCGAGGGACGCGCCATACAGATGGGGTGGCCCGACAGGCTCGACGTGCTGCAATGGATTGGCATGGCCGACTCGCTGTTTGCCGACTCCACCGGACATGCGCGCATCGTAGTGCATGGCATCTCGATGGGAGCCGCCACGACGATGGACGTGTCGGGCGAGAAGACACCGGCCTCGGTGAGGTGCTTTGTCGAGGACTGCGGCTACACGTCGGTGTGGGATGAGTTCAACCACGAGATAGGCGAGCAGTTCGGCTTGCCCGCATTCCCCCTGCTCTATACCGCCTCGGGCTTGTGCAAGCTGAAGTATGGCTGGTCGTTCGGCGAGTCGTCGCCGCTCAGGCAGGTGGCCAAGTGCCGCAAGCCCATGCTCTTCATCCACGGGGGCAACGACGACTATGTACCCACGCTCATGGTTTATCCGCTCTACGCCGCCAAGCCTGCGCCGAAGCAGCTCGTCGTGTTCCGCCATTCGGCCCATGCCCGCAGCTACCGCGACCATCACGAGGCCTACACCCGCATCGTCAGGAAGTTTGTGGAGCGCTACCTGTAGGCTTCCCGGTTCCTTTTAGCAGTACACCTGTGACGGTGTAAACGATTGCACATGTGTTCGTACACAAATTCGCACAAAAGGCGTGTGGCATTGCGGATAAACGCCTAACTTTGCATCGTGTTCATACAGACGCGGCATGAGGCTGCCGGTATGAGCGCAGCATAAGATGCATGTGAATGTGTTTGTTAAGAAAGTATTAGAGGATTTAAGTAGTAAATTATTCATATAGGTTTTTAGTTTTAGGTTTAAGATTTGTTTTTTAAGGACTGATAGGTAGTAGTTCTAAGGTTACTAAAAGAATGTTTCAGGTAACGTCAACCCCCAATTCTCGTGAGAGACTTGGGGGTTGCGCGTTGTAGCCTGTCCGTCCCATGGGCAAAGCAGGGGGTAAGTCCGATTCAGGGTGACGCATTGACGAAGTCAGGAGGGTATTCCTGTATGCGTGTCTGTTT
>CABVDL010000058.1 GCA_902497035.1 uncultured Prevotella sp.
CAGCGCGGTGGCTTTGGTGTACAGACGGATATCTCCATCAACGGAGGCACTTTCGACCAGATTTCGATTTTGCTCAATGGCATGCCCCTGTCGAGTCCGCAGACGGGTCACAATGCTGCTGACTTCCCGGTGTCGCTCGACGACATCGACCACATTGAGGTGCTGGAGGGTGCCGCTGCCCGTGTGTTCGGTTCGTCGGCCTTCAGTGGCGCCATCAACATCGTCACGAGCCCGTCTTTGCCGGACGGTCATAAGGCCGGAGGCCACGCCACGGTAGAGGGCGGCTCCTACGGTACGTTCAGCGGCGATGCCGGTGCATCCTGGGCTTTTGTCAAGGGTGGTGCGATGTCGCTGTCCGGCGGCTATGCCCAAAGCGATGGCGGCACCGAGAATGCCGACTTCCGCAAACGGCGCGGCTTCTGGCAAGGCGGCTGGCAGTCGTCGGTGGCCGACGTGTCGTGGCAGGCTGGCATTACGTCACAGGACTATGGTGCCAACACCTTCTACTCTGCGCGTTTCCCCAACCAGTTTGAGTGGACGCGGCGCTATATGGGGTCGGTGAGAGGCAACATTCGTCCTTTCCAGACCGGGGATGCGGCGTTGCTGGAGATTGTCCCGATGGTGTATGCCCACCGCGACCTCGACCACTACCAGCTCACGAAAGGCAGCGAGGGTGCCAAGGCCGGTGAGAACTATCACCGCACCGATGTCTATGGTGCGTCGCTCAGCCTCAATGTCGACTGGGTTGCCGGCAAGACCTCAGCCGGTGCCGACATCCGCCGCGAGCAGATATGGTCGACGGCCTACGGCGACCTGCAGGCGGAAGACAAGTGGAAGGACATCAGCGGCACCGGCCGCATGTACGACCACAGCGGCCGGCGTACCAACACCAGCCTCTTCCTGGAACATAACTTCGTGACCCGGTGGATTACGCTTTCGGTCGGCGTGATGGCCAACAGAAACACGGGCATTGATGAGGATTTCCGCTTCTTCCCCGGCGTTGACCTGAGCTTCCATCCCGATGACCACTGGAGAATCTACGCAGGATGGAACAAGGCCCTGCGCGTGCCGACTTATACCGACCTTTATACGAGCAACTCGGCCCAGCAGGGTGACATTCACCTCAAGCCCGAGCGCAA
Source organism: uncultured Prevotella sp. (assembly GCA_902497035.1). Lineage (GTDB taxonomy): Bacteria > Bacteroidota > Bacteroidia > Bacteroidales > Bacteroidaceae > Prevotella. The sequence continues at coordinate 1,140 of CABVDL010000058.1, forward strand.
CAGCATGTTCAAGGCCGGCGCACGCTATCAGACCAACGGTCTCAATGTTCTGTTCTCAGGCTTCTACAGCCGTGGCCGCAACATGATTGACTGGGTGTATGAGACCGAGGCCAGCACGAAGTACCAGGCCATGAACATTGGCAAGCTCGATAACATGGGCTTCAATGTGGAGGCCGGTCTTAACCTCACCACGCTCCTGGGGCTGGCTACAGCGGCCCGTGAGCCGGTCAGACTGAAAGCGGGCTATGCCTATATTCACCAGAAGCACGAGACCGGCCGTGATATTTACCGGTCGCTGTATGCGCTCGAGTATCTTCGTCATAAGGTTGTGGTGGAGCTGTCCCATCCCATTGTCTACCGTCTGTCGGCATCGTGGGCGCTGCGCTATCAGCAGCGCATGAACGGCTACCATCCTTATGCCAAGCTCGACGGCCGACTGGCGTGGACTGAGCCTCACTGGCAGCTTTTCGTCAAGGCCGACAACATCACGGCCCACCGCTACTACGACCTTGGCGGTGTCAGACAGCCGGGGCTGTGGCTGATGGCGGGCGCCAGGGTGAGCCTGTAGTTGTGCTCCAACTGTGTCCCTAATAGGGGAGCAGTTGGAGTTTTCTTTTATATTTTTCTGTTAACTCGTACGGTATTCAAGATATTTTGTGTAAGTTTGCAAGAAAATTACATTGCATAACGAATGAAGGAATTTGAATACTCCGAGGCCGAGGCCAACAAGGCGGAGACTGCCGTGCTGGTGGGCTTGATTACGCCGCAGCAGGACGAGGCCAAGACCGGGGAATACCTGGACGAGCTTGAGTTTCTCGCCGATACGGCCGGTGTGGTGACGGTCAGACGCTTCACACAGAAGACCGGCGGTCCCAACCAGACGTCTTATGTCGGCAAGGGCAAGCTTGAGGAAATAGCGCAATACATCAGGGACGAGGAAGACAACGACCGCGAGGTGGGTATGGCCATCTTCGACGATGAGCTGTCGGCCAAGCAGATGGCCAATATCGAGAAGGTGTTGGGCGTGAAGATATTGGACCGCACGTCGCTCATTCTCGACATCTTCGCCATGCGCGCCCAGACGGCCAATGCCAAGACGCAGGTGGAGCTGGCGCAGTACCGCTACCTGCTTCCCCGTCTGCAGCGCATGTGGACCCACCTTGAGCGTCAGGGCGGCGGCTCGGGCTCCGGCGGCGGCAAAGGGTCGGTGGGACTGCGCGGCCCCGGTGAGACCCAGCTTGAGATGGACCGCCGCATCATCCTCTCGCGCATCTCTCTGCTGAAGAAGCGGCTGGTCGAGATTGACCGCCAGAAGAGCACCCAGCGCAAGAACCGCGGCCGCCTCATCCGTGTGGCGCTCGTGGGTTACACCAATGTGGGCAAGTCGACGCTGATGAACGTGCTGTCGAAAAGTGATGTCTTTGCCGAGAACAAGCTCTTTGCCACGCTCGACACCACGGTGCGCAAGGTGGTCATAGAGAACCTGCCATTCCTGTTGGCCGATACTGTCGGCTTCATCCGCAAGCTTCCCACCGACCTTGTCGACTCTTTCAAGTCAACGCTCGACGAGGTGCGCGAGGCCGACCTGCTGCTGCATGTGGTCGACATTTCCCATCCCGACTTTGAGGAGCAGATACAGGTGGTCAACGAGACCCTTAAGGACCTTGGGTGCGCCGACAAGCCGGTGATGGTGATCTTCAACAAGATTGACAATTACCATTGGACGGCCAAGGACCCCGACGACCTCACGCCGCCCACCAGGGAGAATGTCTCGCTTGATGAGCTGCGTCATACGTGGATGGCCCGCATGGGCGACAGCTGCATCTTTGTCTCGGCCAGGGAAAGGGACAACCTTGACGAGCTGCGCGACAGGCTCTACCGCAAGGTGCGCGAGCTCCATGTCCAGAAATATCCGTATAACGACTTCCTCTATCCCGTGGAGGACTAACCGTCAAACATCAACTTATGGCTTACAGAGAACTGACCGATGAGGAAATCCTGCAGTTGGAGGACAACGGCTGCTGGGCCGAGGACTGGAGCAGCGTGACCGTGGCAGAAGACTTCATGCCGATTTGGGTGCGACGCGTGAAGTTCTATGGTGAGGTGCGCCTCGGCGTGTTCGAGTTGAATGTCGAGGTCTCAAAGGGCTTCATGCAGCATTCGGGCATTGAGGATGCCGTGTTGCGCAATGTGACCGTCGGCGACAACTGTCTCCTGGCCCACGTCGGCAATTTCATCAACAACTATGAGATTGGCGACGACTGTCTCATCTCCAACATCAGCACGATGGAGACCACCGAGGGCGCCACCTACGGGCAGGGCAACCTCATCTCGGTGCTCAATGAGGTGGGCGAGGGCAACCTCGTCCTGTTCAACGGACTGAACAGTCAGTTTGCCTCCTTCATGGTCAGGCATTTCCACGACCGGGAGCTGAAGGACATCATCCGCCGGATGATAGCCGGTGAGGTGAGCTGCTCGCTGCCTGAGCGGGGGCGCATCGGCAATGGCGTGAAGATTGTCAACACCAAGGAAATCACCAACACCATCATCGGCGACGATTGTGAGGTCAACGGCGCGTCGCGGCTGAGCGACTGCACCATTCACTCGTCCGACAAGGCGAGCGTCTATATCGGCACGGGTGTCATCTGTGAGAACTCCATCATCAACGACGGCTCGAGCATCATCAACTCCGTGAAGATGCAGGACTGCTTCGTGGGTGAGGCCTGTCAGGTCAGCAATGGCTTCACGGCCTCGGCCAGCGTATTCTTCGCCAACTGCTACATGAGCAACGGTGAGGCCTGCGCTGCCTTCTGCGGTCCGTTCACGGCCAGCCACCACAAGAGCAGCCTGCTCATCGGCGCGCAGTTCAGTTTCTACAACGCCGGCTCGGCCACCAACTTCTCCAACCACGCCTACAAGATGGGGCCCATGCACTGGGGCATCCTGGAGCGTGGCACCAAGACGGCCAGCGGTGCCTACATCCTCATGCCGGCCACCATCGGCACGTTCAGCGTCTGTTTTGGCAAGCTCATGCACCACCCCGACACACGCAACCTGCCATTCTCCTATCTTATTGCCTACGGCGACACGATGTATCTCTCCCCGGGCCGCAACATCACCACCGTCGGCCTCTACCGCGACATCCGCAAGTGGCCCAAGCGCGACATGCGGCCGGAGGGGTCGCAGCGGAGCATCGTCAACTTCGACTGGCTGTCGCCTTTCTCCGTCGGCGAGATTATCAAGGGCAAGAAAATCCTTGAGGCCCTGCGCGACGCGTCGGGCGAGGATGTCTCCAAATACATCTTCCATGAGTATGTCATCAATGCGTCGTCGTTGCGCAAGGGCATCAAGTATTACGACATCGCGCTGCGCATCTATATGGGTGCCGTGGTCAAGCGCCAGATGAGGCGCTACGGCGAGCTCCGTAAGCCCGGGTCGTCCGTCGGCGAGGGCGACTGGAACGACCTCTCCGGGCTGCTCCTGCCCGAGGCCGAGGAGGAGCGGCTTATCGCTGATATCAAGGACGGTGTGCTCGACTCGACTGACAAGATTGAGGCGCGCTTCACCGACATCAATGACCATTACCGTGAGTACCAATGGACCTGGACCTACCGTATGATATGCGACTATTATGGCATTGACGAGATAACCGAAGAGGCCCACGCCCGCATCAGACAGGACTATATCCAGGCCCGACGCGCATGGATTGCCGAGATACGCAAGGATGCGGAGAAGGAGTTCAGAATGGGTGACGTGGAGCAGTCGGTGCTCGACAACTTCGTCACCAACCTCGACCATGAGGTCGATTACGAGAATGAATGAGATTACTATAATAGCTTATGAAGACGAACAATAAGATTGTTATCCTGCTCGTTGCCGCACTGTCTGTTGTCGTTGGTGCGACGGCGCAGACTTATCACTATGAGTCGGTTAAGGACGACCCGCTTCACACCCGTATCTACACGCTGCGTAACGGACTGAAGGTCTATCTCAGCGTCAACAGTGAGAAGCCCCGCGTGCAGACCTATATCGCCGTGAGGACGGGCTCGCGCAATGACCCGAAAGAGACCACCGGGCTGGCCCACTATCTGGAACACCTGATGTTTAAGGGCTCCACCCATTTCGGGTCGAGCAACGTGCAGGCCGAGACACCGCTGCTCGACGAGATAGAGCGCCGCTTTGAGGCTTACCGCCACATCACCGACGCCGCGCAGCGCCGCAGGGCCTATCATGAGATAGACTCCGTCTCGCAGCTGGCCGCCAGGTACAACATCCCCAACGAATACGACAAGATGATGGCCAGCATCGGCTCGGAGGGCAGCAATGCCTACACCTCCAACGATGTGACCTGCTATCAGGAGGATATCCCATCCAATGAGATAGAGACCTGGGCAAAGGTGCAGGCCGACCGTTTCAAGAACATGGTGATACGCGGCTTCCACACGGAATTGGAGGCTGTGTATGAAGAGTATAATATCGGTTTGGCCAACGATGGAGAAAAGGAGTGGGATGCGCTTGGCAAGAAGCTTTTCCCCAACCATCCCTATGGCACGCAGACCACCATCGGCACGCAGGACCATCTCAAAAACCCGTCCATCACCAACATCAAGAATTATTTCCGCCGCTACTATGTGCCCAACAATGTGGCCATCTGCATGTCTGGCGACTTCGACCCTGACAAGGTGATAGCCATCATCGACAAGTATTTCGGTGACTGGAAAAGCAAGGGTCCCGTCACTTACCCCTCTTTCGCGCCGGTCAAACAGCTGACGGCCCCCGCTGACACATCGGTGGTGGGACTTGAGGCTGAGAATATCATGATGGGGTGGAAGACCGATGCCGCCAACACTGCGCAAATGGACACGCTGACGGTCATAGCCAAGATGCTGTCCAACGGTAAGGCAGGGCTCTTCGACATCAACCTCAACACCCCGATGAAGGTGATGACGGCAGAGGCCGGGCTCAACACCATGCACGACTATGGCATCTTTCTGCTCTATGGCATTCCCAAGCAGGGACAGTCGCTCGACCAGGTGAGAAAACTCCTGTACGACGAGATAATCAAGCTCAAGCACGGCTTCTTCTCCGACGACCTGTTGCCGTCGGTGGTCAACAACATGAGGTACGACTTTTATGAGTCATCGCGGAGCAATGAGTGGCGGGCCTCGCGCTTTGTAGAGGCGTTCGTCAACGAATGCCCATGGGACGGACAGGTGCATTGGCTTGACCGTATATCGAAGATGACAAAGCAGCAGATAGTTGATTTCGCGCAGCGCTTCTTCCTCGACGACTATGTGGCCGTGTATAAGCGGCAGGGTGAGGACACCACCATTCACAAGATTGAAAAGCCTGAGATTACACCCATTCCGACCAACAGCGACAAGCAGAGTGAATTTCTGAAAGAGGTGGTCAACGCCACACCGACACCCATCCAGCCGAGATTTGTCGATTTCAAGCACGACCTCAACGTGGGACAGACAAGCCGACGGCTCGACTTCCTTTATAAGCAGAACGCTGACGATCACCTGTTCAGCCTCACCTATCACTATCCGCTCGGCAGCGAGAACGACAAGCGTTATGACATGGCGTTCAGCTATCTCAGTTATGTCGGCACCGACAAGATGACCAACGAGCAGATTAACCGGAAGTTCTACCGCCTGGCAAGCAATTATAACGTCTCGGTACAGGGCAATACCATCGACATCACGCTCACGGGCCTGAACGACTATATGGGCGAGTCGGTCGCGCTGCTCGACCAGTTGCTGTCAAGTGCCAAGGCCGATACCGCCAGCTACCGGAAGTTTGTTGACCTCGTGCTGAAAAACCGTGCCGACAACAAGGCCAGCCAGCGTTCCAACTTCAGGGCTTTGCTACAGTTAGGCCAGTTTGGCACCTACAATGAAATGCTCAACGATATGTCGGAGGCCGAGCTGCGCAATGCTGACCCGCAGTCGTTGCTCGGGCTGATTGCCGGTCTCAACCAATATAAGCACACCTTATTATATTATGGTCCGGCCAGCATGAGGGAGGTCAACCAGCTTGTCAGCCGGGTGCATCCGTCAGCCAAGACTTTTGCCGCTGTGCCCGCGGCAAAGCCCTATCTCCATCAGACAACGGCGGGCAACGAGGTCTGGCTCGCTCCTTATGAGGCAAAGAATATCTATATGACGATGTACCATTGTGAGGGAAAGAAGTTCAACCCGAAGAATGCGGCGCTTGAGGCACTGTTCAATGAATACTTCTGCAATGGCATGAACTCCATCGTCTTCCAGGAAATCCGTGAGGCCCGCGGCCTGGCCTACTCGGCAAGTGCGGCTTACCGCTATCCGGTGGCTCATCCGCATGCCGACGCAGAGACCTTCACCACGACAGTCATCACGCAGAACGACAAGATGATGGACTGCATCAACGAGTACGATAGCCTGCTCAACGGCATGCCGCGCCGTGAGGCCGGCTTCAGGCTGGCCAGGCAGACGCTGCTGAAGAGCCTCGCCTCCGGGCGCACCACACGCGAGAATGTGCTGTGGAGTTATCTGCGGGCCAAGCGGATGGGCCTCGACTACGACCTCAACAGCCGTATCTACCGTGAGTTGCCGTCGCTGACCATAGACGACCTGTTCCAGTTTTTCAACGACAACATCAAAAACAAGACCTACCGCTTCCTCATCCTTGGCGACGAGAAGAACCTCGACCTGCCGGCGCTGGAGAAGATTGGTCCGCTGCGCCGGCTGACTACTTCCGAGATTTTCGGCTACTGAGCCGGCGATACCGTTTCAAGACAACATTTCAATAAAACATTATATTTACTATTATGGCAAAACCAGTTGATTTCAAGTATGCTCCAATGTTCCAGCTTGGAGCCGACGACACCGAATACAGGTTGCTCACCAAAGAGGGCGTGAGCACCGGTGAGTTCGAGGGTAAGGAAATTCTCAAGATTTCTCCCGATGCCCTGACGCTGCTGGCCCAGGAGGCTTTCCACGATGTGGAGTTCTGCCTCCGCCGCAAGCACAACGAGCAGGTGGCCGCTATCCTCAGCGACCCGGAGGCCTCAGACAACGACAAGTACGTGGCACTGACGCTGCTCCGCAACGCTGAGACGGCCGTCAAGGGCGTGCTGCCTTTCTGTCAGGATACGGGTACGGCCATCATCCACGGTGAGAAAGGCCAGCGCGTGTGGACTGACTTTGACGAGGAGGAAGCGCTGTCGCGCGGTGTCTACAACACCTATACCCAGGACAATCTGCGCTATTCGCAGAATGCGCCGCTCACCATGTATGAGGAGGTCAACACCAAGTGCAACCTGCCGGCACAGATTGACATTGAGGCTGTCGAGGGCTCTGAATACCGTTTCGTGATGGTGGCTAAGGGAGGCGGCTCGGCCAACAAGACCTATTTCTATCCCATGACCAAGGCTACTATCCAGAACGAGGGCACGCTGCTGCCGTTCCTCGTGGAGAAGATGAGGAGCCTCGGCACGGCTGCCTGCCCGCCTTACCACATCTGCTTCGTCATCGGCGGCACGTCGGCTGAGAAGAACCTGCTCACGGTGAAGCTCGGCTCCATCCACTATCTCGACAACCTGCCGACTAGCGGCGACGAGACCGGCCGCGCCTTCCGTGACCTCGACCTTGAGGCCAAGCTTCTGAAGGAGGCCCATAAGATTGGCCTCGGCGCCCAGTTCGGCGGCAAGGCCTTTGCCCACGACATCCGTGTCATCCGCTTGCCGCGTCATGGCGCCAGTTGCCCCATCGGCCTCGGCGTGAGCTGCTCGGCCGACCGCAACATCAAGGCCAAAATTAACCGCGACGGCATCTGGCTGGAGAAGATGGACACCAACCCCGGCAACCTCATCCCTGCCGAGCTGCAGCAGCCGGGCGAGAACGGCGGAGTGGTGATCAACCTCGACGAGGGCATCGATAAGGCTCGTGCCATCCTGACGAAGTATCCCGTCTCCACCCGCGTCATCCTCAACGGCACCATCATCGTGGCCCGCGACATTGCCCACGCCAAGCTGAAGGCCCGTCTGGACAAGGGCGAGGAGCTGCCCCAGTACTTCAAGGACCACCCCGTGCTTTATGCCGGACCGGCCAAGACCCCGGAGGGCTACCCCTGCGGTTCGATGGGTCCGACGACGAGCAACCGCATGGATCCCTACGTGGACGAGTTCCAGGCCCATGGCGGCAGCCTGATTATGATTGGCAAGGGCAACCGCACGCAAGTGGTGACCGATGCCTGCCAGAAACATGGCGGTTTCTATCTCGGCACCATTGGCGGTGTGGCCGCTGTGCTCAGCCAGGACTGCATCAAGAGCATTGAGTGCGTGGAATATCCCGAGCTCGGCATGGAGGCCATCTGGAAGATTACGGTCAGCAACTTCCCCGCCTTCATCCTCGTTGATGACAAAGGCCACGACTTCTTCAAGGAGCTGAAGCCCTGGAAGTGCAGCTGCTAAAGACTTGCCCGCCGCGCGGACAAGCGTGGATAAATGTAGGGGCGGGGATCATCCCCGCCCCTTTTTTGTAGTCCTCGTCTTATAAGGCTATTCGCTTACAAATGTCACGTCCTGTTCCCATTTCTTGTCAACGACAATCATCAGCAGTGGCCGCATGGCGTAGCTGATGTGCTTGCCTCTTTCCACTTTATAAGTGAATACCAGACGCTTGCCCTCAGCCTTCAGCGAGAGGGGTTCATAGGCGGTGAGCTGGCTGACGATGCCCTCGCTCACGGCAATGACAAACTGCCTCTGGAAGTCGATGGGTGTGGGCTCTCCGTTCTTGCCCATGACCGCAGCCATGCCGAAGAGCTTGTCGAAAGCCGCCTGGTCGGTGATCTTCTCCCGGATGGGGCGGCTGACGCTGCTGTTGACGTAATAATGGTCGGCTATGATGTAGCTCACGGCTTTCCCGTCATTGCCACTCCTTGTTGTGGCGCATGAGCCCAGCACCACGGCCATACCGGCGGCAAGGCAAAGCAATAATCGGACAACCTTGCACGGACGCAGCGATTTTTTCGTATTTTTGCAGACAAAACAGCTTATCATGGGTAAAGTCATAGAGAGAGAAAAGCGCACCATCGACTTGATGATACGCCTATATTGCCGTCACAAACTGAAACAGAAGTCACCGGATGCCGCGCATTTGGCGCTCATTGCCTATTGCCAGCGCCGGCTCGACCATTGCCGTTGGCTTGACGGCAAGCCGCCCTGCCGCTACTGCACCTCGCATTGCTATGGCAGGGAGCAGCAGGAGGAGGTGCGCCGCATCATGAGGTGGATGGGGCCACGCATGCTGCTGTATGCGCCGATGGAGGTCATTCGCCACCTGTTGAGGCGGGGGTAGGTCACTGCGGGGCCTCGGCCTGCGCTTTCCGCTTGGCCACCCGGTCGCGGTAGGCCTTGAGATAGGCCTCGTGGCGGCGTGCGGCCTCCTGGGCGTAGGCGTTGTCGGGATCCTGGTTGAGGTCGATGCGCATGGTGTGGGCATTGTTGATGAGGTCTTTCACCACTTCGCTGCCGCAGAGCAGGCCGGCGGTGGCCGGTACCCATGCGTTGCTGCTTGGGATGGTGTGGCGCTCTGTGCACGACCGCATGTCCTTGGCCGGGCAGATGCAGTGGTAGCGGCAGCTGATGTCGTCCTGCTCGATGCTCTCTAAGGGCAGCTCGGGACTGTAGACCACTTTCAGATGCCTGATGCCGGTCTTGCGGAGCTTCTTGCGTATGACCTTGGCCAGCGGGTCGTTGATGGTCTTCCAGATGTCGGTCACACGCAGCTGCGACGCGTCGAGCTTGTAGGCCGCGCCCATGCAGGAGATGATGGGGATATTGAGGTCGTGGCAGCGCCGGATGAGGTCGAGTTTCGCCGTGACCGTGTCGATGCAGTCGACCACGTAGTCATAGTTGCTGAAGTCAAACTGTCCGGCGTTGTCGGGCAGGTAAAATGTCTGGTACTTCCGCACGTGGCAGCGGGGGTTGATGTCGTGGATGCGTGCCTCGGCCACGTCCACCTTGTGCTGTCCGACGGTGGAGATGGTCGCCAGAATCTGCCGGTTGACATTGGTCAGGCAGACGCGGTCGTCATCGATGATGTCAAGGGCGCCCACACCGCTGCGTGCCAGCACCTCAACCACGTAGCCGCCCACGCCGCCCACGCCGAATACGGCCACACGCGAGCCGTTGAGCGTGTCGATGGCCGGCTTGCCCAACAAGAGTTGTGTGCGAGAAAATTGGTCCTGCATGATGGAATGTTGTGTTTATCTTGAACTTTTTTCGCTTAGAGACGGCAAAGTTACGCAATTTTTCATACCTTTGCTAATAAAAACCGAACAAACAATGGCTAAACAGGAATATCCGACCGAGTTTGAGACTTACTGGAAAGCCCATGAGGCAGCCCTCATTGAGGCCGCGCCCCGCGCCCTGCGCGAGGAACGGGCCAACAGCAACAGAATGAACACGGCTGGCGACTGGCTCATCTATGTCATCCCTTTCATGGTGATGGTCGGCTTCGACAATGCCGGACTCATCGCTAACGAGATGCTCAACTTCATCATCAGCATCGTGCTGGGCGTGCTGTGCTTCGGTCTTGTCACGTTCATCAAACCCTACGTCACCAATAAGCGCAACATCGTTGACATCGACCAGGATATCAAGGACTATTTCCTAAGCGTCTACCGGAAAGAGGGGCTGTACGGCCTGGAGAAACTGGCATAGCACCGACGGGGTAGTATGCATCCTCGGTGATACCGTGGGTGACCGGTGCGGTCGGGTTTGCCGGCCCCGTCCGTTGGCCCCGTCCGCTATACGTGCATCAGGTCGCTCATGATGATGTTGCTGATGCTGATGCCCTGTCGTGAGAGATGAATGTGACCGTTTTCCTCAATGAGCAGACCGCGAAGCAGATAATCCTTGGCGCAGTCCATTAGATATTTCCGATAGGGTTCTTCCAGTCTGTTGAGGTCAATGCCCTCAACGGTGCGCAGGGCGGTGGTCACGATGTCATCGTAGTGGGTGTTGTCGTCAATCTTCTCCTCCTCATAGGGCAGCATTCCCTTGTTGATGCTGTCGATATACCGTCTGATGTCGTCCGGGTTCCAGTGGCGTGTGCGCCGGTAATAGCTGTGTGCGCCGGCGCCGAGTCCGATGTAGGGTTTGTCCTGCCAATAGCTGCTGTTGTGTCGGCTGCGCCATGGACTGTGTGGCATTCCGTCTTTTCGCGCAAAGTTGCTGATTTCATAATGCTCATAGCCTGCTGCCGTGAGACGGTCGACGAGCTCGTCATACATGCGCAGGCTCAGCTCCTCGTCTACTTCCCTCACCTTTCCCGACACCAGCATGCCGTAGAGCGGCGTACCCTCCTCGTACATCAGTCCGTAGGCCGAGATATGCTCCGGCTGCAGGTCTGTCGCATGCCGGATGTCGCTCCGCCAGTCGTCCATCGTCTCGTCGGGGAAGCCGAACATCAGGTCCAGGCTGATGTTGCCTATGCCGTCGTGCCTGAGACTGTCGACGGCCCGGTCCACCTCCATCGCACTGTGCCGTCGGCGGAGGAAGTGCAGGCGTTCGTCGGAGAAAGTCTGCGCGCCCATGCTCACGCGGTTGACGGGAAGACCGCTGAACATCCCCGGCCATATGTCGTCGGGATTGCATTCTATCGTCACCTCGGCATCGGGACTCACCTCATACACCTTATTATATATATGGCCGAACAGCCGTGCGAGCTGGCCGTGGCTGAGCTGGCTCGGCGTGCCGCCACCGAGATAGACGGTGGACAGCCGCGGTTTGTAGGGCAGCAGCTCCATTTCCCGGCACAGGGCATCGGTATAGGCCTGGCGCAAGGGCAGGAGGGTGGTGGAGTAGAAGCCGCAGTAGATGCAGCGGCTGGAACAAAATGGAATGTGGATATACAGGCCCGCGTCAGACCCGTTGGCCGCCGTTTGGTTCATCGTGTGGTAAGTTGTCATAGTACTTTGTCCGCAAAAGTACTAATTAGTTTTAAAATACGGCACTTTTTCGCCGTTTTCCTTTGATGTTGTCTGTTTTTTGCCTAACTTTAACAACGCTTAGGGATGCAGGCCAGCCCTGAGCTTATCAAGACCGTAATAGTACTAACACTTAAAATCTTTTGATATGAAAGTATATCAGACTAACGAAATCAAGAACATTGCGCTCATTGGCGCCAAAGGTAGCGGCAAGACCACGCTTGCCGAGAGTTTGCTATATGAGGCTGGGGTCATCAAACGCCGTGGGACGGTAGAGCAAAAGAATACCGTGTCTGACTTCATGCCGGTGGAATTGAACTTAGGTTATTCGGTCTTTCCTACCGTGTTTCATGCCGAGTGGAACAATAAGAAACTTAACTTTATCGACTGCCCCGGTTCCGACGACTTCGTAGGAGGTGCCATCACCGCGCTCAATGTGACCGACCTCGCAGTCATGCTTATCAACGGACAATATGGCCCTGAGGTGGGTACACAAAATAATTTCCGCTATACTGAAAAACTGAAAAAGCCGGTTATCTTCCTTATCAACCAGCTTGACTCCGACAAATGCGACTTCGACAACGTGATGAACCAGATGCGTGAGGTGTATGGTCCAAAGTGCGTCCAGATACAGTACCCGCTTGAGACGGGTCCCAACTTCCACAGTCTTATCGACGTGCTGATCATGAAGAAGCTGTCGTGGGGGCCTGACGGCGGTGAGCCGAAGCGTGAGGATATTCCTGATGGGGAGAAGGAAAAGGCCAATGAGCTGCACAAGGCACTCGTTGAGGCAGCCGCCGAGAACGACGAGGGACTGATGGAGAAGTTCTTCGATGACGAGGAGCTTAACGAGGATGAGCTGCGCATGGGCATACGCAAGGGACTTATCAACCGCGACATTTTCCCCGTATTCTGCGTGGATGCTCACAAGGACATGGGCGTACAGCGTCTGATGGAGTTCCTCGGCAATGTCGTTCCTTTCGTGAGCGACATGCCTGCCTATCGCGACACCCGCGGCGAGGAGGTTCCGGCCGACAGCAACGGCCCCGAGAGCATCTACTTCTTCAAGACGGGCATGGAGCCGCATATCGGCGAGGTGAGCTACTTCAAGGTGATGAGCGGCAAGGTGCATTCGGGTGACGATCTGACCAATGCCGACCGCGGCTCAAAGGAGCGCCTGGGCCAGATCTATGTCTGCGCAGGCTCCAACCGTCTGCCGGTTGACGAGCTGGTGGCAGGCGACATTGGCTGTACGGTGAAGCTGAAGGATGTCAAGACAGGCAATACGCTCGACGGCAAGGATGCCGAGAACATCCGCTTCGACTTTGTGAAATACCCGCGTCCGAAATATGCGCGTGCCATCAAGGCCAAGAACCCGCAGGACCTGGAGAAAGTGATGGCCGTGCTGACGCGCATGCGCCAGGAAGACCCCACATGGGTGGTGGAGCAGAGCAAGGAGCTGCGCCAGACCATCGTCCACGGTCAGGGTGAGTTCCACCTGCGTGTGCTGAAGTGGCGCCTGGAGAACAACGAGAAACTGGAGGTGGAATACGAGGAGCCGCGCGTGCCTTACCGTGAGACCATCACCAAGAAGGCCAAGGCCAACTACCGTCATAAGAAGCAGAGCGGCGGAGCCGGACAGTTCGGCGAGGTGTCGCTCATCGTGGAGCCTTATGCCGAGGGCATGCCCGACCCGACGGTGTATAAGTTTGACGGCCAGGAGTTCAAGATGAACATCAAGTCGAAAGAGGAGAAAGACCTTCCCTGGGGCGGCAAGCTGCAGTTTATCAACAGCGTTGTCGGCGGCGCCATCGACCTGCGTTTCATGCCCGCCATCCTCAAGGGTGTGATGGACTGCATGGAGCGCGGCCCGCTTACGGGCAGTTACGCCCGCGACGTGCGCGTCGTGGTGTTCGACGGCAAGATGCATCCCGTCGACTCCAACGAGCTGTCGTTCACGCTTGCCGCGCGCCATGCGTTCTCCGACGCCTTCAAGGCCGCCGGACCAAAAATCTTGGAGCCTATCTACGACCTTGAGATTTATGTGCCTGCCGACTACATGGGTGACGTGATGAGTGACCTCCAGGGCCGCCGTGCCATCATCATGGGCATGGACTCCGAGGCCGGTTACCAGAAGCTGCAGGCCAAGATTCCATTGAAAGAGCTGTCCAACTATAGCGTTGCGCTCAGTTCGCTCACTGGCGGCCGTGCCAGCTTCACCACGAAGTTTGCCAGCTACGAGCTTGTGCCGGGCGACCTGCAGACCAAGCTGATTGCCGAGCACGAGAAAGAACAGGAGACTGAGGAATAGGCTCCTTGACAGTTTGATTATCCTTTTTTATCCTTTTCATTTAATATGCTGGTCCCGGGTCAGGAAGCGTCTTGGCCCGGGACTGTTTGTTTTTGGCCTTCTCCTGGTACGATATCAGCCTTTTCCCGGTACGATATCAGCTTTTTCCCGGTACGATATCAGCCTTTTCCCAGTACGATATCAGCCATTTCCCGAGACAATCTGGCCGTACCGACAAAGTGTGACGTCCGCCCTACTTAATTATGGCGACCGCAATAAATAACTGCGGTGGCCGCCATAAATAACTGCGGCGGCCACCATACTTTGTCGTTAAAGCCATCTGGTGTTTACATTTCAGCCATCTGGTGTTTACATTTCAGCCATCTGGTGTTTGCATTTCAGCCATTTACAGGTGAGTTTACCTGTTACAAGGTGATGGTGTAGTGGCCGGCCTGGTGCCGGCCACCAGCCTATTGGTAAGGCATTTCCCGCTATAACTCCTAACTCCTCACTCCTAACTCCTAACTTCTAACTCCTAACTTCTAACTCCTAACTCCTAACTCCTCACTCCCTCGTCGCCAGTCTGTTTTAAGGTTTTAGGATAAACACAATAGGGCGGGGATAAACCCCGCCCCTACTTTATCTTTGCAGTGTGAATATTTT
>CABVDL010000059.1 GCA_902497035.1 uncultured Prevotella sp.
GGACATAACAAAGCCCGAGCTTGTGAAAGTTCGGGCTTTAATGTGTTAAATTCGAAGATGGCTCAAAATGGACTTTTGACACAGCCTCTTTATGTGCATAAGCAGGTGGACGCATGCCGTCAGCATTATTGCGCATGTCATCAGCATTATTGCGCATGCCGTCAGCATTATTGCGCATGTCATCAGCATTATTGCGTATGCCGTCAGCATTATTGCGCATGTCATCATTGTCATGCTTATTGTAATAGAACCCTCCCCTGGGTGGGGGAGGGTACTGCTTTGCGCAGCAAAGCAGGGGGTGGGGCTAAAACGTCACTGTATTCACCCCCCACTCGTCATCCGACTGCATGGACACCGCGAACGACAGATTGGAGAACAGACGGCCCGTATAGCGCGTAACGGTATTGCGGCTGACGGGGATGTCGGTGAGCCTGCGGGTGAACGTCGGTTTGTCGCCGGTGTAGAGCGTGACGGAGAGGCTGGTTTTGCTGTCCTCTGCCGCAGGGAAGAAGTTGCGGCCAAAACTGAAGGGTTTTCCCTTACCGTGCTGGTCAAAGGTGGCTGTGTAGGTCTTATCGCCGGGCGTGGCGCCGTGGCCTGTGACGGGATTGAATGCCGTGCAGACATTGCCCAGAGTCAGCTTGAGGCTGGTGCAGGTGTCGGGCAGGTTGTCGGTGGTGGTCAGCTCAAGGCGTGCCACGGCGCGTCTGAGCCTGATGTCCTTGTCGAGGCTGTGGTCAATGGTGATCGTATCGCAGGCGTAGAACGTGTCGGTGACGTACTTTGAGAAGTCGATGCTCTGGATGTTGCTCATGTCTGGGTTGATGCTTGAGCTGTGTGCCAGCACCACGAGATAGTAGGTGCCCTTGTCGAGCGCGAGCCTGACACTGCCGAAGTCTTTCTCCCCCACCGTCTGCAGGACGGTTGTGGGATGAGCGTCACCAGCACTCTTGTATATGGCGAAGCAGAGCTTGGTGCAGACGCTGTCAATCTTGGTTGCGCGGGTGCCACGACGGGCCTTGGCCTGACTGAACGGGACCTGCTCAAACTGTGCCACGCTGAGGTTGAGCGTCACCTTGGCGTCAGTGGAGGTGTCGGAGCTGTCTTCGACAATGGCCTGCTGACACGAGGCAAGGACGAGGCTGACCACGGCGGCGAGCAAGGCAAAACAGATTTTCTTCATCATCAAATGCTGTTAGGGTAGAACAATAGCTCAAAATTAGACAAAATATTGACATGGCAAAGCCTCTGTGATGCTAAAAATTCTTAATAATACGGGCAAAAGCGATACACTGTCGCCGAAAGGCATTACTTTTGTACAAATTTACATCGAATGGGCTTGTATGGATTTGACGGCAAGACGAAATCGTATGTAAGCACGCGGAGCCTCGTTGGCTAGCTCCATAATCTGAGTGAACAAAAATTTAATTGGCGAAAACAACTACGCTCTCGCTGCCTAATCGAAGTACAGTAGATTACTGGCTTAATCCTGCTATCAGATAGCAGGACGAGACATCGCTCCGAGGATGTTGTTCCGAATCCGGAGGTCAAGCGGTGCAGACTAAATCGGAAATAGCCTTGCAAGGCTCCGCTTGCGAGGTGAAATTTTAGGAGATAAGGTCGCGGTTGGTGGTCCAGGTCTTGCCGCGGCACGAAAATGAAGGCTGGAATAAGCGTGTAGAAAGCATAGGGCTTCCTTGTTCGGACCGGGGTTCGACTCCCCGCAGGTCCACGACAGTGACCGCTGCACGGCAGCGGCCTAAAGAATAGGTATCAGAGGTCGGGAAGCTTCCCGATTTCTGATTTTTTATTTTTTTATTTTTTACCCCGCGGCGTGGCCTTTGTGGGGTCGTCGGGCCAGGCGTGCTTGGGATAGCGGCGGCGCAGCTCCTTGCGCACGTCGAAATAGGCAGATTGCCAGAAGCTGTGGAGGTCGGTGGTGAGCTGCACGGGCTTGAAACCGGGGCTGAGCAGCTCCATGAGCACCGGCACACGTCCGTCGTTGACCGTCGGGGTGTCGGTCATGCCGAAGCATTCCTGCAGACGCACGCTCAACACCGGCACGTCACTGCCCACGCGGTACCTGACCTTGATAAGATGCCCCGACGCCACGCGGATGCGCAGCGGCGCGAGACGGTCGACAGCCTGCTGCCGGTCGTAGGTGAGCTGGTTCCACAGCACCTCGGCAAGGTCAATCTTGCGCAGGTCGGTCACGGTGGTCATCACGCGTCCGTTTTTCTCCAGATAGAACGGCAGCCACGTCTCGGGCTTCTGCAGCAGGCGGGCGGTGGAGAGGTCGGGCAGCTCCAGCTCAGGGTGCCATTTGGCGACGAGCGCCACGCGCAGCTGCAGGGCAGCGACATCATCCGACCAGTTGAGCAGGCTCTGGCCCTCCCTGGCCACGGCGGCGCAGACGATGGCGATGAGACGCTCGTGCGGAATGTCGGCGAGGGGGCGTACACCGACGGTGAGCTGCCCGATGCGCTGCTCGCGCCGGGCGACGACACCGCCCTGGTGTGTAATCCATGTCACATTGTCATATTGCGTGGTGAGCGGGGCGAGGTCGTCGGTGCTGACAGGTGCGGCGAGGAAGATGCGTCCCCGGCCGCGGCTGCCTGCGTGCAGCGAGGCCACGGCCAGCCACTGACAGCCCGCCAGCTCATCGCTGGGGTCAAGGGCCGCCATGCCGCCTCCGGCCAGGCGGAAGTCGCCGTTGTGGCCTACGCCCTGTGCCACACGCTCGGGATAGCCCGAGGCCACGAGGGCACCGATGTCGAAGGCGCTGACATAGCTGTTGTCGGTGCAGGTGCCGGCCATGCGCGCATATTCGGCTGCGATGCGTGCGATGCGGCCCCACGGTCCGGGGCGGCGGTTGCGGCGGGCATCGCGCAGGGCCGTGACGCGCTCTAACAGACTGGCATGCACGATGCTGGCATCCATCACATCCTTCTCCTCAAGCAGGGCGGCGATGTCACAGGCCAGGGCCTTGCGCTGCTGATTGTGACCGTGCAATATCATCTTGGCAATGCGGGGGTGACAGGGCAGTGCGGCCATGCGGCGGCCGGAGGGAGTGATGTGGCCGTCGGCGGTGATGGCACCGAGTAGAGAGAGCTGCTGGCGGGCCTGGCGTACGTTGCCGGCGGGGGGCAGCGTGAGCCAGGGCAGTCCCATGATGTCGGTCTCGCCAAAGGCCGCGATGTCTAACACCGTCGGCGCGAGGTCGGCTTCACAGATCTCAGGCGTGCGCTGATTGTCGAGCCTGTGGTCGGTGGCCGTGGTCCAGAGACGGATGCACACGCCCGGCGCCACGCGGCCCGCGCGTCCGGCGCGCTGCCGTGCCATGTCCTGGCTGATGCGCACAGTGTCAAGGTGGCTCAGGCCGGTGGCGGCGTCATAGACGGGCTTGCGGCAGAAGCCGCTGTCGACGACCACGCGCACGCCCTCGATGGTGAGCGAGGTCTCGGCTATGGGCGTGGCCAGCACCACCTTGCGCTGTCCGGCAGGCGACGGCGCGATGGCGGCATACTGGCGCTCGGGCGGCAGGTTGCCGTAAAGCGGACAGACAGCCGTTGGCGAAAGGCTGTCACCGAGCAGTCCGGCGCAGCGCATGATGTCGGCCTGCCCGGGCAGGAAAGCGAGGATGTCGCCCTCGTACTCGCGGTGGGCGCGGCTCACCGCTGCCGCCACGTCGGCGGCGATGCTGGCGGGGGCCGTATCGTCCATGGCCTGGATGGTCTCCACAGGATACATGCGTCCCTCACAGCTTACGGTTTCGCCGCCAATGGCATCGCTGACGGGAGCGGCGTCGATGGTGGCCGACATGATGACGAGGTTGAGGTCGGGGCGGAGGATGTCCCTGATTTGTCGCGCCAGACAGAGCGCCAGGTCGGTCTGCAGGCTGCGCTCGTGGAACTCGTCGAAGATGACACAGGCCACGCCGTCGAGCGTGGGGTCATCGGTCATGCGCCGCGTGAGGATGCCCTCGGTGACGACCTCGATGCGTGTATGTGCCGAAGTCTTGCGCTCGAAGCGTATCTGATAGCCGACGGTCTGGCCGACGGGCTCGCCAAGCATTTGCGCCATGCGCATGGCCACCTGGCGGGCGGCAATGCGGCGTGGCTCGAGCATGACGATGCGGCCGCGGGGCAGGGCGCGGAGCATGGTGAGGGGCAAGAGCGTCGACTTGCCGGCTCCGGGTGGCGCCACGACGACGGCGGCGTGACGGCGGGCCAGCACTTCATTGAGACGGGCGGCGATGGCCGCTGCAGGAAGTGCCTGGCCTGCGGCGGGAATGGCGGGTTGGACGGTATCGTTCATTTTTTAGTGTGGGGTGAGCCCACGGTATAGTATTTTTTGCTCTGGCAAATTTACTCAAAATAATCCCGTCCGCAAACCATTGCCGCCTGTTTTTTATGATATGCCTGCAACAGTTCTCGCTCCTCGGGCTTGCATCACAGCAAGAAAAACCCCGCTCGTTCCTCGCTGAAAAACAGGCTGGCGCGTTGACAGACTTTAATCAAACGGTCCTTGACCACTACTGCCACCAAGGTCAAATTTGTTTTCCAGCGAGGAACGAGCGGGGTTTTCAAGGTTTTGGTGATAGCACTAAAACCACAGGGTTTATCCGCTGCGCCTATTTCATCATTATTTTTCCGCCTTGAATGTACAATCCCTTAGCCGGAACCTTGTTGAGCCTGATGCCCTCTATGGAATAGACTGCATCATCGCGACGCTTGTCATAGTTGATTGCAGCTATACCAGTATCTATACCAAAATAAGCGTCCATGAGGTCATATTGACTGGCATACCACTTCTCAACATAGTTAATTTCCTGCGTTAAATCTTCCACATAGCAAGGTTTGGACTGTTGTGCATCAAAGTAGTCGGTCATGCGCTTCCATGCTCCGCTGTTGATGAAGAGGTCACGGTATTGCTCAAGGCGGGCATCGATGCTGTCCTTTGAGAATGAGGCGGTGCGCAGCTTTGCCCACCGGTTTTTCATCAGCTCCTGATATTCCTTTTGTCCCTGACAGATGCTGAAAGGATAAAATCCTCCGACTTTCACTATGTCGGCAGGCTTCCAGTCGGTGTAACCCTCACCACCGAATGCGCTGCCGTTGTAGGTTCCGCCGAATGAAGTGTCGAGGTCCCACGGTGAGACGATAGTCTTGCGGTGGGCTGCCTCTGTGGAATCGGCATCGTTGATGTCTTTTTGAATGTTGCGTATGGAGAAGTAGTGGTTTTTATTGCCCCAGTTGTCTTGTATGCCGAGAGCCATGATAAACAGCTGGTAGTCAGCAAGGTTGTCGAGGAAGAAATACTTCTTCACGTCATTATAGGTCGTACGGTTGTCGAACAGGTCGATGAGCGGCTGCCAGGCCTCCTCGCATTCGTGGTCCTCAGGCTCTTTCAGCTCCCATGCGTTGTGCCAGGAGATGGTGCCCGTCTTCCAGTCGGACGTGAAGTTGCGGTTGTTCTGGTCCTCGATATCCTCAGTACCGCTCTTATAAAGCACGCCTCTCACAAGTTTTTTCTTGTCGTCGTATTTCTTGAGATTGAGGAGCTTGCGGTTGATATCATCGCTCAGACAATAGATGCCCTTATATTCGCCATTGATATACAACTCTATGAAACGGCCGGTGGTGCCGCTGTGCGAATCGAAGTCGGTTTTGTAGGGAAGATGTGAATAGTCGTTCCACAGATCCATAGCGACACGGTTGCGCATGCAGATGCGGTCTATAGCCATCGCATCCAGAATCCATTTCGATTTGGAGCGCATGCCTAAAAGCATCGAGTCTTGTGAGGCCGAGTAGTCGTCAGTGCTCAACTTCATGTTGAGCGCAGGCTTCATAAGATAAGATTTTGCCGTGGCCCCGCGAGTGCGAAACTTCGCTTTCAATGCGACCACATTGCCTGCCTCGTCGGTAAGCTGCATGGTTCCGTTGGTATAACTCATGTCGCGTGTAATGGCCCCATCAATGGTAATCTTCATTACGGGCATCTTTTGCTGGTTGTCTTGTTTCTCTGCGCTATTGGCTGTGTTAATGGAGGGTGTGATAAGGCAAACGAAAGTTAGTAATTTCCTGTAGATAGAAAATGACATCATAATCTTTTAAATGAACTGATACAAATGATTTTACGATGCAAAGTTAGTAAAAAGATGTGAGATAAGAGGTGGTAGCCAATAGTTTTTTGCTGATTACGGAATCACCAAGGTTTGCGGACGGGATTATTTTGAGTAAATTTGCCAGAGCAAAAAATACAGCTCCAAAAAAAAACTTTTTCCGCATCGCCCACACAGCACAGCGGGTATCGTTTGGTCTGCATGCGGGGGCGGCCGTGCAGGCAGCCCACAAACCATATCCAATATTATTTTTGAGGTTAGGACATTAATTAGGGCCGGCACAAGACCGGCCCCTGCAGTATACACCTACCGATTATTTCTCAACAATCGACAGTCAGGTGATATATATATAATGTTATAGGTTTTGTTAAGTCGCAGTTATGAGTTGTAGCAGTTCTCGCCATGCTCATAGATGTCGAGACCCTCTTCCTCGATGCGAGCGTCAACGCGGAGGCCGACTGTCTTCTTGATGCCGTAGAACAGGATGAGGCCGCAGACTGCTGCCCAGGCATCGATGCAGAGGATGCCGAGGCACTGCGCGCCGAGGAAACTGAAGCCGTGGCCGTAGCATGCGCCCTGGTCGACGGCGAGCAGACCCGTGAGGAGCGTGCCGAGGATACCGCAGACTCCGTGGACGGAACTGGCGCCGACGGGATCGTCAACGTGAAGTTTCTTGTCGATGAACTCAATGGCGAACGGAAGCACGAAGCCACAGATACCGCCGATGATGATGGCACCGAGCGGAGACACGAGGTCGCAGCCGGCGGTGATGCCCACCAGTCCGGCAAGTACGCCGTTGAGCATCAGTGAGAATGAGGGTTTGCCATATTTCACCCATGTGGTGAACATCGTGGCCAGACCGCCTGTTGCAGCTGCCAGGTTAGTAGTGAGGAACACGTGAGAGATGGCCACGCGGTTGGTCTCACCGGAGGCGGCGAGCTGCGAGCCGGGGTTGAAGCCGAACCATCCGAACCAGAGGATGAACACGCCGAGCGAGGCGAGGGTGAGGTTGTGGCCGGGTATGGCGTTGCTCGTTCCGTCCTTGCGGTATTTGCCCAGACGTGGGCCGAGCGCGCAGGCACCGACGAAAGCCAGCACGCCGCCGACGCTGTGGACGATGGCCGATCCGGCGAAGTCGTGGAAAGTCGTGCCGAAGGTCTGCATCATGAAGCTGGCCGGGTCGGCGTTGCAGAGCCAGCCGCCGCCCCACGTCCAGTGGCCCTCGACGGGATAGATGATGAGGGAGATGAAGAACGAGTAGACGCAGTACATCGAGAACTTGGTGCGCTCGGCCATGGCGCCCGACACGATGGTGGCGGAGGTGGCGCAGAACACGGTCTCGAAAATGAGGAAGCCCTCGGTGGGCAGTCCCGCAGCGTTCTTGTAGAAGCTCAGGTCACCGAAGTTGGGCATGCCGACGAAGCCGGCCCCGTCAGACCCGAACATGAAGCCAAAGCCCACGAACCAGAACAGCAGCGAGCCTATCATGAAGTCGACAAAGTTCTTGTAAAGGATGTTGGCGGTGTTCTTGCCTCGTGTAAATCCGGCCTCACACAGCGCGAAACCAGGCTGCATGAAGAACACCAGCATGGCAGCCAACAGCATCCATACGGTATCAATGGAAACGCTTAAGTCTTGTATTGTAGTCATAATGTTGCGATTGTTATTGTTATCCTATAATTATTCTACGTTCTCTCTGTTCTCTCGCCGGCGGCCTTATTTCTCCTGTTCGGCGTTGTAGAGTGCGATGTCGCCGCGCTCGCCGGTGCGGATGCGGATGGTGTCTTCCACAGGAATGATGAAGATGCGGCCGTCACCAATCTCTCCGGTACGTGCGGCCTCCTGAATGGCCTTCACCGTCTTGTCAACATTTTTGTCGCGAACTACAATATTCATCAGCACGCGCTCGATACTGCTTGTGTTGTACATGACACCACGGTAAATTCTTGCCTGTCGCATCTTGCCCTCACCACGCACGTCGTAGTAGGAGAACCACTCGATGTCGGCCGCGAGTAAGGCCTCTTTGACCTCCTCGAATTTCGTCTTCCGAATGATAGCTTCAATCTTCTTCATAACTAACTTTTCTTTTGGGTTTAACTTATTCTGTTATCACTTTGTCAGCTTTCTGCTGCAAAGTTATAGCAATTTGACAAATCTGGCAACCACAATTAGACTTTTTGTTTCAATATTTTCAGCTTTTGTTTCAAAGTGTCAACAGTCAAACCGCCGTGCCTTAACGTCTGTAAGCAAAAGCGGGGATGAGCCTATCAAATTGACATTTTATACCAATTCTTAGAAAATAACGGTAAACAATCCTTGTCCATTCTAACTATTTGTGTTAACTTTGCGGTGTATTTGAAGCATTAAGACAATAAGAGAGAAATATATTGCAGCAAGATGTCACAAACCATTCCTTTCACAAAGATGCACGGTGCGGGCAATGACTATATATATGTAAACACCTTATTATATAGTGTCCCCGACCCCAGTGCTGCGGCCATTGCATGGAGCAGGCCCCACTTCGCCGTCGGCAGCGACGGGCTGGTGCTCATCGGCCGCCCGTCGGACCCCTCAAAGGCCGACTACGCCATGCGCATCTTCAATGCCGACGGCTCAGAGGCGATGATGTGCGGCAACGCCAGCCGCTGCATCGGCAAGTATGTCTATGAAAAGGGAATGACCGACAAGACCGTCATCCGTCTGGAGACGCTCTCGGGCATCAAGGTGCTTCACCTGCACATCGACCCCACAGACCCGAAACGGGTGGCGAGCGTCACCGTCGACATGCTGGCCCCGCGCTTCGAAATGTCCGAGCAGTTCACGGGGGACCATGCCGACATCATTCTTCCCGCGCCGCTTGAGGCACATCTGTTGCCGTCGGCCATAGGACAGGACGGCGCCAGGGGCAAGTTCGTCAGCATGGGCAATCCCCACTACGTCAGTTTTGTTGACGACGTGGCCGCGCTCGACATTGCCGCCATCGGCAGCGCGCTCGAGCACTCGCCCGCCTTTCCCCAGCGCTGCAACATTGAGTTTGCCCAGCCGGTGGCCGGGGCTGAAGGCCAGACCACCCTGCGCACACGGGTATGGGAGCGCGGCAGCGGCATCACCCTGGCCTGCGGTACGGGAGCCTGCGCCACTGCCGTGGCCGCCATAAGTCTCGGACTGACCAGAGGCTCGGCCGAAGGGCGGACGTGCGACATCGTGATGGACGGCGGCACGCTGCACATCAGTTGGAGCGAGGCCGACAACCACGTGTATATGACCGGCCCTGCGGCCTTCGCCTTCGAGGGCGAGATAGCACTTCCCGAACAATAACAGTAAGGTGAGCGCCGAGAGCAAGAATTTTAACCAATAAACAGAAATAGAGAGATATACTATGGCATTAGTAAATGAGCATTATCTGAAACTTCCCGGGAGCTACCTCTTCTCCGACGTGGCCAAGCGGGTCAACGCCTTCAAGGCCCAGCATCCCCAGGTGCGCGTCATCAGCCTTGGCATAGGCGACGTCACGCAGCCGCTATGTCCCGCCGTCATCGAGGCCATGCACAAGGCCACCGACGAGATGGCCGTCAAGGCCTCGTTCCGGGGTTATGGTCCCGAGCACGGCTATGACTTCCTGCGCGACGCCATCCTGCGCAACGACTTCCTCACGCGCGGCATCCATCTTGACCGTGACGAGGTGTTCGTCAATGACGGTGCCAAGAGCGACACGGGCAACATTCAGGAGCTGCTCCGGTGGGACAACAGCGTGGCCGTGACCGACCCCATCTATCCCGTCTATATCGACTCCAACGCCATGATAGGCCGCGCCGGCACGTTCAAGGAAGGGCGGTGGACCGACATCATCTACATGCCCTGCACGGCCGACAACAACTTCGTGCCGCAGCTGCCCGACCACCGCGTCGATATGATATACCTCTGCTACCCCAACAACCCTACAGGTACAGTGCTGCCAAAGGACGAATTGCGCAAGTGGGTCAACTTCGCGCTGAAGAATGACGCCGTCCTGTTCTATGACGCCGCCTATGAGGCTTACATACAGAACCCCGACATCCCGCACTCCATCTACGAGATCAAGGGAGCCCGCAAGTGCGCCATCGAGTTCCACAGCTATTCCAAGACCGCCGGTTTCACGGGTGTGCGCTGCGGCTACACCATCATCCCCAAGGAGGTAGCGGCTACCACCATCGACGGCAGTCAGCGCATTCCTCTCAACAGACTGTGGGAACGCCGCCAGTCGACCAAGTTCAACGGCACCAGCTACATCTCGCAGCGCGCCGCCGAGGCCATCTACACCCCCGAGGGCCACGAGCAGATTATGCAGACCATCCATTATTACATGGAGAACGCCCGCATCATGCGCGAGACGCTGGTATCGCTTGGTTACAGCGTCTATGGCGGCGAGAACGCCCCCTACCTCTGGGTGAAGACCCCGAGGGGAGAGGAAAGCTGGAAATTCTTCGACCGGCTGCTCTACGGCTGCGGCGTGGTCTGCACGCCGGGCGTGGGCTTCGGGCCGAGCGGCGAAGGCCATTTTCGCCTCACCTCATTCGGCAACCGCGAGGACGTGGAGGAAGCCATGCAGCGCATCGCCGACTGGTCGAAGAAAGGATAACCCAAGGGAGTCCCGCTGCCCCCCTGACGCCGCCACTGAATTAGAGAGAACAGTTCAGCATACACACTATACAGAGAGCATCGATTTTATTCACTAAAAGTATCAAACGTTATGAAAAAGGTAGAAAGACTGTTTTGCCTCGCCGCTGCCTGCATGGCAGCCGTGGCAGCGAATGCTCAGGACAAAGTAGAGGGAACCATTTCAACCGATGTGGTCAACCAGTACATCTGGCGCGGTCAGGACTTGGGCAATGTGAGCGTGCAGCCCACGCTCGGCGTGGCCTACAAGGGTTTCTCGCTCACGGGCTGGGGCAGTGTAGGCCTTTCCAACAGCGATGACACCAAGGAGTTTGACCTCACGCTGGCCTACGGCATAGGCGGCTTCCACGTGGGCGTGACCGACTACTGGTTCAACAAGGGTGTCAACAACTACTCAGGCGACGCGTACTCCGACGCCAAGTATTTCTCATACGCGGCACACAGTACGATACATGTCTTTGAGGCCAATATCGGCTACGACTTCGGTCCCGTGGTTCTGAACTGGTACACAAACTTCGCCGGCAACGACGGACTGAACAAGAGCGGCAGCCGCGCCTATTCGTCCTATGTCGAGGCTACTGCTCCGTTCAAGCTTGCCTCGCTCGACTGGACGGCCACAGTGGGTGCCGTGCCCTACGCCACATCATTCTACAGCCGCGCCACTGGTTTTGCCGTGACAAATATCGGCCTGAGGGCCAGCAAGGACATTGCCATCACCAACTCGTTCTCCATCCCGGTGTTCGCGGGCGTGACGGCCAACCCCAGCTCGCAGAAGGCTTACTTCGTGTGCGGCTTCACGCTCAGACCGTGACAGGCGGGCCGGTAGGGACGCGCTAAGGCATCATGTATCACTATGCAACGGGCGCTGTCCCCGTGCAACATAAAAATAAAATCAATAAGAGCTTTAATCAACAACCATTAGAAGTATGACAAATTTACGTTTTGATGCCGTCCAGACGGCATCCCGCAAGAAGCCGGTCGATGTAATCTCACCGGTAGAGCGTCCTTCCGAGTACTTTGGCAAGAAAGTATTCAACCGAGCCAAGATGTACAAGTATCTTCCCGCTGATGTTTATCAGAAAATGATAGATGTCATCGACAATGGCGCTACGCTCGACCGTTCAATAGCCGACGCCGTGGCCAAGGGCATGAAACAGTGGGCTGACGAGAACGGCGTAACGCACTATACCCACTGGTTCCAGCCGCTGACCGAGGGCACCGCCGAGAAGCACGACTCCTTTATCGAGCACGACGGCAAGGGCGGCATGATTGAGGAATTCTCCGGCAAGCTGCTCGTCCAGCAGGAGCCCGACGCCTCGTCGTTCCCCTCAGGCGGCATCCGCTCCACCTTCGAGGCCCGCGGCTACTCGGCCTGGGACCCCACGTCGCCCGTGTTCATCATGGACGACACCCTCTGCATCCCCACCATCTTCATCTCCTACACCGGCGAGGCCCTCGACTACAAGGCTCCGCTGCTGCGCGCCCTGCACGCCGTCAACGTGGCCGCCACCAACGTCTGTCATTACTTCTACCCCGACGTGAAAAAGGTCATCTCAAACCTCGGCTGGGAGCAGGAATACTTCCTCGTCGATGAGGACCTCTACGCCGCGCGCCCCGACCTCATCCTCACCGGCCGCACCCTCATGGGACACGAGAGCGCCAAGAACCAGCAGATGGACGACCACTACTTCGGCACCATACCCGAGCGCGTGCAGGCCTTCATGAAAGAGCTCGAGATAGAGGCCCTGGAGCTGGGCATACCCGTCAAGACACGCCACAACGAGGTGGCTCCCAACCAGTTTGAGTGCGCGCCCATCTTCGAGGAGACCAACCTCGCCGTTGACCACAACATGCTGCTCATGTCAATCATGAAGAAAGTGGCCCACAAGCACGGCTTCGAGGTGCTGCTCCACGAGAAGCCCTTCGACGGCATCAACGGCTCGGGCAAGCACAACAACTGGTCGCTCTCCACCGACACCGGCATTCTGCTCCACGGCCCGGGCAAGACGCGCGAGGACAACCTGCGCTTCGTCGTGTTCATCGTGGAGACGCTCATGGGCGTCTATCGCCACAACGGACTGCTCAAGGCCAGCATCATGGACGCAGGCAACGCCCACCGCCTCGGCGCCAATGAGGCACCTCCAGCCATCATCTCGTCGTTCCTCGGCAAGACCGTCAGCGACGTGCTGGAGCATATCATGAAGGCCGACAAGGACGCGCTCGTCATCGAGGGCAAGGAGGGCGTGCAGATCGACATACCCGAAATACCCGACATCATGCGCGACAACACCGACCGCAACCGCACCTCCCCGTTCGCCTTCACCGGCAACCGCTTCGAGTTCCGCGCCGTAGGCTCGTCGGCCAACTGCGCCAGCGCCCAAATCGTGCTAAACACCGCCGTGGCAGAGGCGCTGACCGACTTCAAGACACGCGTCGATGAGCTCATCGCCAAGGGCGAGGACAAGTTCTCGGCCATCCTCTCGGTGGTCAAGGAAGACATCAAGACCTGCGCGCCCATCCACTTCGACGGCAACGGTTACAGCGACGAATGGGTGGCTGAGGCTGAGAGGCGCGGCCTCGACACCGAGAAGTCGGCACCCGTCATCTTCGACCGCTACCTCGACGAGGCCAGCGTGAGGATGTTCGAGAGCATGGGCGTGATGAAGCGCAACGAGCTCGAGGCACGCAACGAGGTGAAATGGGAGACCTACACCAAGAAGCTGCAGATTGAGGCGCGCGTGCTGGGCGACCTCTCGCTCAACCACATCATACCCGTGGCCACACGCTACCAGTCGATGATTTCGAAAGACGTGCAGAACCTCATGAACATCTACGGGGCCGAAAAGGGCAAGCAGCTCTCAGAGCGCATCATGAACATCATCGAGCAGATCAGCGAGCGCACCGGCATCATCGAAAAAGACGTGGAGGACATGGTCAACGCCCGCAAGGTAGCCAACAAGATTGCCGACGAGCGCGAGAAGGCCGTGAGATACCACGACACCGTGGAGACCTTCTTCCAGCCCATCCGCTACCAGATTGACAAGCTCGAGCTGGTGGTGGCCGACGAGCTCTGGGCCCTGCCCAAGTACCGCGAGCTGCTGTTCATCCGGTAATCATAAGTTATAAAGATGATTGACAAAGGGCGATAGCCATTGCCGGAAAGCCGTTTACGGCCGCCCGGCATGCATTTGACCGACTAACAATCTATTTCTTTTATTGGTTTTAATTTTCGGCGGGGCTATGTCGTGAGACAGTGCCCCGCATTTATTGAATAAAACCGCAGAGAATGTTGCGCTGTCCAATTCTTTTGCTTATATTTGCACGGAAGATAAGCATGAAACCAAATATGAGCAACATGAGCAAAGACTTCAGGCGCATTCCCTACGGCATCTCCAGCTTCAGGCAGGTGCGGCAGGAAAACAAATATTTAGTCGACAAGAGCATGTTTCTTGAGCAGATGGAACTCGCGGGCAACTTCCTGTTTCTCGTACGGCCGCGCCGCTTCGGCAAGAGCCTCTTCCTCAACATGCTCGAGGCCTACTACGACATCAACGAGGCTGACCACTTCGACGAGCTGTTTGCGGGACTCTACGTGGCCGGCCATCCCACGGAGTACAGGAACAAGTACCAGGTGATGCACTTGGACTTCTCTCGGGTAGGCAGCGACGTGGAAAGCCTGACTGACGATTTTAATAAGTATCTGGCTCTTAGATGCATGAGCTTCGCCAGGGCTTATTCCAGATTTTATCCTGAAGATTTCCTGGAGGAGATGAGACAGACAGAAGGTGGGGTGCAAAGGTTGAATCTCATCAATGATGCAGCTCAGGCGGCGGGCTGCAGGCTCTATCTCATTGTCGACGAATACGACAACTTCACCAACAACGTGCTGAACATCAAGGGCCATGAGGCCTACCACGCCCTCACCCACGGCACCGGCTTCTATCGCGGCGTGTTCAAACTGTTCAAAGGCATGTTTGACCGCATTATCATGCTCGGCGTGTCGCCCATCACCCTCGACGACCTGACCAGCGGCTACAACATCGCACTCAACATCACGATGGACCCGCGCTTCAACCAGATGCTCGGCTTCTCCGAGGACGACGTGCGCCAGATGATACGCTATTATAAAGAGGTGGGCGCCATTCGCCCGGACCTGGCTGAGGACGACATCATCACCGACATCAAGCCGTGGTACGACAACTACTGCTTCGCCGAGGGCAGTTTTGGCCGCGAGCCCAGCATGTTCAACAGCGACATGGTGTGCTACTACATGAGCAACCTTGTAGGCCTCGGTCAGCGTCCAAAGGAACTCATCGACCCGAACACGATGACCGACTACGGCAAGCTGAAGCGGCTCATTGAGATTGACAAGCTCGAGGGCGACCGTCTCGATGTCATTCACGACATTGCCGAGCATGGTTTTACCTACGGACAAATCGTCAGCCACTTTCCTGCAGAGCGCATGATGGAGTTCAGCAATTTCATCAGCCTGCTCTACTACTACGGCATGCTCACCATCGGCGGCGTGGAGGGCGAGCTGCTCAAGCTCACCATCCCCAACAACAACGTCCGCCTGCAGTACTACCACTATCTGCTAGATGAGTACCAGGCCATTTCCCGTGTCAACACCACGGAGCTGAGCCTCTATTTCAGCCGTGCAGCCCTCCACGGCGACTGGAGGCCGCTCATCGAGTTCATCTGCAAGGCCTACCACGACACCACAGCCGTACGCCAGTTAATAGAGGGAGAGCGCAACCTGCAGGGCTTCATGAACGCTTACCTCACGCTGACCAATTACTACCTCATCGCCCCGGAGATGGAGTTCTCGCACGGCTACTGCGACTTCTTCCTGCTGCCCAACTACACGGCCTACCCGATGGTGAGGCACAGCTATATCCTTGAGCTGAAATACCTCAAAGCCGACGCCACCGACGCAGAGGCCGGCAGGCAGTGGACGGAGGCGGTGGAGCAGGTCAGAACCTACGCCGCCGACCCGAAGCTGCAGTCAATGCTCCACAGCACGCAGCTGCACGCGATTGTCGTACAGATAAAGGGATATGACACCATTAAGATAGAAGAGCCCCACCACCTCTGATCCCCCTCCCCCTCTGAAGAGCCCCACCACTCTGAAGAGCCCCTCCCCCTCTGAAGTGCCTCGGGCACTTCAGAG
>CABVDL010000060.1 GCA_902497035.1 uncultured Prevotella sp.
CCCCCAGCCTCTTGGTAAGGCATTTGTTTGGAATTTGAGGCAATAGCTGCCGTTATGTCAGCTTATGGCTCCCCAGTTGACATTGGTGTTGCGCAGTTCGCGTAGTCGGTTCCACAGCAGCTCGTACTCGGGCTTGTTGCAGTCGGGGTCGTCGCTGACGATGCGCTGCGCCTCGTTGCGCGCCAGTTGCACAATCTGTCCGTCGCGGGCGATGTTGGCAATCTTCAGGTCGAAGGCCATGCCGCTCTGTTGCGTACCTTCAAGGTCGCCTGGGCCGCGTAGTTTCAGGTCGGCTTCGGCAATGCGGAAGCCGTCGTTGGTGCCGCACATGATGTCGATGCGCTTCTTCGTGTCCTCTGACAGCTGGTAGCCCGTCACGAGGATGCAGTAGCTCTGTCTGGCGCCGCGGCCTACGCGTCCGCGCAGCTGGTGGAGCTGCGACAGGCCGAAGCGCTGGGCGTCGAGGATGACCATCACCGAGGCGTTTGGCACGTTGACGCCCACCTCTATGACGGTGGTGGCGACAAGAATCTGCGTCTTGCCCGTGACAAACTTCTCCATCTCGGCCTCTTTTTCCTTCGGCTTCATCTGCCCGTGCACCTTGCTCAGCTTAAACTGCGGGAATATCCGGCAGAGCTGCTCGTAACCCTCCTCCAGGTTTTTCAGGTCCATTTTCTTGTTCTCCTCAATCAGCGGGAACACGATATACACCTGCCTTCCCTCGTTCACCTGCTGTGTGATGCCGGCGTAGAGGCTTGCCATCTGATTGTCGTATTTGTGCAGCGTGAGCACGGGCTTCCTGCCGGGCGGCAGTTCGTCGATGACGCTCACGTCGAGGTCGCCGTAGAGCGTCATGGCCAGCGTGCGGGGAATGGGCGTGGCTGTCATCACGAGGATGTGGGGCGGGCGCTCGCTCTTGGCCCACAAGCGGGCGCGCTGGGCCACGCCGAAGCGGTGCTGCTCGTCGATGACTGCCAGTCCGAGGTGCTGGAAGAGCACCTGGTCCTCGATGATGGCATGGGTGCCGACAAGGATGTTGATGGAGCCGTCGGCCAGTCCGCTCAGCACCTGCTGCCGCTGCTTGCCCTTGACGGTGCCGGTGAGCATGGCCACGCGGATGTCCATGCCCTCAAGAAAGGCGGTGATGGTCTGCAGGTGCTGCTCGGCGAGTATCTCGGTCGGGGCCATGATGCAGGCCTGAAAGCCGTTGTCGATGGCGATGAGCATCGACATCAGGGCCACAAGCGTCTTGCCCGAGCCCACGTCGCCCTGCAGCAGACGGTTCATCTGCCGCCCGCTGTTCATGTCGTCGCGTATCTCGTGCATCACGCGTTTCTGCGCATTGGTTAGCTCAAAGTGCAGGTTGTTGCGGTAAAAGGTGTTGAACTGGTGGCCCACTTTCGGGAAGAGGTAGCCACGGTATTTGTTGCGTTGCGCGGTGGCGTAGCGCAGTATGTTGAGCTGCACGTAGAACAGCTCCTCAAACTTCAGTCTCTCCTGCGCCTTTTGCACGTCGCGCAGGCTTTTCGGATAATGGATGTTGCGCAGCGCCTCCTCGCGGGGAATGAGGTGGAGACGGCTCATCTGTGAGCTGAGCAGCGTCTCGGCTACGGCCCCCTCGGGCAGACGCTGCACCAGGGTCTTCGTCAGCTTCTCCATGGCATGCGACGTCAGTCCCGTGTCCTTCATGTGCTGCGTCGTAATATAATAAGGTTGCATGCCCATCTTGCTGAGCTCAATCTTGTCGGCGCGCTCCATGTCGGGATGCACAATCTGGTAGAACCCGTTGTAGGGCGAGGGCTTGCCGAAGACAATGAATTCCTCGCCCACCTTATAGTTGTCGAAGATCCATTTGCCCGGGTGGAACCACACCAGGTTGACCACGTCGCGTCCGTCGGTGAAGTGTGCGATGACCCTCTTCTTCCTTCCCTCGCCTATCTCCTCGTAGCGTGTGATGCGTCCCCGTATCTGTATTTCCGGCATGTCGCCCCGAAGCTCTCTTATGGCATACACCTTTGACCTGTCGACATATTTATAGGGATAATACTCCAGCAGGTCACCCCAAGTTCTGATGTTGAGCTGACGTTCGAGTATCTCGCGGCGGCGGGGTCCAACCCCGGGGAGATACATGATATCCTGTGAGAGCAGAGAGGGCATGCTATTCTTCTTCTTCGGCCAGCAGTTCGGCTACCTTCAGGTCAAAGGGCGTGGTGAGCTTGATGTTCCCGCTGTTGCCCTCGACGGTGTTTACCCTTACGCCGAGGCTTTCCACCACCGAGGCGTCATCGGTAAACGAGTCGCGCTCCGGCTGGTTGAACGCCTGCTTGGCCAGTGAGATGTCGAACACCTGCGGTGTTTGCACGGCGCGGAACAGCTTGCGGTTGACGGTGAAGCTGCTGCCGTTGCGGTCATCGACGTGGCGCAGGGTGTCGGTCACTGGCACCACCGGCACCGCGGAATAGTCCTCGTGGGCCATGTCGAAGCACCGCGCGATGACGTCAACCGAGACGAACGGCCTCACGCCGTCGTGGAAGGCCACCACGCCGTCCTCGTCGTCCGGCACGAGGGCCAGGCCGTTGCTTGAGCTCTGGAAGCGTGAGGCACCGCCGTCGGCAATCTTGTGGGGAATGGTGAACTGGTGGTCGTGACACAGTTTCTGCCAGTAGTCCTGCTGGTCTTTGGGCAGCACGACGATGATGCTGAGGTCTTGGCTGTAGGCATGAAACCGGTTGATGGTGCGCATGAGTACGGGCACTCCGCCCACGGGCAGAAACTGCTTGGGCAGGTCGGAGCCCATGCGCAGGCCCTTTCCGCCGGCTACGATGATGGCGTAATCCATAGGCTGTTACGACTGAGAGGGTTGGAAACCAATGAGATGGGCGTACTGCATCTTGATCTGAAGGGCCTTTACCTCTTCCTCGGGAATGAAGTAGCCGAGGATGTGGTAGGCGTAGGGCAGGGTGGCGGCAGGACCCTCGCCCGTGGTGACGAGGCCGTCCTCCTCAAACAGCGCGCCGGTGTAGGTGGCGCCTGTGAGGTATTTCTTGAATCCCGGCGAGCAGGTGGCGCGCTTGCCCTGCAGTATGCCCGTTGAGCCAAGCACCATAGGGGCGGCGCAGATGGCGGCCACGCGGCGGCCGGCGTCATATTGGCGGCGCATGGCCTGGCGCACGCCGGCGTGGTCGTTGAGGTGGGTTGAGCCGGGCATGCCGCCGGGCAGCATCAGCAGCTCGGCGTCGCTGAAGTCGCCCGCCTGCTCAAACAGCAGGTCGGCCTTGATGGTGATGCCGTGCGAAGACTCGACAAGCTGAGAACCGGTCACGCTGACGGTCTTTACCGTCAGTCCCGCGCGGCGGAAAATGTCAACGGGAGCCAAGGCCTCTATCTCCTCGAAGCCGTTGGCAAGAAATTCATATACTTTTGCCATGTTTATTTGAAACGTTACAAGAATTTTGCGTATCTTTGTACCAAAGTAATTGCAAATTTACTAAATCTTTGCAAGGAAGCCAATGCTTTCACATTAAAGAACACTAAAAAGGATGCTTTCTTATGGAGCAAGACAACAATGGCCGGCCGTTGCGCTTCGCCCTGTTCGGCAATGAGTACCAGGCCAAGAAAAGCACAAGCGTGCAGCTTGTCCTTGAGGGCCTGCGGCGGCACGGAGCCGAGATATACGTTGACCGGCCCTATTACGACTATCTGACGTCGGGACTGGGCATGGACGTGCGTGCCGACGCGCTGTTCGAGGGCTACAACTTCGATGCCGACTATGCGGTGTCGGTGGGAGGCGACGGCACCTTTCTTGAGACCGCCAGCCGCGTGCTGATGAAGCACGTGCCTGTCATTGGCGTCAATACCGGGCGGCTCGGCTTTCTTGCCGAGGTGCTGCCGACGGAGTTTGACCGGGCGCTCGACGAGCTTTACGGAGGCCGGTGCAAGTTTGAGGAGCACACGGTTATCTATATGGAGGCCGTGACAAGCCAGACGGATGACGACGCACTGCCGATGGAGGGATGTCCCTATGCCCTCAACGACATTGCCATCCTGAAGCGTGACAGCGCGTCGATGATTACCGTCCGCGCCTTTGTCAACGGCGATTTCCTGATGACCTACCAGGCCGACGGTCTCATCGTCTCTACGCCGACGGGCAGCACGGCCTACAGTCTGAGCAACGGCGGCCCCATCATCGTGCCCCAGAGTGGAAGCATCTGCCTCACGCCCGTAG
The DNA here is from genome assembly GCA_902497035.1 of uncultured Prevotella sp. Taxonomy (GTDB): domain Bacteria; phylum Bacteroidota; class Bacteroidia; order Bacteroidales; family Bacteroidaceae; genus Prevotella. Next base: position 4,226 of record CABVDL010000060.1, read on the forward strand.
CCCCTCACAGCCTGAACGTCAGGCCGATTGTCATCAACGACACCAGCGTGGTGCAGCTCGATGTGGAGTCGCGCAGTCACAATTTCCTCGTGGCTGTTGACGGCCGGTCGGAGCGCTTCCGCGAGGGAACCCGCATAGTCATACGCAAGGCTCCCTACACCGTGCGCGTGGTCAAGCTGCAGTCGAAACGTTATTTCTCCATTCTTCGCGAAAAACTGATGTGGGGAGCCGACCAGCGGTCGTAATTAGGCAACTATGAAATGGAATAAGCTTTTGCCAAAATCGCGCTATTCGTCGTCTGAAATCCTCAGGTGGCTGTGGCACGCTTGGCGCGGCAACCGCCTTCAGGCGCTCATCAATGCGTCAATAGGGCTGCTGACGGTCGTCGTCTCACTGTCGGAGGTGTGGGCCGTGCAGCATGCCATCGATGTGGCGGCGGGCAACGTGGAGGGCGACATCTATTGGAGCGTCGGCCTGATGGGCGGGCTTATCCTCTGCGATTTCGGCCTGAATGTCTCAAGCATCTGGGTGCGCAACATCCTCGGCATACGCGCGCAAAACCGCATGCAGCAGCAGATGCTCGACCGCATACTGCGCTCGGAGTGGCATGGCCGCGAGAAGTTCCACTCGGGCGACGTGCTGAACCGGCTGGAGTTTGACGTGGTCAACGTGGTGAACTTCCTCACTGAGACCATCCCCAACGCGCTGTCGGTGCTGCTGATGTTTGTCGGCGCGTTCTGCTATCTCTTCACGCTCGACGCCGTCTTGGCCCTGGTCACGGTGGCCATCATTCCCGTGTTTATCCTGCTGAGCAAGATATATGTCCGCCAGATGCGCCGTCTCACCTCTGAGGTGCGCACGGAGGACTCCCACGTGCAGAGCACGCTGCAGGAGACCGTGCAGCACCGCATGCTCATCAAGACCCTGGAGGGCGAGGGGCCGATGGTCGATAGGCTGGAGAGCACGCAGCGCGTGCTGCGCCACAAGGTGGTGAGACGCACGAAGTTCTCCGTCTTCAGTCAGCTCGTACTCAACTTCGGCTTTGCCTTGGGCTACCTCGTGGCCTTTCTCTGGGCTGCGCTGCGCATGGCCTCCCACACGCTGACTTTCGGCGGCATGACGGCTTTCCTGCAGTTGGTCAACCGCATACAGACACCGGCGCGCGACCTGACGAAGCTCGTGCCGGCCTTCGTATCGGTGTTCACGGCGGCCGAGAGGCTCATGGAGCTGGAGGAGAACCCACTGGAGAAGCAGGGGGAGCCGGTGGTGATGAAAGGCCCCTGCGGCATCCGCCTCCGCCATGTGAGCTATGCCTACGACGACGGCGTGGAGGTGCTGCATGACCTCAGCTTCGACTTCAAGCCCGGCTCGTGTACCGCCATCCTCGGCGAGACGGGTGCGGGCAAGACGACGCTCGTGCGCATCCTCACGGCGCTCGTCCGTCCACAGCAGGGCTCGGCGGTCATCTACAACAGCCATGGCGCAAAGCTACTCACGCCGCTCACGCGCGGCAACTTCATCTATGTGCCGCAGGGCAACACGCTGCTCAGCGGAACCATACGCGACAACCTGCGCCTCGGACGCATGACGGCCACCGACGAGGAGATGCACGACGCGCTGATAAAGAGCTGCGCAGAGTTCGTGCTTGACCTGCCCGACGGACTCAGTACCCGATGCGGAGAGGGTGGGGCAGGACTGTCGGAAGGACAGGCGCAGCGCATTGCCATCGCACGGTCGCTGCTCAGACGCGGCTCGGTGATGATTTTCGATGAGGCCACATCGGCACTCGACCCGGAGACAGAACGGCAGCTGCTCTACAACCTGCTGTCGTCGCACGACCGCACCATCATATTCATCACCCACCGACCAGCGGTGAAAGAGTATTGCGATCAGGTTCTCACTATAGACAGAATAACCAAACAGACATAGTAACATAGTAAACAGATATAAAATAGACATAGTAACATAGTAAACATAATAATCAACATAATAAGTAAACAGACGACGTATGATTTTTCATTCCCATAAATTTGTAGCAAGTTTGTTGCTTTTCCTTTCCAGTACCTTCGCCTTTGCGCAGGATGCTGACGACCAGTATGCCAAGGACCTGTTGAAACCCGGCACGGAGGCTCCCGACTTTCTGACGGTACCCAATCCTGCAGCGAGGCAGAATGGACCATTCTCGCAATTAAGCGGCTTCCGAGGCGCATATGTGCTGCTCGACTTTTGGGCTTCCTGGTGTCCCGACTGCCGCAAGGACATCCCTGAGTTGAAGAAGATAGCCGAGAAATACGACAACCGTATCGTCATTCTGAGCCATTCGTTCGACACCGACTCTGCAGCGTGGCAGCGCTGCATCGGGAAGTACAAGATGTTCGGTGTTCAATGGCTCCACTCCTCTGAACTGAAGAAATGGAAGAAGGAGACGACCGTCGATTCGCTCTACCATGTCAACTGGATTCCCACGATGTATCTCATCGACCCCGAGGGAAAGGTGGTGTTGGGTACGGTCATGGTCGAGAAGATTGAAGCCGAACTCGAGAAGCTGGATAAAGCCGGTAAGCTGAAGCAACAATTGCTCAATTTTCCCAAATTCGGGCAGGGGGGGGCGCAGCCTGTCGTGTCATTTCTGACGAAGAACCTGCACTATCCGGAGGAAGCACAACAGTATGGTGTTGAGGGCAAGGTCAAGTTGGCTTTCTTGGTCAATACCGACGGCTCCACCGATTCGATTAAGGTGAAGGAGATTAAGATTACGGGCTACAGCAAGAAGCTCACTTCGAAGATGACGGAGCAGGAGCGCAACGCGCTGATAAGCCGTTGCGTCAAGGCTTTCACCGATGAGGGCAGACGAGTGGTTGGCATTATGAAAGACTGGCAGCCCGCCACATTCTGCGGCCGTCCTATCGTCATGCATTTCGTACTTCCCATCACCTTCCGTATGCAATGATGATAGAGCTCCACGACATCAACAAGACTTATTATGGCGCACAGCCGCTGCACGTGCTGAAGGGCATCAACCTCAGCGTGGGCGACGGTGAGTTTGTGTCTATTATGGGGGCGTCGGGGTCGGGCAAGTCAACGCTGCTCAACATCCTTGGCATCCTCGATACCTACGACAGCGGTGAGTATCTCCTCGGCGGTACGCTCATCAAGAACCTCAGTGAGCGGCGCGCCGCGGAATACCGCAACCGCTTCATCGGCTTCATCTTCCAGAGCTTCAACCTCATTGGCTTCAAGACTGCCGTGGAAAACGTGGAGCTGCCGCTGTTCTATCAGGGTGTGGGACGGCGCAAGCGCCACAAGCTGGCGATGGATTTTCTCGACCGACTCGGCTTGCTGCCTTGGGCCGAGCATTATCCCAACGAGATGTCGGGTGGGCAGAAACAGCGCGTCGCCATAGCCCGCGCGCTCATCACCAACCCCAAGGTCATCCTGGCCGATGAGCCTACGGGTGCCCTCGACTCCAAGACGAGCCTGGAGGTGATGGCGCTGCTCAAGCGGCTCCATGACGAGGAGCACAAGACCATCGTGGTCGTTACCCACGAGAGCGGCGTGGCCAACGAGACCAACAAGATTATCCACATCAAGGACGGAATAATCGGAAAGATAGAGGAGAACTACGACCATCATGCCAGCCCGTTCGGCGAAGGCACCATCATGAAGTAGTTTTCGCTGCAGTCTTCCGTCAGTCCCATTCCCCCCATTTCCCCCATTCATCCCATAAACCCCATCCAACAAGTGAAGGACATCATTCAGGAAATATGGAGCTCCGTCAGTCGCAACAAGCTGCGCACGGCCCTTACGGGATTCTCCGTGGCGTGGGGCATCTTCATGCTTATATTTCTGCTAGGGGCGGGCAACGGCCTTATCAACGGCATGACCCACAACACCGACCATTTCCTAAGCAAGTCGATGGAGGTGTATGGCGGCTCTACGACCAAGGCCTACGACGGCCTGCGGGAGGGCCGTCAGATTACCCTTGACGACGGCGACCTGCAGACCACCCGCCGACAATACGGCCATGTGGTGGAGACCCTGGGCGCAACCATCTCGCAGGGGGCCGTCGTCATCACCGCCCCCGGCGGCAACTATGTGAGCAGCACGCTCAACGGCGTTTCGCCCAATCAGGCCGTCATCAACAAGATTGAGCTGTTGGCCGGTCGCTTTATCAATGACATCGACGAGCGCGGGCGGCGTAAGGTGCTGGTCATCGGCGACGAGCAGGCGCGCGAGCTCACCGACGGCGACTTCCGCTCGCTCGTTGGACAGTCGCTGCGCGTGGGCAACTTCGCCTTCGAGGTCATAGGCATCTCGAAAGCCGACGAGAGTGGCATGGGCGAGGATGTGTATGCGCCGTTCAGCACCGTGCGTACGATGTACGGACGGGGCGACAAGGCCGACAGGATTACATTCTCCTTTCATGGGCTCAATACCATGGAGGAGAACGAGGCCTTTGAGCAGCACTACAAGGCGAGTCTGAACGCAAACCACCAGGCCGCACCAGACGATGACAACGCGATATGGGTGTGGAACCGCTTCACGCAGTCACTGCAGATGGACAAGGGCATGGGCATCATACGCATTGCTCTGTGGGTGGTGGGCATCCTAACGCTGCTCAGCGGCATCGTGGGCGTGAGCAACATCATGCTCATCTCGGTGCGTGAGCGCACGCGGGAGTTCGGCATTCGCAAGGCCATCGGAGCCACGCCGCTCAGCATCCTCAGGCTTATCATCACCGAGAGCATCATCATCACGACATTCTTCGGCTACGTAGGCATGCTTCTGGGCATTGCCGCCAACCAGTATATGAACGCCACCATTGGCCACCAGACCGTTGACATGGGCTTCGAGACGGGTACCGGCTCGCAGATTACCACGTTTCTCAATCCCACGGTGGGGCTTGATGTCTGCATCGAGGCCACCGTGATGATGATTGTCGCTGGCACGCTTGCCGGACTGATACCGGCGCGAAAGGCGGCCTGGATTAAACCTATTGACGCATTGCAGACAGAATGAGGTTCGACATAGACAGCTACAAGGAAATCATAGAGACCATCACCCGCAACAAGACCAGGTCGGTGCTGACGGGCTTCGGCGTGTTCTGGGGCATCTTCATGCTTGTGGTGCTGCTGGGCGGCGGCAACGGTGTGAAAGACTCGCTCAACAGCAACTTCGAGGGCTTTGCCACCAATAGTGCCATTCTTTTCCCCAACGCCACGACCAAGCCATACCTTGGCTTCCGCAAGGGGCGCACCTGGGGACTGACCCTGCGCGATGTCAGCCTGATGTCGGAGCAGCTCCCTGAGTTCAGCGTGGTGACGCCCGTGCTGATGCGCTGGAACAGCATGGCCTACTACGGCGACTATAAGGCCTCGTGCAACTTCCGTGGCGTGAGGCCCGACTATGCGCAGGTGGAGGCTCCCGAATTGCGCTACGGACGCTACATCAACAACATGGACATTGCGCAGAGACGCAAGGTGTGCGTCATCGGAAAGCGCATCTATTCCAGCCTCTTTCCCAATGGAGGCGACCCGACGGGCCGGATGATACGTGTTGACTCCACCTACTACCGTGTCGTAGGGCTCGATGTGTCGGCAGGTTCCATGAGCATAGGCAGCAATGCCGACCAGCTGCTGGTGGTGCCGCTGTCGCTCATGCAGCAGACCTACAACCGCGGCGACAGCGTGACGATGATTTGCATGGTGGCCCGGCCGGGCATCAGAATGAAGACCATGGTGCCGCGCATCCGAGAGATTGTGGGCCGCACGCACGACGTGGCGCCCGACGACGAGAAGGCTTTGACCATAGTCAACACCGAGGTGATGTTCTCCATGCTCGACAGTCTGTTCAGCGGCGTCAACTTCCTGGTGTGGCTTGTGGGCATCGGGACGCTCCTCGCAGGGGCCATTGGCGTAAGCAACATCATGATGGTCACGGTGCGCGAGCGTACGGTAGAGATTGGCATACGGCGCGCTATCGGCGCCACGCCGCGCATGATACTCTCGCAGATTATCACCGAGAGCATCCTGCTCACTTTAGTGGCGGGCATGAGCGGCATCATCTTTGGCGTGCTGGTGCTGCAGATGCTGCAGCTCGGGGCGGGAACTGAAAACGGCGTGACCACTGCCCATTACCAGATAACGTTCTGGCTGGCGGTCGGAGCCTTGGCGCTGCTCAGCATGCTCGGCGTGCTGGCGGGAATGGCCCCGGCCTTGCGCGCCATGAGCATCAAGCCCGTCGATGCCATGCGCGACGAGTAGCCATGAATAAGACGGGGATATGTAATGGTATATATAATAAGGTGTAAACAACTAACTGTAAGATAATGAAGAAAGTATTGAGAATTGCCGCCGTTGCGCTTGTCATGGCACTGTTTATAGGCACGTTTGTCTTCCTGTGGCTTCAGGGAAGGGCAAAGCCTGTGGAATATGAGGAGTTTGCGGCAAAAGTCTCCGACCTGCGCAAGACGACCATCATTACGGGAAAAATAGTTCCGCGCAACGAGGTGAGTGTGAAGCCTCAGATCTCAGGTATCATTACGGAAATCTATAAGGAGGCCGGGCAGACGGTGCGGGCCGGTGAGGTGATAGCCAAGGTGAAGGTTATCCCTGACGAGGCGCAGCTCAGTGCGGCGCAGGCGCGCATCCGTCTGGCCGAGATCAACCTGCGGCAGGCTAAGGTGGATTACACCCGCGAGAAGATGCTCTACGACAAGGGACTCGTCTCGGGCGATGAGTACGACCAGAAGCGAAAGGCCTGGCAGCAGGCGGCCGAAGAGCTGCGTGCGGCCAACGACAACCTTGAGGTGGTGCGCGACGGCGTGTCGGCGCAGAACGCCAGCACCTCATCGACGCTCATCCGCTCGACCATCAGTGGCCTCATTCTCGATATTCCCGTGAAGGTGGGCAACACGGTCATCCTTTCCAATACGTTCAACGACGGCACGACCATCGCCACGGTGGCCAATATGGGTGACCTCATCTTCGACGGCAATATCGACGAGACCGAGGTGGGCAGCCTCAGGGTGGGCATGCCGATGCGCATCACCATCGGGGCCATGCAGGACGAGCATCTCGAGGCCTCGTTGGAGTATATCTCGCCGAAAGCTACCGAGAACAACGGTGCCAACCAGTTTGAGATTAAGGCGGCCGTGCATGTGGCGGGTCCCAATAAGATACGCTCGGGCTACAGTGCCAATGCCGAGATAGTGCTGGCTCAGGCCAACGGCGTGCTGGCCGTACCCGAGAGTGCCATTCAGTTTGAGGGGCAGAAGACGTTTGTCTATCTGGTCAAAGGCTCTGGAAGCGAAAAGACGTATGTCAGGTGCTACGTTACCACGGGCCTGAGCGACGGCCTCAACATCCAGGTAAAGAGCGGCCTCAAGCGCGGCGATGTGGTCAGGGGACCGAAGAAAGTAGAGGATAAGGAACCCTAACCCCGTTGATGGTTACACCGTCCCCGCTTCACGTACACCGTAGGGGCGGGGTTTATCCCCGCCCTAACCCCCGGATGGCAACGCTACGTTATGACCGTATTCTGTTTGTCCTTCGGCGTTAGGGCGGGGATAAACCGAGGCTGCTGCCAAAGAATTTTTTAACAAAAACTGTAAGCAAACATTTGTTTTGCCCCCAAAAAATAGGGGTAAAATATAGAAAATTCGGCCTTTATCCGCATCAACGACGATCTTAAGTTACATATTGTAAGGTTTTTACTACTACCCCCTGTTTTTGGGGGTAGTTTGGCAGCAGCCTCGATAAACCCCGCCCCTACAATATTCCCGCTGGGATAACCCCCGCGCCTACAATTTGTATGTATTCAGCGGAACTTAAATGGGATGGTCAATCCTTAATGGCGATTTTCCTGCCGTTACGGATGAATATGCCGCAGTGCGGATTGTCCGATGCCTGACCTTGCAGAGTGTAATATTGTTGGTTGCATACTTTGCCGTCTTGATGCAAGGCCGTGATGCCCGACGACACGCCGGTGAAGGCTCTAAGTGAGGATGCGGCCGAGGTGGCGCGCCCGTTCCGGCTGTCGAAGAGGGCGGCGTTGTACCATCCGCTGAGGCCTGCGTTGTAGCTGTTGTACTCCGGCCACCACCAGAAGAGGCCGTTCACGTTGCCGTGCTTGTTGAGCATCGTCACGAGCGAGTCGGTAAAGGCCTTTTGTCCCTCGTCACTATAGTCGAACGTGCCGGTATAATCGAAAGTAGTGCCACCCACTCCCCATGCGTAAGGATAGCCGGCCTCCACCACCATGATCTTCTTTGATGGCCAGTTGGACTCGAGCGTGCTGATGGCGCCGTCCAGCTCATCCAGTGGCCCGTGGAAGTAGGGGTAGTAGCTCAGTCCGATGATGTCGTAGTCGATGTTGGCCTTGGCCATGCGGGTGAAGAAATTTTTCAGTGCGGCGTATTGCTTGTTGTCGTTTTGTTGTGAGGTTGAGACACGTTCCACGTGCAGTATGACCTTGGCGTTTGGGCAAGCGTCGCGTGTGGCTGCCACGGCACGTCCGAGCAGCGTGGTGAAGCGGCTCCAGTTGCTGTCTGACGACGGCCAGCACTGTTTCAGCGTCCCGTTCACTGGCCCCCACAGCATGCCGTAGGAGATCTCGTTGCCGGTCTGTACGAAGTCGGGCTCGGCTCCGGCCTCTTTCATTGCCTTGAGCACGCGGGCCGTGTAGTTATAGAGCGTGTCGCCCAAGGCCGCGTCGTCCAGTGAGGCCCAGGCCGCCGGAGTGAACTGCTTTCCGGGGTCGGCCCACGTGTCGGAATAGTGGAAGTCGAGCATCAGCTTGAAGCCTGCGTCCTTGATGCGCTTGCCAAGGGCTTTCACCCATTCCAAATCCTGGCAGACGTTGCCATCTGAGGACGTAACGTATTTGTTTTGGCTTGCGCTCCAGCCGACGGTCGTCTTGTTTGGACTGACGAAGAGCCTCACGCGCATGGCGTTCCAGCCCTCGTCCTTAAAGAGCGTGAGGGCGTTGCTGTATTCCTTGCCGTCGTGGTTGTAGTATTTTGCGCCTGCCTGCTCGTAGATGGGCAGGCAAGAGATGTCTCCTCCAGCATATTTCTGGGCGTGTGTCGCCGATGCTAGTAAAAGCAGGACGGCGGCGAGGAGACAGCGGGGGGAGGTGGCTTTTGTGGTGTCCATAGTGTTTATAGTTTTTTTTTCTTTAGCTTCTATAGTTTCTATAGTCTCTATAGTCTCTATAGCTTCTATAGCTTCTATAGCTTCTATAGCTTCTATAGCTTCTATAGTTTAAATAGCGTTTATTGTAATCTCTCCCTCCCCATTTGGGGGAGGGGCCTTACTTTATTACCACTTTCTTTCCGTTGTGCAGGTAGATACCTTTCTGTTGTGGCTTGCTATTTAGCCGCACGCCGCCGGCGGTGTACCATGCGTCGTTGGTCGGCCTGTTGCTGATGAAGGGCGAGCTGATGCCGGTGGCATAGTCGATGACATTGCCCTCGACGGCATACAGCGTGTAGTAGTTGCCGTTCTTGAACGGCATGTTGTTCTGCTGGGGACTGCCGCTGTTGGCCGAGAAGATGATGTAGGAGGGCGTAGATGCCGTCGCGCCAGACATGTTGGCCACATAGCTGCCGTTCCAGGTCCATTTGTACACAGCGTTGCCGGCCGTTGTCGTGCCCACCTTGGTGCAGGCCACGCCGGGCCAGATATTGCCGGTATAGTTTCCGTTGCTGTCCCATGCCCAGCAGTTGATCTTTGTGACGCTTGACCACGTGTCTGGCACCTCGAAGAAAGCGCAGGTCTCGCCCTCGCTCACCTTGCAGAACGATGGTGGAGCCCAGTTGCTTGCCTCGTCCTTTATGCTGTTGATGGCGCTGAGGTCGAGGCCGTTGGAGACATAGTATTTGAAGTTGTCGCCCGAGCAGGCCAGCTGGAAGCCAGTGGTGCTGACGCCAGCCGGTGCGCCAATCACGATGAGGGCCTCGCCCTTGCTGCCTTTCACCTTGGCATAATAGCCAGCTGAGGAACCTACTGAGGCCTCCACGGCGCTGGTGTTGGTGATGCCCGCCAACTTACGGGCGAGGATGCATTTCTTGATAATCGTCTTGTAGGCCGTCCAATGGCTCAGCCAGATGCAGGGCGTGCCGGGCATGGCGAGTATGTAGGCATTGGCGGCGGCGATGTTGGCGCGCAAGGGAGACGGGTTGTCGTGCGGCTCGCCGGTGTCGTGGTTATCGACGAATGTCACGGCATAGCGCGCATAGCCGTCGGCGCCCATGAGGGTCGTACTCTTGTAGTTGGCGAGCTTGCTCCAGTTGCTGTTGTTGAAGGCGTCCTGAATGATGTATTTCAGCGGGAAGTCGAAAGCCGCGCTCGTCTTGCCCGTGGCGTCCACCCAGTCCTTCACGCCGCCGAAGGGATGGTCGCCGGACTTGGTGTCGGTGACTGTTCCTTGCCAGTATTCCCCCACGGAATAGGAAGGTTTTGCGGTCTCGTTATACAACTTTACATACGAGGGGTCGAAGCCTTTCACGAAGTCGTAGCGGAAGCCCGTGTAGCCCATCTCGTTGAGCAGGAAGTCCTCGTAGGTCTCCACGTTTTCCTGCGTGGTGGCGTTGGTATGGTCGAGGTCGCGGCATCCGGCGTCGTTGAGGCCGGTGTCCTTGTTGCCTTTCACCTTGCCGTAGCCATCTGAGGCCTTGTTGGTGTTGCCCTCGTCGTCGCTGCATATCTGCGAGTAGGTCGTGTTGTCCCAGCTTATGGAGTAGGTCTTGCCGGTGTTCTGTCCCTTTACGCTCTCGTTGGCGAGGCCGCACCAGCTCGTGGGACCGTTCTTATGGTTGACCACCACGTCGGCTATGATGCCTGTTCCCTTAGCCTTGAAGGTCTTGATCATGGCGCGCAGGTCGGCCTCTGTGCCGAACGCGCTTGTCTGGTTGAGCCAGTAGATGGGGTAGTAGCCCATGTTGGACGACGTGGTGTTGGGGAATCCGCTTGGCGGGGCCCAGATGAGGTTGAAATATTTCGACAGCGTGTCGGCTTGCTGAGTGAGGTTGGTCCACGCCGTTTCCTTATAGCTGCCCCAGTAGAAGCTCTGCAGCATCACGCCGCCGTAGTTGTCGGGCCATCCTGCGGTTTGGGCAGATGTTGCGCACGGCAATGCCGCCAGTCCTAAGAGCATTGCATACAGTTGATGATAAAACCGTTTCATATCTTCTTGTTTTATTTTGTCGTATCCTATCAGTAAATAAGGTGTGTTGCCATTCTCTTGCGAAGTTATCGCTTATTCTTTAATTAATTCTTATTTGATATAAATCAATGATGATTATTTGAGTGCAATCGATTGCTTATGACGGATATTCACATCTGCCTTGAGATTTGAGTCATTCTGCCTTGCGAATTAAACCACTCTGCGCTTCGATTTAAATCATTCTGTAGGACGATTTGTTAAACTGTTGTATATCTATGGTTTGTAAACTATTGTATATCAATGGTATGTTTGGTTTTGGTGTAGTGGCCGGGC